>MELE01000238.1:365-3071 GCA_001768615.1 Acidobacteria bacterium RIFCSPLOWO2_12_FULL_67_14b | reverse complement strand
GTACTTCACGAAGTACGGCGACGGCGGCGCCGATCTGCTGCCGATCGGCGGTCTACTGAAGCGCGAGGTCCGCGAGATGGCGAAGGAGCTTGGCGTGCCTCGCGCCATCATCGATCGGCCGCCAGGCGCAGGTCTGTGGCTCGGCCAGCTCGACGAGGACGAAATGGGATTTACGTACGCGGAGCTCGAGCGATATGTGGAGGAAGGTCCGCAGGCCGTGTCGCCCGCGCTCGCGATGCGCATCGAGCGGCTGACGCGCGGGAGCGAGCATAAACGAGCGATGCCGCCGATCCCTCCCGAGTAAAAGCGCTACCACAGAGGTCACGGATCTGAAACTCCAAACGAAGGTCACGGAGAACAACATGTGTTTCCGTGCCCTCTGTCTGCTTTCCGTGTCCTCCGTGGTAGTGCTTGTGTTGTGGTAGTGCTTGTGGCGTGGTAGTGCTTTCTTACGCGTCGACCAGCGCCACTGCTCGAACCGCCTCCATGATGTGCCTCGCCGAGATGCCGAATCGATCCAGCAGCTCGTCGGGCTTGCCGCTGCGCGGAATCTCCCGCACGGCGAGCCGATGCACCTCAAAGCCGGCATCGGCCACCGCTTCGGCCACCGCATCGCCGATACCGCCCGCGGCGTAGTGATCTTCAACCGTAATCAGGCGCCCGCCGGTCGCCCGTGCGGCGGCCACGAGCGCGTCCTTGTCCACCGGCGCGACCGAGTACAGATCGATGACGCGGATTGACGTGCCCGAGGCCTTGAGCGCCTCGTGTGCCTTGAGCGCCTCGAAGACGGTAACGCCCGCGGCAATGACGGTGGCGACGTCTTCGCCGCTCTGACGGAGCACCTTCAGGCCGCCGATCGAAAACGTCTCGTCGTTCGAGTACGTGACCGGCGTTTGCGGACGGCTCGTGCGGATGTAAACAGGACCGGGATGATAGGCCGCCAGCGTGACGAGCCGCTCGGCGCTGACGGCGTCGCACGGATACAAGACGGCGATGTTCGGCTGCGCCCGGCACATCGCGAGATCCTCGAGCGCCATCTGCGACGGACCATCCTCGCCAATCGACACCCCCGCGTGCGAGCCGGCCATCTTGATCCCGACCTGGCTGATGGCGGCCATGCGGATGAAATCGGCCGCGCGGGCGAGAAAGCAGGCGAAGGTCGAGGGAAATGGAATGGCGCCGCGGGCCGCCAGCCCCATGGCGGCGCCGATCATCACCTGCTCGGCAATGAAGTTCTGATAGAAGCGATCCGGCAGCGCCTTTTCAAACTTGTCGCTGAAGGTCGAGTTCTTCACGTCGGCGTCGAGGGCCACCACGCGAGCGTCAGCCTCGCCGAGCTTCGCGATGGCCGTGCCGTACGCCTCGCGCGTGGCGACCTTGTCGCCGATCTTGTAGGCCGGCGGCGCCGCCGATTTCGGCGTCCCGTTCTCTTTCGGCATGGCCGGCGGTTTGGGAATCTGGCGCGCGAGGTCGGCTTTGACGACGTCGGCTTCGGGCACGAATTGCTTCTCGAGCTCGGCCAGCACACGGTCGAGCTCCTCACCCTTCTTGAATGCCTTGCCGTGCCAGCCGTCCTTCCCTTCGACGAACGACACGCCTTTGCCCTTGATCGTGCGGGCCAGGATCATCGTCGGCTGCCCTTTGGTGCGCCGCGCCTCGTCGAGCGCGTCGAGAATCGCAGCCATGTGGTGGCCGTCGATGACGATCGCATGCCACCCGAAGGCGCGCCAGCGCCGCGCGAACTGCTCCATGTCGTGCTGCCACATCGTCGCCCGGCTTTGACCAAGCCCGTTGACGTCGGTGATGCCGCACAGGTTGTCAAGCTTGTCGATGGCGGCGACGTCAGCCGCCTCCCACACGGAACCTTCCGCCGATTCGCCGTCGCCGAGCAGCACGTAGGTCCTGTAGTCCGACTCGATCCGGCGCGCATTCAGCGCCGTGCCGATCGCCGCACAGATGCCCTGGCCGAGCGAGCCCGTCGCCACGTCGACAAACGGCAGCCGTGGCGTCGGATGGCCTTCGAGGTCCGAGTCGATTCGCCGCAGCTTCAGCAGCTCGGCGCGATCGAACGCGCCGGCTTCAGCCCACGCGGCGTAGAGAATTGGCGCGGCATGGCCCTTCGACAAGATGAAGCGATCGCTTCCGGGATGGCGGGGATTTTGCGGATCGAATCGCATCTCGGCGAAGAACAGCGCCGCCATGACATCGGCTGCCGACGCGCAACTGGTCGGATGGCCGCTCCCGGCCTCCGACGTCGACCGGATCGAATCGATGCGCAGTTGCGTGGCGACATTCTTCAGCGCGGGAATCAGCGTGGCGCGGTCTAAGGGCATGTGACGCAGATTTTATTGCAGATTGAGCCATTCGGCGAGTGCGAGCCCGAACGGCGCCGCGTCGACGCCCTCTTCGCGCACCGAGGGCGCCAGTGCGGTCAATGTGCGCTTCGCATCCGCCGCGTAGTCTTCGTCGACGGACAGAACCGCCGTCCGGCGGTACTCGCCATCGCGATGGAGCGCCGCGAGGCGGCAAAACACGCGCGCCATCTCGCAGTTGAGCGCCACAGGCACGTCGCGGCCGTCAGGTTCTTCGGGCGGCGTCCGCAGCACCGACTGCATCAGCTCGTCGGCGAGCATCGCATAAGGCAGCCGTGCGGTCAGCACGTACGCGGTCAGCAAGGCCGACGCCGAACGCACGTGATCGGAGAGG
>MELE01000238.1:0-269 GCA_001768615.1 Acidobacteria bacterium RIFCSPLOWO2_12_FULL_67_14b | reverse complement strand
TCGGCCGCCAGTTCACGCGCTTCCCGCAGATTCACGCTCGACAGACACGCTTCCACCGAGCGCATGACCTCGTCGACGACACGCGGTTCGCGGCTCGACCATCGCGTTCGAGCGCCGTCCAGAAGATCGGCGGCCGCGCGGGACAGGCGCGGATCGTCGGAGATAGCCGCCGCCCCGCTGAAGACGGCGATCCACCCTTCGCGATCGTCCTCGCATCCATGCCGAACGTGTCGATCGAGCTCCCGCGCCAGCGCGGCGCCGAGCGGTTC
>MELE01000237.1:58905-59880 GCA_001768615.1 Acidobacteria bacterium RIFCSPLOWO2_12_FULL_67_14b | reverse complement strand
TCGAGGTAGCTGGCGTGATTGGCAATGAGGATTCCCGCGTCCAGCGCACGCGTCTCGTCGAGGCGCACGACCCGCGGCCGCAGGCCGCACGCCGCGAGCGCAAGGCGGCACCAGCGCCTGGTCGCGCGATTCGCGTGCGGTCCCGGACGACGCAACGACAGATACGCCCACAACACGGGCAGAGACGCCAGTACCACGAGCAGGATCCATATCGTGAACACCGCGGCCCCGAGCATGCCGGCGAACGTGCGCGCCCGGGCGTGAAACGCGTTCGCGATCAGCCGCACGCGTTGGGCCGCCACCGAACGCTGCGCGCCGAGCGTGCCCTTCAGGTAGGCGTCGCGCGTGGCGCCGCGGCGGATTTTGCCGCTCGGTGTCTTGAGCACGGTGTGCGGATCGGCGATCACGACCACGTCCGGCGGGCTCCCGATGCCATCGACGAGGCGATCGCGCACGGCGCGCTGCAGGGCCTCGCGCCCGCCGCCGTCGGACGCCCGCATCTCTGCGACCACGACCAGGCGTTCGGTTCCGGTGGCCGGGTCGGGGATCCCGAAAGCGGCCACGCAACCGGGACGGATGCCGGACACCGTGGACGTGATGGCCTCGACCTCGTCGGCGCAGATGTTGCGGCCGGCCTGGATGATGAGGTCTTTTTCGCGTCCCGTGACGAACAGCTCGCCGCCGGACTGGTATCCGACGTCGCCCGAGTCCATCCAGCCATCGTGCATGGCGGCGTTGGTTGCGTCCACGTTTCGGAAATACCCGCGGGTCACTGACGGACCGCGAAACTGGATGCGGCCCTCGCTCGCTTCGCAGAGCGGCCGGTCGGACCTGTCAACGATCCGAATCGAGTGATCGCGCAACGCTGCGCCGCAGGATACGAGACGAAGCGCGCGCGGATCGCCGGCGGACGCCGGCCGGACTTCGCGGGTCCGTGCGAACGGCTCACGGGCGATGCGGTCGATCCTGGGCGCG
>MELE01000237.1:46874-58821 GCA_001768615.1 Acidobacteria bacterium RIFCSPLOWO2_12_FULL_67_14b | reverse complement strand
GCTTCCGATCCGTTTACCGCCACTCGCCAGCTGCCGAGATCGAGGCCGACCGTCTGGTCGTCGGTGACCTTGCGCGCACAGAGGTCGAACGCAAAATTGGGCGCTGCCGAGATCGTCGCGTGGTGCGCGTGAATTGCCCATAGCCATCGCGACGGTCGCGCCAGAAAGGCCAGTGGCGACATGATGGCAACCGGTACGCCGAAGTACATCGCACCGAGCCACATGCCGATCAGCCCCATGTCGTGATACAGCGGCAGCCAACTCACGCCGACATCGTCCGAATGAATCTCGAGCGCTTCGCCAAGGGCCCGCACGTTCGCGAGCAGGTTGGCGTGCGACAACACGACGCCCTTCGGATCGCCGGTGCTCCCCGACGTGTACTGAATCAGAGCCGCGTCGTTTGGCTCTGCCGACTGCCAGCCGGCGGGGCCGGCGCCGCCGGAAAGACGCTCAGCGGTCGTGATGGTGACAAGCGACGGCACCGGGCCGCGCATCAGCGCGGCCAGTCGTTCGGCCTCGGCGAACGTGATGAGTACGCGCGCTTCGGCATTACGGAGAATGCCCTGCTGGCGGCGCGTGTAGGCGAGCAGATCCGACGCCCGCACCGGTGGATACAACGGAACGGGTACGGCGCCGATGATGAGCGTGGCGAAGAACGTGTCAAAGAAGGCGCGTTCGGTCCGTAGCATCAAGGCCACGCGATCGCCCTTGGCGACCCCGAGTGCCTGCAACGCTCCGGCCATCGCGGTTGCCGCCGTGAAGAGCTCGCCGTACGTGACGGGTACCTCCGTTCCGTCGTCCTTGCGTAAGTGGATATGAATGCGATCAGGGGCACGCTCAGCATGCCAGCGCAGCGCTTCGACCAACGAGCGAGCGTTGGCCGGGATCGATGTCGGCGATGGTGTTGCCTTCGCCATGGCGGCCGGCGACGGCACCGCTTCGGTGGCGGTCCCGGCGGGCGCAGCGCGAAGAATGGCGCTCACCAGGTCCTTCGGCGTCGCGGCTTCGGCCATGACCGAATCGGCCAGGCGGACGCCGAACACCCGTTCGAGCCGGAGCAGCAGCTCGACGCGTTCGAGACTGCTGATCCCCAGGTCACGGTCGAGGGAGTCGTCCAGGCTCGGATGTTTGCCGGCGCCGCCTCCTCCCAGTTCGTTGACGAGAGCGGCAACCACGGCCAGGACCTGATCGTCGACGGCAGCGACAGTTGGGGACATTTGGCCAGTCACTGTCGATCCGCTTCCGGGCCGTACGCCTTCAGCGCGTATTCCTGGACCATGCGTTGAGCGGTAAAGAACGAGCCGTTCAGCGCAATCGCGTGGCGCATCACATCGACGAACGCGTCGTGCCGCTGGTAGAACAACGGCAGGACGGATTGCTCCAGGGTGTTGTAAAGCGCCGTCGCGTCCGACCTGCTCGCCGCGGGCCCGTCAGGGGACCCGCCGCCATCGCGGCCGATCGCCCAACCGGTGACGCCTTCGACCCGGCCTTCCAGCCACCACCCGTCGAGCACGCTCAGGCTTGGCACGCCGTTCAGCGCCGCCTTCATGCCGCTGGTGCCCGACGCTTCGAGTGGGCGCTGCGGTGTGTTGAGCCACACATCCGATCCCGCGGTGACCAGGGCCGCCATGGTCATGTCGTAGTCCTCGAGATAGGCGATGGCAACCTGATCTCGCAGCGCCTCGCGCGCGTGGAACACGCGCTCGATGACGTGTTTGCCGTCCTCGTCATGCGGGTGCGCCTTGCCGGCGAACACCACTTGCAGGCCTCCATGCGCGGCCACCGATCGCAGGCGGTTGAGATCGCTGATGATGAGGTCGGCGCGCTTGTAAGCGGTGGCGCGGCGGGCGAAGCCAATCGTGAGGACCGCGGGGTCGAATGGGTGAGGCTGCGTCCGGTTCACCAGTTCCAGCAGCCGCAGCTTGGCGGCCACGTGCGCGTCCCAGATTTCGGGCAGCGGAAATCCCATCGAGTAGCGCAGGCTGAAGTTATCGCGGCGCCAGCCGGGAATGCGGCGATCGAACAGGGCGGCGAACGGCGGCGAAGCCCACGTCACCGCATGAATGCCGTTGGTGATGGCATCGATGTCGAAGCCGCCGTACATCTGTCGCGACACCTCGCCATGCCGCATCGCCACGCCGTTGATGTAGTGGCTGAAGGTGAGCGCCAGATATGTCATGTTCAGGACGCCGCCGTAACAGCATCGGTGGAGCACTTCGGAGATCGGCCCTTCGCCGAGCACTTGTTGAACGAGCGGCATCGGGAACTGATCGTGCGCGGCCTGGATCGGCGTGTGCGTCGTGAAGACGCAGGATCGCCGGACGGATTCGACATCGCTGTCGGTGACCGCGGTGCGGCTGCCGAGGCGTTCGCTCAGCAATTCCACGACGAGCAGGGCGGAGTGACCCTCGTTCAAGTGAAACCGCTGCACGTTGGCGTATCCGAGGGCGCGGAGCATCCGCACGCCGCCGACGCCCAGCACCGTTTCCTGTGCCAGACGGTAGCCTTGATCTCCGCCGTACAACGCGTGCGAGAGCGCGCGGTCTTCGACGGCGTTGGCCTCGACGTCGGTGTCGAGGAAGTACACGGGCACGGTGACGCCGTCGATGCCGGCGACCTGCCGGCGCCAGGCGCGGACGACGACGGCACGGCCGTTCACGGTCAACGTGACATGTGGCGTCTGCAACTCCAGATGGGCCGCGACGTCCCAATCCGATCCTTCCTCATGCTGATGACCCGCCGCGTCCAAGCGCTGCCGGAAATAGCCCTTGCGGTGGATGAGCGTGACGGCGACGAAGGGCAGGCCCATGTCGGCGGCGGCCCGCACCATGTCTCCGGCGAGCACACCGAGGCCTCCGGCATAGGTCGGCACGTCTGGTGCCACGCCGATCTCCATCGAGAAGTACGCGATCATCGCGCGCGGCCGATCTAGATTCGGAACTGGCGCTCGCGACGCTGCTCGCTGGCCATCAGTTCCACCAGCCGGCCCTGTTGCTCCCCGAAATGACGCATCAGGTCGTCCATGGTCAGGATCCCGATCAGGGCGCCGGCGGCATCGACGATGGGGAGACGCCGCACGCCGTGTTCCTGCATGCGCGCGACGGCCGACTCCACGCTGTCGTGCTCATGCGCGGTGACGAGATCGTCGGTCATCATGTCGTCGAGGTTCAGGTAGTGGATGTGGTCGGGATCTCCCGCGACCACAATGACGACAATGTCGCGATCGGTGACGATCCCGATCGGCACGTGCCGCCCCTGGCGCTCCTCGACGACAACCACGTCACCGACATGGGCCATGCGCATGCGCTTGGCGGCGTCGATCACCCCCTCGGTCTTCGGCGCGACCACGACGTTTCGATTGCAGATGTCTCCGACAGTCATGGCAGTACTCCTGATTGGCGCGCGGTGACGTACCGGCGTTCGGCATCGGATTGTGCAAGGGCGGTACCAGACACCAGTGACCTTGCACACAGCAACTGTCGTCATCGGTCGGCCACCCGGTTGCGGATTTCCGCCGATCGTCTGAAATAGTCCCCGGCCGCGGGCTGCAGGCGCGCGGCGCGGTCGGGAGAGGCACGGGGATTGCTACAAATTCCAGGTGATGCAACAACTCCGGGACGACACGCCGGCGTCGTCATGGGAGCACTTTCCTCATGACGCGGACATCGGTGTCACCGGCAGTGGCCCGACAAAAGCCGAAGCGTTTCGCCAGGCCGCGATCGCGCTGACCGCCGTCGTCACCGACCCCGCCCTGGTCCGAGCGCTGACCGCCGTGCCGCTCGAATGCCGCGCACCTAACGATGAGCTGCTGCTGGTCGAGTGGCTGAATGCCCTCATCTACGAGATGTCCGTGCGATCGATGCTGTTCGGCGACTTCTCGGTGGAGATCGGCGACGGCGTGCTGCGGGCCACCGCGTGGGGCGAAGATGTCGACCGCGACCGGCACGAACCGGCCGTGGAAGTGAAGGGGGCGACCTTGACCGCTCTTCGCGTCGCGCCCGTCGACGGCGGGTGGCGCGCGCAGTGCGTTGTCGATGTCTGAACCAAGGTCTGCCGTGCCGCAGACCGTGAGCAATGCCGGAAGGATCGCCGCCGATGGATCCCGCGACGCTGGTTCGAAAATCCGAGTACGAGTGGTGGGTGCCGGCAACCGGCCGCATGCGCGTGCCCGGCATCATCTATGCGTCGGAGCAGCTCATCCGCGAGATGGACGAGAAGGTCCGCGAGCAGGTCACCAACGTCGCCGCCCTGCCCGGCATTCAAACGGCCTCGTACGCCATGCCGGACGCTCACTGGGGCTACGGGTTTCCAATCGGAGGGGTCGCGGCGTTCGACCCCAAGGAAGGCGGCATCGTCTCGGCCGGCGGCGTCGGGTTCGACATCTCCTGCGGCGTGCGGACGCTCCGCACCGGTGTGACCATCGAGGCGATTGAGCCGCTGAAGCGCCAGCTGGCCGCGGAGTTGTCGCGCAGCGTCCCGGCCGGCGTCGGCAGTCACGGACGCATTCACCTGGGCGGCGCCGATCTCGACGAGATGCTGCGGGGCGGCGCCAACTGGGCCTCACAGCACGGTTACGGGGTCAAGGGCGACCTTGACGTGATTGAGGAACACGGGTGCATGCCGGACGCACATCCCGAATGGGTGTCGGAGCGCGCGCGCCGGCGCCAACAAGACGAGATGGGCACGCTGGGATCGGGCAACCACTATCTCGAGGTGCAGCGGGTCGCCGAGATCTACGACGCCGCCGTCGCGGAAGGGTTCGGCCTCCATCAGAACGACGTGCTCGTGTCGATCCACTGCGGCTCGAGAGGGCTCGGCCACCAGATCGGCACCGAGTTCCTGCGTGAGATGGCCGTGGCCGAACCCGCCTTGGTGACCGCCGCCGGGGATCGGGAGTTGGCCTGCGCGCCGGTGGAGTCTGAGCTGGGCCGGCGCTACCTGGGCGCCATGCGCGCCGCGATCAACTGCGCGCTGGCCAACCGTCAGATCATCACGCACCTCGTCCGGCAGGCCTTCGCCAGCATGATGCCGGCGGCCAGCTTGACCATTCTGTATGACGTGTCGCACAACACGTGCAAGCTCGAGCAGCATCGCGTCGGCAAGGTATCGAAGGCGCTTTGGGTTCATCGCAAGGGCGCGACGCGGGCCCTGGGACCCGGTCACGCGGACCTGCCCGACGCCTTGCGCCCCTTCGGCCAGCCGGTCCTGATCGGGGGCACGATGGGGACGGCGTCCTTCATCCTCGTGGGCACGCACGAAAGCGAGCGGCTCTCGTTCGCGTCGTCGTGCCATGGCGCGGGCCGCGCGATGAGCCGCCACGCGGCGCTTCGACGGTGGAAAGGCCGGCAGATCGTTGCTGAGCTGGGCGCACGCGGCATCGTCATCCGGAGCCCGTCGCCGCGCGGGGTGGCGGAGGAAGCGCCGGGTGCCTACAAGGATGTCGGCGCCGTCGTGGATGCGGCCGAAGGGGCAGGCCTCTCACGCAAGGTGGCGAGGGTCGAACCCCTGGTGTGCGTCAAAGGGTAGTCACGATTGGCGTACCGGTACACGCGCTCCTGTCAGTCGGGCGACCGCAAATCAGCCAGCGATTCATCACGATGATCGCGTCGAATGGCGGTGGCGATGAGCGGCGCGATGCTCGTGAGCTCAAGGTGAGGCACCGGCGCGTCGATCGCCACCGTGTCACCGGCCACCAGGCGGGTGATCGGCAGCTTCTGCAGGATCTCGCGGGCGTGGCCGACGGCCAGCGCGTGCGTGACGACCACGGTCATCGGCTCGCCGGCGCCTGACGCGCGCAGCGCGGCTATCGCCGCCTTGATGGTCGCGCCGGTGCTCAGCATGTCGTCGACGATGATGGGCAGCCGGCCGCGGACGTCGCCAATGACGCCGTGTGCTTCGACCTCTTCACCGTCAAGTCGCGTCTTGTGGATGAACGCCATGGGCGTCTGCAGCAGGCGAGCGTATTCGCGCGCCCGCTTGACGGCGCCCAGGTCCGGAGCGACGACCACCGAATTCTCATGCACGGAGGGCGCGACCGCCCGCGCCAGCAGCGGCACGGCGGTCAAATGGTCAATCGGAATGCCGAAGAACCCCTCGATCGACGGTGTGTGAGCGTCGACCAGCATCAGCCGATCGAAGCCCGCGGTGCCAATCAGGTCGGCGGCCACGCGGGCGCCGAGCGACCGGCGATGTGTGCGGCGGTCCTGCCGCGCATACCCGAAATACGGAATCACTCCGGTCAGCCGGCCGGCTCCGGCGCGCCGGCAGGCATCGGCGAACAGGACGAGCTCCATCAGGTGCGTCTCGACGGGCGGACTCGTCGATTGCACGAGAAACACGTCGCGCCCGCGGATGGACTCCCGGATGTCGATCTGGATTTCGCCATCGGGAAAGCGCCGGCACTCATAGGCGCCCGGTGCCGTCCGCATGATCTCGCAGACCTCGGCGCCCAGCCGCAGGCTCGCCGGTCCCACAAGGATCGTGATTTGCTCGTTCATCTTCGGACGCCCGATCCGCACATCATTCTGATGCAGAACGCGCGCCATGCGAAAGCGGCCCGGCCGGTCGATGTGGCAATCCGGTTGCTTGTCGTGTGATCACGAACGGGGGATTGCGATGCGCTTCAAGAACCGTGAGGATGCCGCGATTCAGCTTGCCGGCCGGCTTGCCGCCTACCGCGGACAGCACCCGCTGGTGCTGGGCGTGCCGCGCGGCGGGATGCCGATGGCGCGGATCATTGCCGATGCCCTTGAGGGAGACCTCGATGTGGTGCTCGTCCGGAAGTTGCGTGCGCCCGGGCAGCCGGAGCTCGCGATTGGGGCGGTCGACGAATCCGGGGCGGTGCTGAAGGGACGATACTCCGACACGGTTGAGGTGGGCTATCTGCGGGAAGAAGTTCGCACTCAGCGCGAAGTCCTCCGCAAGCGCCGGGCACTCTACACGCGCACGCACCCAGCCATCGACCAGGCGGGACGCCTGGTCATCATCGTCGACGACGGGGTGGCGACCGGGTCGTCAATGTTGGCCGCCATTCGCTCGGTCCGGGCTCGCCGGCCGCGAACGGTCGTCGTGGCAATCGGCGTTGCCCCTGCATCGTCGCTCGGAGATCTCAGCGCCGAGGCGGATGAGGTCGTGTGCCTGCAATCGCCTGAGGACTTCTACGCCGTCGGCCAGTACTTCGCGGAGTTTCCCGAGGTCACCGACGAAATGGTGGTGGCAGCCTTGCAGCAGCCGGCGAAAGCGCCGGCGCCTGAACCAAGCTGAGGGTGCTCAAACTGAGACACTACCTGAACCCGAGCCTGGTTGTGTGATGGCACGATACGTGCTAAAATATCATTGCTCTTAAGGCTCGTTCCGCGCTCTCCGCGTTATTCTCCAGCCGCATCGCGCCCTCTCGTTCTTGTCGTCGTCAGCCGCTACCGACGAGCGCGAAAACAACACGCGGCCGATTGCATCGAGGACAGCCACAGAGGGTCAGCTTCGGAGACGCGTGCATACCTATGAAGGGCGCCAATCGATGACCAGCGACGACAAGGACCGTCACGACCTCAAGAATCAACTCGCGATCATCCTTGGCCTTTCTGAGCTGCTGGTTGCCGCTGAGGGCGGTCGGCGACGCAGCGATTTCGAAGCGATCCACGCGGCGGCCACCACCGCGCTCGATCTGCTCGCGCGCGTGTGTCCGGTCCGCCGCGACACCGAACCGTCGCGGTTACCGTAAGTTGGTCACCGGAGCGTCAGACGAAGAGCCATTATGCGCCTCATCACCAGAAACGACGCGTCGCTCGTCGTGGGCCTCATCGCCGGCACCGTTGTGATATTTCAACGGCCGCTCCGCCTGGTCTGGGAGACGGCGTGGGACGTGCAGGAGCGCTACCACGTCGATCTGCTCCCGGCGCTGACGATTTTCGTGGGCGTCTTCCTTTTTCATGAGGCCCGCAAGCGGCAGCAGGCGAAGGCGGAGGCGCTGGCCGCCGCGGCGGAGGCCGCCCAGGCTCGGATACGCTCGGCAGAGCTCGAGCGGCTGATGACCTTCAGCCAGGCGCTCGCGAACGTGCTGGATCCGACGACGCTCCGGCAGGCGTTGTGGCGATACCTGCCCGCATTCGTGGGCGAGCGCGAGTTCTGGGTGCTGGCGCGACGCTCCGATCGCTGGGAGATGCTTCTACAGGAGGCGACTGCCACCTGCAGGCGATCGTTCGAGGAGGTCGAAGCGATTGCGGATCGCGCAGTGTCGCCGGAGACCCTCTCCGACGCCCGCCTCGCGGGCATCGTCGAGGGCGACGTGCTCTGCTTTCCGATGATCGCCGGCGTGGCCGTCGGGGCCCTCGGGATCCACGACGGCACCGCCATCCCCGGCGATCAACGGAAGGCGCTCGGCGTCGCCATCGGGCTGATCGCAATTGCCGTCAGAAACGTGCAGTTGTTTGTCGAGACGCGGGAATCCAGCCTGCGCGACAGCCTCACGAACTGTTTCAACCGCCACTATGGCCTCGAAGCGCTGGGTCGGGAGCTGGACCGGGCGCGCCGTTCCCGACAGCCGCTGTCGATCCTGATGTTCGACATCGACCATTTCAAGGCGATTAACGACGAGCTGGGGCACCTGCGCGGCGACGATTTGCTCCGCGCCGTCGGCGCCCAGCTCACGCGCGTGCTGCGCAGCGCCGACGTGAGGTGCCGGTACGGCGGCGACGAGTTCCTGATCATTCTTCCCGACACGCCGTTGATCGGGGCGCAGCAGGCCGCCGAATCGGTGCGGCGGATGATGGCGGCCCTGGCGATGGTGGCAGGTGGCAAGACCATTCCGGTCACGGTGAGCGTCGGCATCGCCGCGGCCGGATCCGCGGAACTGGGTGTCACGACGTTGATCGAGCGGGCCGACGACGCGCTGTATCGGGCCAAGCGGGGAGGAAGGGATCGGTGGCACGCCGACGGCGGCCCCGCGGCGTCAGTCGCCGCGCTCGATCCTCAGGCGATCGGCCCGGCGGCAACCGGCGTCGGAGGGCCGTGAGCGTATGATGACCGCGTCAGCCACGATTGCATGGCTTAGTGTCGTCACGTTCATCGCGATCGCGGCGGCCTGGGGGGCGACACTGCGGGCTCGTGCCGCACGCCGCGCTGGCGATCAGAAGCAGGTCGAGAGCGCCGAGCTGACCAGGATAGTGGAGGCGGACAGCCGGCTGGCCGACGACGTCGCGCACGACCTCAATGATCTACTGACGGCGATCACCGGACACGCCGAGCTGCTGATCGCGAGCCTGGACGCGTCGGGGGCGAGCATTCAGGACGCCTACGCGATTCGACGTGCCGCCCTGAGTGCCTCACGGCTCACCAAGCCGCTGCGCGCCATGACTGGCGGTCGCCGCGCGCCGACCGACGTGATCGATGTCAACGCCGTGACCGCCCGCATGGTCACCTCCCTCCAGCCGATGCTCGGCCCGAGGATCAACGTCACGCTGACGCTGGACCCCGAGCTTCAGCGGATCAAGGTCAGCGCAGGCCACCTGGAAGAGATCGTGCTCAACCTCGGCATGCATGCGCGTGACGCCATGCCGAACGGCGGTCACCTGACGGTGACGACCGCCATGCACACGCACGAGGAGCGGGACGCGGCGAGCGGCGTGCCCGGGGAGTACGTCCGGATCGTCGTCGCGGACACCGGCGGCGCGATCTCCGCGGCCGCGCAGTCGAGGCTGTTCGAGCCCGTCGTCGCCAGCGACGCTGCCGGCGGAAACGTCGTCGGTCTCGCCAAAGTGCACGCGATCGTCAAGCAAGCGGGCGGACAGATTCAGGTCGACTCCGCGGCCGGCGTCGGCACGACGTTCACGATCGACTTGCCGGCCACGTCGGAACCGGTAGCCCTGCCCAACGGGGCGGGCGCGGAAACGCGGTTGACAGCGCCCGTGCTGGTCGTCGAGGACGAGCCGGGCATGCGCGAGCTCATTAGGCTGGTCCTGGTCCGGGCCGGCCACGAGGTCGTCACCGTCGCCGGCCCGCGTGCCGCGCTCGCCGCGCTCAGCCGTCAACCGGCGATTTCGCTCATGCTCGTGGACGTGGTTATGCCCGAAATGGACGGGTACGAAGTGGTGGCCGAAGCGCGGAAGATCTCGCCCGGCGTTCACGTCGTGTTCATCTCGGCGTTCGCGCCTGATCCCATGCGGCAGGCGAGCGGCGACGCCTTCCTCGCCAAGCCGTTTACCAGCGAGTCGCTCACTGGCATCGTCACAAAAGCGCTGTCTTGATTCCCTACGGCTCTGGAACAACCTCCGGCAAGACGATGCGCCGTGCGAGTTGTTCGCTCGATCGCCATGGCGGCGGCGCGCCGAACGCGTAGTCGCCCTGGATCAGGAGGGGCGTGCCGTTCTCCAGGAGCTGCCCTTTCGAATCCAGCGTCCACCCCTGGCCCCACTGATAGATCCACATCGCGTCGCGCTCGAGCAGACGGACGCAGGCATGCGACGCGGGTAGGCCCGGCAGCTCGTACTGGTGCAGCGCCAGTCCGCGCGCGTTGTGGAAGTTGAAATACCAGTTCAGGCGCCACTCGCCGTTGAGGGTGCTGTTCCGAACACGAGTACGCCAATTCAGGTGAAAGAGCCCGCTCGGAGTGGGCCGGCCCTGTCGGCCCGAGCTGACGGGCCCCCACCGCGTAAGCCGCCCGGACTCGTACGCCGCGAAGGCCTGCATCGGCTGATCGACCACCACCAGCTTCGGCAGAGCGGCGGCAGCCGTATACGTCTGCGGGAACGGGCTGTGCTCGAGTTCATCATTCCACGTCAGCGGGACCACGAGGTCTGCCAACCGGGGCATGTGCCTGACGTCGACGCGATTGAGCTTCTCGAGCAGCGCCTGCTGGGTGGTCGTGAACCGCGCGCTCAGGTCCGGACCGATGTCCGCCATCCGCTCGATTCGGTATTCGATGACGATGTCAGGCCCGCGCTCGGCCTGGTCGGCGACGATGGCCTCCGCGGGAACGGCCGACAGCCCGATCGCGGTGAGGGTCCAGAACCACCATGGCGAGCCGGGCATCAGCATGCCCTGGCACACAGCAAGAGTGACGCCAACGGTCGAGCTCGCGTGCTGCGCCCGATTCGTGCAGTCGGGTCGAGGTGGCAGGTAATCTCAGCCGCCCGACCGTGAAGAAATGTCGCGGTGGGGACCGGGCGTCAGGCCGTGACCGCCCTGATCACCGCCTGCGGATCGGACGATGCGATCACGAGGCGATTGCCCGTGGCCAGGTAGCTGTAGCGCACGTTGATGTGCGCGTCGGCGATCCGCTGAAAGACGCGGGCGGCCGCCCCCGGTTCGTTCTCCACCGGGATGACCACGACGTCCTGCTCCTGCACTTCGCGAAACCCCGCCTTACCGAGGCATTGCCGTGTGGCGGCCAGGTCCATCGCCAGCACGTGCACGACGCCGCCGATCTCGCTATAGCCGTCGATGTTGATGCCGGCGGCGCTGACGCACCCCAGCGCTCGTGCCAGCGTGCCGGGACGATCGCCGTCGAGCGTCACGGCCAGATCTGCTGCGATATGTACGTCTTTCATGGCTGATGGTAACCTCGCGTTCTGCGCATCATGGCACGAGCTCCCTACGACGACCAGATCGATCGCCTCTACCAGCTCCCGCTCGACGAGTTCACCACTGCCCGAAACGTGCTCGCGAAGGAAGCGGGGAAGGACGCGCCCGCGGTCAAGCGGCTCGAGAAGCCGAGCCTGGCCGCCTGGGCCGTCAACCAGCTGTTCTGGAAGGAGCGCAAGCTCTACGACAGCCTGATCGCGGCCTCGGAAAAGCTGCGGACCGCGTACCGGCAAGGGCTCGCCGGCAAGTCCGCGGATCCGAAGGGCGCAGAGACGGCCCATCGCGATCTGGTTCGTAAAGCGATGCAAACCGCGCGCGAGATCCTCGACAAAAACGGGGGTGCCCCGTCAGACGCCGTGATGGACGCGAT
>MELE01000237.1:40094-46616 GCA_001768615.1 Acidobacteria bacterium RIFCSPLOWO2_12_FULL_67_14b | reverse complement strand
CGCGTGGTCGAGCGACTCGAAGGCGAGCTGGCCGAAGCGGCGAAAGCGGCGAAGGACCTGCGTAAAGAAGAAACCGCCCGGAAAGCCGCCCACGACAAGGCGGCGTCCGAGCGGGATCGGCTGGCGAAGAAACTCTGAGGGCTATCAGCTTGCGGCTATCAGCTTTCAGCTCGATTTCTTCTCCGCGATCGCCTCTTTGATCAGCTCCACCGTACGGTTCGCGCGCGCCTCCACAATGGCACGGGCCCATTCCTGCGACCGCTTCAAGTTCGAAATGTCCACGCCGTTGATGGTCGCCTTCTTCGCCTTGACGCGCGCGTCCCAGCGCACCGAGTCCGGATCCGCCAGCAGCATGTTCAACGTGATCCCCGGGCTGTCGTGCAGCCCGTCGTCCGGCATGCCCTCCTTGGTGACACCCAGGGTGCGCAGCACGTTCGGCGTGCCGGGCGGGGCGGTGTAGTAGCCGGGAATGGTCGCCACAAACGCGCTGCCGGCGAACTGCGCCGTCAGCTTGTCGGCCACGGCCTTCTGACCGTTCTGGTTTCCGCCGCTGTCGCCGATGAAGATGATGTTCCGGAAGCCGTGCATCTTCAGGCTGTGCGCCACGTCGGTCAGCAGCGCCTGGAAGGTCTCCTCACGCAGGCTGATGGTGCCGGCGCTGCGCATGTGGCCGCCCGGCGGATCGATGCGGCCTTCGGGCACGAACTCGACGATCGGCGCGCAAAGCGCATTCCCCAGCTTGCGCGCGATCGCATCGCAGTTGATGCGCAGCACGTAGTTGTGCTTTCCGGTGACCAGCCACGGGCCGTTGGGCTCCATGCCGCCGGTCGGGATGATCGCGGTGGTCTTGCCCGCGGCCAGCGCGTCGCGCACGTCCATCCAGGTCATCTCTTCGATCCAGATCGTGGCCGGCGCCGGCAGGGGATTTGGCGCGTCCGCGCAGTTGTACGGATTGTCGCGGCAATCGCCGCCACCCCGCGAACGCGGATCGGGGGCCCGCTGCGGGGTCTGCGCCGACGAGAGCGCGGTGACGATGGCGAGAGTGGCACCAACGGTCATCAGGGTCTTGATCATGGGCGCATTGTAGATCTAGAAAAACCCTTGGATTTCCCTGTTTTTCACGCCCCTCGCGGTGTTGACTCTGTCCTGGCGAGCCGATACTTTGGTACTCAAAACGATGACGTCCAAGCGCCGGTTCACACTTTCGCTCGCCCTCGTAGCGGCCGGAGCCGTCTGGTTTGCCACCTCCAGCGGATCGGCCCGCGCGCCTCAGGCCGGGGTGTACCTCACGCCCAATGGCTACCGGGTGCCGGTGTATGGGATGTCGGTCGTCCGTGGCGCCGATGGCCGCCTCGAGATTTCCTGTGGCCAGGCGACGAACGGGCAGATCGAGAGCGTCCGGTTCGGCCGGTCCGTCAGCCGGGCCATGTCGGCGCGATCGCCCCGGTCGACCGTCCAGGCCGATACCGTGACTGCGGCGAAGTTCGAAATCATCTACACCGATTCCCCGGGCGCCGGATTCAACGACCCGCAACAGGGTCCGGCCCGAAAGCGCGCCCTGGAAGCCGCGTTCGCGGCGTGGTCGAAGGTGCTCCAGGGTACCATCCCGATCGTCGTCCAGGCCCGCATGGAGAAGGGCGAGGATGACGACGAGGATCTGCTGGCGGTGGGCGGCCCGGTCGAGCTCGTCGGGCTCAACGACCTCGCCATGCCGACCTCGCTCGCATCACAGATCCTGAACGAGGTCGTGAGGCGGGAGGCGGCCGACATCGAAGTGGTTTACAACCCCGATGTCGACTGGGACTACGCCGTCAGCGGCGCCGCGGTGGGGGAGAAGTCGAGCTTCGTCTACATCACGCTCCACGAAATCGCCCACGGGCTTGGCTTCATCGACAGTTTCGTCGCCGAAACGGGCGAGCTGTTGAATCCGATCCCATTTCCCTACGACACGTTCGTGAACCGCGGCATGAACAGCCCGAACCTGGTGACCAAGCGATCGCTGGAGCAGATCAAGGGTGACCTGATCAGCAAGGACCTGTTCTTCGGGGGACCGAAGGCCGTCGAGGCGAGCAAGAAGTCGATCAGGCCGCTGCCGATGATCAAGCTCTACGCGCCCGACCCGTACGAACCCGGGTCGAGCGTTGCCCATGTCGATCTGGACACCTACGACGACTTCCTGGTCGGCCTGATGGCGCCCAAGGTCATCGTCGGCACCGGCGCGGACTTTGTCGACACCCTCACGCTCGCCATCCTGGAAGACATGGGCTACAAGCTCGTGCCCCAGCCAGCCACACCGACCGGTCGTAGGGACAAACCTTAAATCAAGGTTTGTCCCTACGCACACCGGAGTACTCCAGCATCTGCCTGGTCAGGTCCATCGGATACGAGATCGTCACGTCCGTGATCTTGCCGTCGGGGCTCGTGACCGGCGTGAGCTTCGGCATCACGAAGCCGGTGTACGACGGCAGGTTCAGCGCCTGCACGCGTCCCACCACCTGATCGCGCAGCTTCGGATCGAAGTGCACGCCGTAGGTGTCGAACAGCTTTCTGGCGGCGGCGGCGTCGCCTTCTGACTTGATGCGCTGCACGTCGGCGAGCAGCCGGCCCACGCCCTCGCGGAACGCCTTCGGATCGACCATCACGAGATACGTCTTGCCGTCCCGCGTGCGCTCCTCGATGGCCTTGGTGTTGGCCATCAGCCACCGGACGATCATCTGCCGGTTCCGCATGTGGTCTTCCTCGATCTGCGTCCCCTCGCGGACCCGACGCAACTGCACCAGCGCGTTGCGCGTGTACGACTCGTACTCCGCGCGGACGATGTTGTCGTGATCGGCGGCGGGCACGACGCCGAGCTCCACCAGCTTCGGATCCGCGATGAAGTAGAGCCCCACCAGGTCGGCGCGGCCTTCCTCGAGCGCCGAGAAATGCTCCTTGATGAGCGCCTGCGGATTGCCCTTGCCCTCGGCCTGGCGGCCCGATCCGTGGCCGATCACCTCGTGCATGTCGGTAGTGAGCGAGGCACCGACCTCGGCGAACTTCGTGGCGCGCTCGGCTTCGTCCGGGGTCCAGCTGAACTCGCTGCGCATCGTGCCCGGCGTGGCGCGATTCGACGCATCGGTCACGTTCGACAAAGCCACCGACTTGCTGCCGTACTTCTCGCGAATCGCCTGGTCGTTGGGCAGGTTGATGCCGATCGGCGTGACGGGCCCCGAGTCGCCGGTTTCGACCACGACGTCGATGGCGTTGGCGACGATGCCCTGGACGTTGGGCTTGCGGTACTTGGGGTCCCAGGGCATGCGGTCTTCGAACCACTGTGCGTTGGTCGCCAGCATCTTGATCCGCCCGGTCTTCTCCTGGTTCACGTAGAAGACCAGCGCCTCCCAGCCGCCCTTGATGCCGCGCGGATCGAGATAGACCTCGATGAAGCCGTTGATCGTATCGACCGGGGACGCGGTGTCCTGGACCCACGCAATGTCGTACGCCTCGCGGTCGGCGACTTCGCCGGTGCGGTAGAACTTCACGAGCGCGGCGAGGGCCTTCGCCATCGGCGGATCGGCAAACGCCTGCGCGGCGTCCAGGTGCTTGATGATCCCGGCGATGTAGGTGCCGTACTTGCCGTCGAGCCGATAGACCTCTTCCACGAGCCTGCCGTTCTGCTTGACCAGCCGCGAGTTCAGGCCGTACTTCTCGGTGAAGCCCTTGAGGTCGGCCAGGCTCACACCTGAATAGAGGTTGTTCGCGCTGGCCTGCAGGATGTCCTGGCCCGGCGCCGGGTTCTTGTTGGTCACGATCGGATCGACCGCCGGGTCGAAGAACATCGGCTGCAGCCGCGCGAACAGGGCATCGGTTGATTCGCCGCCGGAGGTGGCAAAGCGGGCGCCGTTCTTGACGGCCGCGGCGCCGGCCGCGGCCAACGCCTGCGGCGTGCAGGTCAGCACGAACTTGCGCGCGGTCAGGTTGTTGTAGGGGCCGTTGTTGATCCAGAACAGCTTGGCGTAGCGTTGTATGTCCGCGAGCGTCGCGGCATCGACGCCCTGTGGGTGCGCCACGATCTGCTCGATGACGCCGCGCATCTCGAGCGCACTGCGATGCTTCTGGTCGATGAAAATGTCGCGACCGGCGAGCGCGGCCTCGTACAGATGCCAGATCAGCACCTTTTCCTTCAGCGGCAGCGCCGAAAATCCGTCCGCGTACAGCTGCACGACGGACGCATCGTCGACCCGTTCGAGCAGGTACTTTCGGTCGGCGGGCGGTGTGGCGGGGCTGGTCGACGAGGCGGTGGCTGCCGGCCTGCCCTGAGCGACACCAGCGGTGCCGGAGTCGAAGGGCTGCGGGCTGGAACAGGCGGCGGCCAGCGCCGCCACGACCGGGACGAGAAGACGCAGTCTCATCTCATTAGCGTATTATAGTTATCCGGTCGGCGGTTCCTGGTTCCGCCTCACATTTCGAAAAAGGACATACCCATGCGTCTCGTTTACGGGTCCGCGTTCGCAGTCGCCTTCGCCCTGTGTAGCTCGTCGCTCATCGGCGCCCAGGCCCCGGTCCAGCCGGATGGCGCCGTGGCCGTGAAAGACGGCGGCATCTTCGCCAAGGGATGGGCCGGTAAGATCGATGCCCAGGAAGAAAAGGCCGGCCAGGTGCTCAACAACGCCCGGCTCGCCGAAAAGGGCGGCGTGCTCGAGGTCAGGACCGGTCCCGCGGTGACCTACTGGAACCCGGCGAACATGGCCGCGGGCAACTACACCGTGAAGGCGACGTTCACCGAGTCCAACTACATGGGCCTCAACGATCACCCGCATCCGTACGGCATCGTGATCGGCGGTAACGATCTGGGCACCGCGACCCAGAGCTTCATCTACTGCTCGGCCTACGGCAACGGCACGTTCATCGTCCGCGGCATGGGGCCGGCGCCGTTTGCGGTGAGCCAGCGCAAGGCCGAGCCGAACGCGGCCATCGGCAAGGCCGCCGGCAAGGGGTCGGCGGTGAAGCAGGACATCGCCATGACGGTGACGGCCGACAAGATTGAGTGTTCGGTGAACGGCACGGTCGTGGGCAGCTACGCCAAGGCCGACGTGGTCGCCGCGGGCAAGCTGAAGTCGACAGACGGTGTGTACGGGATCCGTTTCGCGCACAACACCGAAGCCACCGTGACCGGCTTCTCGATGACCAAGCAATAACAAAAAAGGCGGGGCCTTTGGGGGCCCCGCCCTTCTTCTTGTCGGTCTTTCCTTAGACGAAGTTGGTCTGATTCCCCTTCAGCGCAGTCGCCAGGTTCGTGAGCGCCAGCTCAACGAGCTTGCGCGATGTGGCGATGTTCATGCGCATGTGGTTCGCGCCGCCCGTGCCGTACGACGCCCCCTGGTTCATGTGCACCTTGGCGTGCTTCACGAAGTAGCGCTCGATCATCTGCTCGGGCGTGAGCGTCGGCGCGTTGGCCGGCTTGGTCCGGTTGTGTTCCGCGGCCAGGGCCTTGGCGTTGATCTTGTCGGCGACCGCGCTGACGTCGAGCCACGCAAGGTAAGTGCCCTGGGGCTTCGAGTACTTCACCATCGGCAGGTTGGCGGCGACGAACTTCGCGACGAAGTCGTGGTTGCCGTCGATGTACTCCACGCACTGATTGAGCCAATCCTCGCCGCCGGTGACCGCCGCCTGGCTGGCGATGAGGCCCATCGTGTTCAGGTCGGCGCGGTGGTTGACCTTCACGCGTGCCAGCAGTTCCGGGTTGGTCGAATAGAACCACGCCACCTTGTGGGCGGCGAGGCCGAACGACTTGCTGGCGGCCTTGAAGGTGAGGCTGTTGTTGACGATGGCCTTGTTGGGCAGGCTGGCGAAGGGCGTGTACTTCTGGCCCTTGGTCACCCAGTCGCAGTGAATCTCGTCGGCGAGCACCACGACGCGGTGCTTGAGGCAGATCTCGCCGATGCGCGTGAGGTCGTCGGCCGACCAGCAGTTGCCCGTCGGGTTCTGCGGGTTGCAGAGGATGAACGAGTGCGTGTCGATGCTGATGCGGCGCTCGAACTCGTCGAAGTCCATCGAGTACTTGCCGTTCGCCAGCTTCAGGGGAACGTCTTCCGGCTGGGTCTGCGTGAATCTGAGGTCCGAATAGAAGCCGTTATAGGTGGGCGTCTGCAGCAGGACCTTGCTGCCCTTGGGCGAGAAGGTCAGCAGCGCGGCAATCAGCGCGGGGTGCACGCCGGCCGAGAGCACCATCGTGCTCGGATCGATGTCCACGCCGTAGCGCTTCTTGTTCCACGCGGCGACGGCCCCGGTCAGCTCCGGTGTGGCCTTACCCATGTCGAGGTAGCCCCAGTTCTCGTGCTTCATCCGGGCCTGCAAGGCCTCGGTGATCACGGGCGCGGCCTTGAAGTCCATGTCGGCGATGCCCATGCCGACCTGCACGCTGTCTTTGCCGTAGACGCGAATCTGCTGGTCGAACTTGGTGGAGTCGGTGCCGAAGCGGTTGTAGACCGTATCGAAGTCGTACTTGCCGTCTGGCGGCTCGAGGCTCGATACGGTCTACAA
>MELE01000237.1:9362-40044 GCA_001768615.1 Acidobacteria bacterium RIFCSPLOWO2_12_FULL_67_14b | reverse complement strand
GGCAGGGTAGGGGCAGGGCGGCAGGGCAGGGGGCAGGGTAGGGCACCCCTTTATGGGGTGCCCCACAAAATCAGCCGCGGACGTACTTGTTGAAGTGCGCGATCGTGCGTCCCCAGGCGAGCTTCGCCGCCGCCGCGTCGTAGCGGGGCGTCGTGTCGTTGTTGAAGCCGTGCTGCGTGCCCGCGTAGATGAAGCCTTCATAGCGAACGCTGTTCGCCTTGAGCGCCGCTTCCCACGCCGGCCAGCCCGCGTTGATGCGCTCGTCGACGCCGGCGTAGTTGACGAGCATCGCCGCCTTGATCTTCGCCGTGTCTTCGACCGTCGGCTGGCCGCCATAAAACGGCACCGCCGCGCTCAGGTCGGCGCCGAGCCGCACCGCGAGCATGTTGACCACGCCGCCGCCGTAACAGAAGCCGACCGCGCCGATCTTGCCGGTGCAATCGGCGCGCGCCTTTAGCAAGTTCGCCGAGGCGATGAAGTCCTCGCGGGTCTTCGGCTGTTCGAGCTTGGGGAACAGCTCGCGCGCCTTCTCTTCGTCGCCAGGGTAGCCGCCGAGGGGCGTCAGCGCATCGGGCGCGAGGGCCATGAAGTTGTCGAGCGCCAGCCGGCGGGCGATGTCTTCGATGTGCGGGTTCAGCCCGCGATTCTCGTGCACCACGATGATGCCGGGCAGCCGGCCGGTGGCGTTGGCCGGCCGCGTCAGATACGCCTTGATCTTGCCGTAGCCGCTCGGCGACGCGACCTCGACCCACTCGGTCTTGATGCGCTTGTCGTCCTTGGGCACCTGCTGCGCCTCGACGAACTTGGGGCTGAGCGAATCGAGCAGCATGCCGGCGGTGACCCCGCCCACCGCGAACTTGGTGGCGCGATCGAGAAACCCGCGGCGGTCGATGGCGCCGTGCACGTACTGGTCAAAGATGAGAAGCAGTTCCTGGTCGTAGTCCTGCGCGGTCTTCCGTTCCATGGGTGGCCCTCCGGGAAGGGCCAAGAATAGCAGGTCTCACCCGCCGCGGGTTCGCATTTGCCTTTCGGCCCTCGAGGACTGTCGAAGTACATGATGCGTACACACAAGGGCACCCTTCTCGCGGCGCTGGCGGCGCTATTTCTCCCTTGGGCCGCGGCGGCCGAGCCCACGGGCGTGGCGGTCGACCGGGTGGCCGGACAGACCATTGCCGGCCGCCAGGTGTTTTCGTCCACGCAGCTCGCGGTGCGCTGGACGGCGTCAACCGCGGACCAGGCGCACCACTTCGAGGTGGTCGCGCGCGAGTCAATTCAGGGCACGGAAGTTCGCGTCTCGGCCGCGGCCTCGGCGACCGGTGCCACGCTCACGGGACTGAAGGCCGCAACGACCTACACGGTGACGGTCGCCGCGTGCCGTGACGAGGCCTGCGCGCAGTCCAGCCAGTCGGCCGGCGTCAGCGGACAGACCGACACCGAGTACTGGCAATTCCACGGCACCGGCAACACGGTCGACCGCCTCACAAAGGCGGTGAGCGACGGCAACGCGCGATTGAGCGCGACGCGCTTTGGTCCCGATGCCGGCGACATGGCCAACCGCGTGCAGCTCTATTACGGGCCGCTCACCACCACGCGCCAGTCGTCGCTGTCGGCCGCCGTGGCGTCCGGACCCGCGGACGCCAACAATCCGGACACCTACCTTGCGTTTTCGAGCCGCGCCGGCTCGAGCGGCGTGACCTCTCCGGCCACGGGGTCATCGCTCGTCACCATCGTGGCGACCGGCCAGGGCGTACCGGTGGCCCGGCACCTCGGCGGATTCGTTCGGTTGTTCTTCGAGGCCCAGGGCGCCGACCGGCGGACGCGCGCGATGTCGATCGACAGCAAGGACAGCTACATCGGCCTCGACTTCAACGCCGGCAGCGCCGCCACGTGCACCACTGCGGCGGACTATGCGGCCGGCGGCGGATGCGAGCCGGCGGTGGCCATTGCCGTCGACGGCGATGCCGGCGGCAACAGCCGCATCAACCACGCGCGCCAGTTCAAGGTGGCCTGGCCGACGCTGGAATCGCCGCACTGGGACATGGCGGTGGGCACCTTCATGGTGTTCACGTCGGATCGCGTGACCGGATGTTCCGACTACCAGCAGAACCACGCCTACGCGGTCTGGGATGGCGCCGCCTGGAAGGTGCAGTACCAGTCGAATGGCTGTCCGAAGTTGTTCACGAGCGCGCAGGCCGCCTTTCCGTTTCACAGCGGCGGCGTGCGCTATCGCCTCTACTACGGCGATCCGTCCATCACGACGGGTCGGGGCACGTCGAACCTCCCGTTCCTCGGACCGAAGAAGTTGATCTACGCCGACGGGCGTGCCACGGGCGCGGCGGCGCTGGTGGACTTCGAGGATTGGGAGCCGCAGTCGGCGGCGCGCGATGTCGTGTTCCTGTGGCCGAACGGCGACCAGATGGACGATCGTGCGGAAGGCTACATCGACGACTATCACTTCCTCGCGCCGACGGGCAGCCTGGACCTGCAGGTGATGTACGTGACGATCACCGACGGCGCGATTGTGCCGATTGCGGTGACGGCGGTGCTGCGGAATCCCTGAAACAAAGAAACCACGAAAAACACGAAGATCACCACGAAGAACACGAAATCTCAATCTTCAAGAAGAATGGCTTCGTGAATTTCGTGGTGGCCTTCGTGATCTTCGTGGTCTCTGTTAGTTCAGCGTCCAGAGGGTGATCGAGTTCACGTCCTTCACGAAGACCCGCTGGCCCGAGAGCACCGGCTGCGCCCACGTGGCGCTGTCGGCGACCGTGTAGCGGCGCAGGATCTCGAACTGCTTCGGGTTTCCCCGCGCCACGATCAGCTCCGCGTCGGCCTCCAGCGCGAACCATAAGTCACCGGAGCGTACGACGGCGGCGTTTTCGCCCTGTCGCCCTTCCGACAGCCACAGCGTCTGGCCCGTGGTGGCGTCGACGCCGAAGAACTGCCCGCTGTTGCGCGGGGAGAAGCCGAACAGGCTGCTGCCGACCACGACGCCCGTGCTCATGTCCATGGTGACGTCGTTGTTCTCCCACACCGTCTCGGACGTCCATTGCTCGCCGCGCTTGATCATCCGGAACGCCGTGACCGGCATGCCGAGGCCGGAGATGATCAGCGTCTGCCCGTGGAGGATCGGGGTCACGGCGTTGCGCGTGGCACGGACCGCGTAGGGCCGCTTCCAGAGCAGCTCGCCGGTGGCCGCCGACACGCCCACCAGGTTGTCTTGCGTGAACGTGACCACCTGGCGCGTGCCGCCAAGTTCTGCCACCACCGGCGATCCGTAAGCCGGCCCATCGCCGTTCCAGCTCCACCGGACCTCGCCGGTGCGCGCGTCGAACGCCGTCAGGGCGCCGTTGTTGTGCCCGCCGACGTGCACGATCGCCAGCCCGCGATCGACCAGCGGCGACATGGCGGTGTGATACAGCGGCTCCACCGCGGGCGCCGGCTTCTGCCACAGCAGCTTGCCGGCGGCGGCGTCAAATGCCGTCACCATGCCGCTCATGCCGAGCGTGTAGAGCCGCCCATCGGCGAAGGTGGGCGTCGACTTGGGGCCGGTGCCGTGCGTGCGCGTGGCCGCGGGGTTCGGCTTGAACGTGGCGACGTACTTGGTTTCCCAAATTGTCTTGCCCGTGGACGCGTCGAGCGCGCGCATGACCTCGTTGTCGTCCTGACGGGAGAACGCGTAGACGCGATCGCCGACCGTAATCGGCGCGGCGTAGCCCAGGCCGACTTCGACCTTCCACCGCTGGGTCAGGCGTTCGGGCCACGAGGCGGGCGCCGTGAACACGGCCAGGCCGTCCCGGTTGGCGCCGCGCCACTGTGGCCAGTCGGTGTTCGCCCGTTGCGCGACGGCGGGCGCGAGCCCGCACACGGCGAGGGCGACGACGAAGGCAACCGTCCGGCGGCGCATCACTTGGGCTGCGGCACGATGCGAAGGTACGGTTTCAGCGCGTTCCAGCCCTGCGTATACTTCTGCCTGGCTTCGTCGTCGTTGACTGCCGGAAGGATGATCACGTCGTCGCCGTGCTTCCAGTTCACCGGCGTCGCGACCTTGTGCTTCGCGGTCAGCTGCATCGAGTCGATCACTCTCAGCACCTCGTCGAAGTTGCGGCCCGTGCTCATCGGGTACGAAAGGACCAGCTTGATCTTCTTGTCGGGCCCGATCACGTACACGTTTCGCACCGTCGCGTTGTCGGCGGCCGTCCGGCCCTCACAGGTTTCGCCGGCCTCGGCGGGCAACATGCCGTACAACTTGGCGACCTTGAGGTCCGTGTCGCCGATCATCGGGTAGTTGGGCGCCGTGCCCTGCGTTTCGGCGATGTCCTTGGCCCATCCCTCGTGCTTGTCGACGGGGTCGATGCTGAGGCCGATCACCTTCACGTTGCGCTTGTCGAAGTCGGGCTTGATGCGCGCCATGTAGCCGAGCTCGGTCGTACACACGGGCGTGAAGTCCTTGGGGTGCGAGAACAGCACGCCCCAGGAATTCCCCAGCCAATCGTGGAACCTGATCGGGCCCTGGGTGGTCTGGGCCTGGAAGTCGGGGGCATCAGCGCCAATAGGCAACGGACCGGTGCTCATAGAAACGCTCCTGAAGTCGGACGTGCGGAAAAACCAAAGGCCTGAAGGCTACGATGCCCTCAGGCCTTGGAAGGTTACCTCAATGCAGGCACCCCAGGAAGGGTGCCCCTGGTGCTAGTGGCCGCCGCCGGGCGGACGCGACACGGCCGTGCGCTCGCCGCCGCCGGAGCTGCTGCCGCCGGAGCCGCCGCCCGAGTAGCCTTGCGACGACACCCCGCTCGACCCGCCGCTGGATCCCCCGGTGCTGCCGTACGACGCGCCGTTGCTGATGCTGCCGTTGCGAATCGGCGCCGGTTCCGGATCGCGTGGCCGCACCTGAGTGTAGCCGCGACCATTCACCACGCGTCCCTCGCCCGGCGTCGTGACCTGCGAGCCCGGTACATTGGGGCCGGAGTCCACGTAGATCCAGTTGCCGCCGTAGTTGGGATAGTAGTTGCCGTAATAGCCGCCATAGCTGCCATAGCCGCGGAGGCCATACCCGTAGTTGCCATAGGGCGAGTACACGTAGTTGCACAGGCCGTTGAGCATCGCAAGGTCGGAGTAGGAGTAGCAGCTCCCGAGCTGCGAGTAGCCGAACGGCGAGAGGAACGGGTCGTACCAGCCTCCGCCCATCGACAGGCCCATCGGCGAGGCGTAGCCGCCCCCGCCGCCGGCGCGCTCGACGACGAACCGTTTCGGATAGGTGAGCGCCACCATCAGGTCGATCACCGCCTCGGGCACGTTCGCCTTGTCCATCGCGACGAGCGTCCGCTTGTTCAGGTCGAAGGGGCCGCGCAACTCGCTGATCGCGGCCTGCACCGCGTCGGCCGGCAGCTTCGCGCTCGCTTCGATCACGTCCTCGGTGCTCCAGGCGCGCGCGTCAATGGCCGGAGCCTGTGACAGCATGCGCGCCGTCGGGCCGGGGGCTTTGGATCCATTGCCCAGCGTCTGGTCGATCGCCCGGCGGTACCGCTGCACGCGGACGCTGCGCGAGGGGCCCTCGACGTATTGCACGTTGATCCACGATGGGCCGGTCGAGAGGAACGCCACGCTCGACACCTTGCTGGCCGGTTCCTTGCCGCACGTCACGTCGATGTAGCGGAACACGCGGAGCCCGTCGCTGGACCACTCGGAACGGTCCGTCCCCTTACACTCGGCATCGGCGATGGGCCGCGTCACGCCGTCCGGAAGAACGATCTCGTCAAGCCCGCGCTGGGCGCCGACGAGCGTCTGCAGGCGGACGCCGGTCTCCCGTTCGGGCGTGACGCACACCCGCGCGCCGGTGCCGACCAGGTCGTCTTCGAGGCGCCAGCAGCCCAGCCAGTGCGAAAACCGCGCGTCGGTCTGTGCCGTCGTGACCGCCGGTGTCGTGGGCGCGGGCTGCGCCTGGGCCGGTCCCGCCGCCACCGTCAGTGCCAGAAGAAGTGTGATGCTCATGATTCGTTCTCCCTAAGGTTGGCGACGCCTAGAAGGCGTAATGCAACCCGGCCCCAAACCGGAACCCCTTCAAATCGATCGGCTCGAAGTCGATGAAATCCCGATCGAGCTTGGCGGAACTGAACGTGTAGCGTCCCTCGATCGACATGAACACGCGGCGAAACACGTGGATATCGGCGCCGCCCAGCAGGTGCGCGCTCGGCGCCCACCCTTTGGATCGGAACGTGCTGGTGAAGATGCGGTCGTCGGCGAAGTCGACGAAATCACCAACTTGCTCGAAGTCGTAGTTGATCACGCCGGCGCCGGCGCCGACGTACGGGGCGACGCGGCTCGGGATCCACGCATAGCGGCTGACGCGGCGGCCCGGCGAGAGCAGCGCGAACTTGAATCCCGCCGAGAAGATCGCCTCTTTCAGCGAGGTGGTCTGTTCGATCGGCAGGAACCGATCGCCGACCGGCTCCGACTTCTCGCGATAGTGCGATGGCGTGGTGGATTTGCTGGCGTCGAATCCCAGCATCAGATCGAGCCGCGGCGCGACGTTGATGCCGAACTCGGTGCCGAGCGACGCCGTGTTGAACGACGATTTCTCGAGCGTCAAATGCTGGGTGACGAAGTCGAAGATATCGCTGCCGGCGCTGGCAAACACCCAGCTGCCGCGGAGGCCGACCGTGGCGCGCGGCCGGCCGAGAAAGAAGTCGGCGTTGGCCGGAGGAGGCTGGATGCTGCTGGAGCCGGGAGACTGGTCGCCGGACGCGGCGCTGGCGGGCCACGCGCTGGCAACCAGGAGGAACACCGTACACACACTCACCAAAAGACCGCGAAAACGCTGGCCGTTGTGAGCCATAGCGTGACCTCGGGGAGCCGGCGTCCTGCTGGCGAAGGTGCCGACCGTACGCCCCAAGAATAGCAGGTATTCCCCTGTAGAGCCCGGCTTTAGCCGGATATCCAGCCGGCCTTCGCCGGATGTCCTATTTGAGCGTAAAAGTCAGTTCGAGCGTCACCTGCACCGGGACGGCTTTGCCGCCCTTTCGGCCCGGCTCGAACTTCCACTGTCGCGCCGCCTTCACGGCCTGTTCGTCCAGACCGTAAATGGCGTCCAGCGACCGCGAGATCTCGATGTCCCCGACGTCCCCGGTTTCGCGGACGACGATCCTCAGCCAGACGGACCCCTGGATCTTCGCCTGCATGGCGGCCTGCGTATAAACCGGCTTGACCTCTCTGATCACGCGGGGCAGCGTCACACCCTTGCCGGGCTGGACGACTTCCTGGGCCGAGAGCGTGGCGGCAAACGGGAACTGCGCGATGGCCGCGGTACCGGCAAGCAGCACGACGGTGCAGGCAGTGGCCACAATTAAGGCGAGGCGGCGACGGGACATGGAAACCTCCTGCGTGATCAGGGCAACGCGTTGGGCCAGATGGCGAGGACGGATGAACGGCGTGGCCGCGACCAGACGCGGCCGCGGGGCCGAAAAGGCGAGCAGCGCTTCGGCATAGGCGCGACGGTCGCCGGTCAGGGCGATGGCCTCGCGATCGACCACGGTTTCGCGCGCCAGGCAAAGGCGCGACGTGAGCACGCGCGCAGCCGGGTGGAACCACAAGACGGCGCACAAGGCCTCTTCGAAGAGCGTGGCCAACCAGTCGCGGCGGCGCACGTGAATCAGTTCATGGCAGAGGATGGCGCGCTGAACGGCGGCCGGGAAGGTGAGGACCCGCATCGGCAGCAGGACCACGGGACGCCGGACGCCCACTGTGGCCGGTCCATCCACGCCATCCGAGATGCGAAGGTCCGCGCTGGCCCCGACGCGATCGGCGAGCTCCGACAGCAGCGCCGACGCGGCGTCGGCCTTCTCCGCGGTGGCTGTGATTTGTCGAAGCCGAATCAGGCCGATGGCCAGCCACCCAAAGCGAGCGGTCGCGCCGGCCGCGAGCGTAATCGCGACGAGGGCCGCCACCGAGAGCCCCCTGGCGTCAGTGCCCGGCGCCGAGGTCGACGTCGTGAAAGAGAGGGTCGAAACCAGCATCTCGGAGCTCGTCCCGGACCACGGCTGCAGCATGGGGAGCAACAGGCCGGCCACCAACAGGCCCTGCCAGAACGACAGGGCGGCCCGCGGATGCCGCAGGCGAAGCAGCGCGGTCACGATCGCGGCGGCCCCGACCAGCACGGCGAGTTGAACGCTATAGACCACGAGGTTCGACAGCCAGAGGGTCATGCGTCCTCCTTGTCCAGCAGCTTCTGCAGTTCCCGGCGCTCGCGATCCGTCAGTCCCTTCTCCTTGAGGAGGTGCACCAGCAGGGGCCGGGCGGATCCGTCGAAGACGCGATCCACGAATTCGCGCACCATCGATCTGACGACCTGCTGCCGCGGACGGACTGGCGCGTAGGTCTGCGCCTTCTCGCCCGGCGCCTTCTTGAGGTGGCCCTTCGTCTCGAGGATGTTCATCATCGTCTGCACGGTGGTGTAGGCGATCGTGCGGCGCGCGCGCAGGTCGTCGTAGACGTCGCGGACGGTGGCCTGGCCGAGGGGCCAGATCACCTTCATGATCTCCAGCTCCTGGCCGGTGAGGGTGTCGGACTTGGGACGCATACTAATTACTTAGTATTTAGTAGTTCACTTGTCAAGGGCTCAAGCGCGGCGGTTTGATCAGCAGGACGACCGCCGCGCCGATCACCAGCGTGGCCGCGAGCATCAGCAGGCCGCTGCTGAAGGTGCCGGTCGCGTCGCGCACCCAACCGACGGCGAGCGGGCCGACGAACCCGCCGAGGTTGCCCACCGAATTCACGATTGCGATCCCGCCTGCCGCCGCCGTGCCGCGCAGCATCGCCGGCGGCAGCGTCCAGTAAGGCCCGAGGGTGCTCCAGATGCCGAAGGCGGCAATGGACAACGTGATCAGCGACATCGCGAGCGTTTGCGGCGCCAGAACCGTCATCACGAACGCGGCGGCGCCGAGCAGCATCGGACCCGCGACGTGCCACCGCCGCTCGCCGGTCCGATCCGAATGCACGCCGACGATCACCATCCCGATGGCCGCCGCCGCGTAGGGAATCGCCGAAAGCAGCACCACCGTCGCCGAGCTCAGCGTCCCGGTCGCTTGCACGATCTGTGGGAGCCAGAAGCTCACGCCGTAGAAGGCGATGACGATGCAGAAGTAGGGGAACGTGAGGAGCCACAGCCGGCCGCTGCGCAAGGCCGCGCCGAACGTGAGGTGCATGCCGTCGGTCTGTTCCCGCTCGCGCGCCATTTCGTTCGACAGCCACCCGCGCTCGTCCGCCGACAGCCAGGCCGCGTCTTCCGGACGCTCGGTCAACCGCTTGAGCACCACGGGCGCGAGCAGCACCGCCGGCAGCCCCTCGATGATGAACAGCCATTGCCAGCCGCTGAGGCCGAGCGCGCCGTGCATGCGCAACAGGGCGCTCGAGATCGGCGCGCCGATCACGCCGGCCATCGCGGTGGCGGTCATGAACAGGGCCACCGCGCGTGCACGTTCGCGCGCCGGAAACCAGTGCGTGAGGTAGTAGATCAGTCCGGGAAAGAACCCCGCCTCCGCCGCGCCGAGCAGGAACCGCAGCACGTAGAAGAGCGCCGCGCCGTTCACGAAGACCATCGCCGTGGAGACGAGGCCCCACGTCAGCATGATTCGCGCGATCCACAGGCGCGCGCCGACGCGGGCCAGGATCAGGTTGCTGGGCACCTCGAGGAGCGTGTAGCTCAGAAAGAAGATGCCGGAGCCGAACCCGTAGACGGCGGCGCTGAAGCCGAGCTCGCGGTTCATGTCGAGCGCGGCGAACCCCACGTTCACCCGGTCGAGATAGGCCACCACGTAGAGCAGGAACAGGAAGGGGATGAGGCGCCACCGGACCTTGGTCATGGCGGAGTGCGCGATGGCGTCTGTCACGCCCGGAATCATAGGCCGGAACCTGGCGCCCCCTGTCGTCGTAGACATTCGTAGCCATGGACCGACTGCTGCAGGATCTGCGTTTTGCCACCCGCCTCCTCTGGAAAGATCGCAGCTTTGCCTTCACCACCGTCGCCACACTGGCCCTGTGCCTGGCGGCCAACGTTGCGATCTTCGCCATCGTGGACGGGGTGTTGCTGAAGCCGCTCCCGTTCCCCGAGCCCGATCGGCTGGTCCGCTTCTTCAATAAGTACCCCGGCGCCGGCGTAGCGATCGGCGACAACGGCGTGCCCGACTACTTCGACCGCCTGCGCGACATCAGCGCCGTCGAGGAACTGGCGATGTTCCGCCAGGCGGGCGTGACTCTCAGCGGCAACGGCCTGGCCGACGCCGAGCGCATCCAGGCGATGACCGTGACCCCGTCGTTCTTCCGCGTGCTGCGCGTGCAGCCGCTGCGCGGGCAGTTCTTCACCGACGAACAAGGCGAGATCGGCCGCGAGAAGATCGTCGTCCTCAGCTACGGCTTCTGGCAGCGGGTCTTCGCGGGTCGAGACGAGGCCATCGGGCAGGACGTGCGGCTGGGCGGCGAGCTCTATCGCGTGGTCGGCGTGCTGCCGCAGGGCTTCAAGTTCATCAACCCCGACATCCAGTTGATGCGCGCGGCGGCCTTCACCGCGCAGGAGAAGTCAGACGACTCGCGGCACAGCAACAACTGGCAGCGGTTCGGCCGGCTGAAAGCCGGTGCGACGATCGAACAGGCGCAAAGCCAGCTCGATGCCCTCAACGCCGCGAACATGGTGCGCTTCCCGCAGTGGAAGGAGATCCTGACCAACGCCCGCTTCGGCAGCGACGTCGTGGACTTTCAGCAGAACCTGATTGCCGACACGCGTTCGACGCTCACGATGCTGTGGGGCGGCGCGATCTTCGTGTTGCTCATCGGCTGCGTCAACGTGGCCAACCTGGCGCTGGTCCGCGCGACGGCGCGGCTGCGGGAACTCGCCACCCGCCATGCCCTCGGCGCCTCGTCCGGCCGCCTGGTCCGCCAGTCGCTCACCGAATCGACGCTGCTCGCCGCAGCGGGGGGCGCCGTGGGCCTCGGGCTGGCTTGGTGGGCGCTCCAGGCGGCGCCGTTCTTCGGCTTCGATGACCTGCCGAGCGGCAGCGGCCTCGGCCTCGACGCGCGCGTGGTCGGCTTCACGTTGCTGCTGGTCGCCCTGGTGGGCATGACCGTGGGCATGATTCCCATCATCGCGATGCGGCGCGCGAACCTCGCGCAAGTCGTTCGCGACGAAGGACGCAGCGGCACGCAGGGCCGCGGGCCGCGGCTGCTGCGGCGCCTTCTCGTCACCAGTCAGGTCGCATTTGCGCTGATGTTGCTCATCGGTGCCGGCGTGTTGCTCGCCAGCTTCCAGCGGGTGTTGCGCATCGATCCTGGATTCCGGGTCGAGCGCGTCCTGACCGGCACGGTCAACCTGCCGGTTGCCCGCTACGGCGACGACGCGGCGCTGCGCGCCGCGTCGGACCGGATGCTGGAGCGCATTCGCGCCATTCCCGGGGTGCAGGCGGCCGGTGGCACCACGACCCTCCCGTTCGGCGGCGCCTACAGCGACAGCGTCATCCTGGCCGAGGGCTACCAGATGCAGAAAGGCGAGTCGCTGATTTCGCCCGGACAGATCTCCGCCAGCGACGGCTACTTCGAGGCCATGGGCGCGCGGTTGATCAGCGGCAGGCTGTTCACGAACCAGGATGCCGAGGGACGCCAGCGCGTGCTGGTGATCGACGAGGAACTGGCCCGGCGGTTCTGGCCCGGCGAGGATGCCGTCGGCAAGCGGATGTATCAGCCGCAGAACATCGACAACCTGCTGGAGAAGCCTTCCGACGACGAGATGATGACCATCGTCGGCGTGATCGGACCGATGCGCATCCGCGCGCTGGTCGATTCGGCCAGCGTGCGCCGCGTCGGCAACTATTTCCATCCGCTGCGCCAGCGGCCCACGCGCATGCTGGGCTTCGCGATTCGATCCAGCCAGCCGCCGGAGACGCTGATCGCGTCGGTGCGGCGCGAGATCCAGCAGATCGACCCGGAGCTGCCGTTCTACGGCGTGCGGACGATGGCGGATCGGATGTCGGAGTCGTTGATGGATCGGCGCACGCCGACGCTGCTGGCGTCGGGATTCGCGGGCGTGGCGCTGTTGCTGGCGGCCATCGGCATCTACGGCGTGCTGGCGTACCAGGTGTCTCAGCGCCGGCGCGAGATCGGCATCCGCATGGCGCTCGGCGCCGGATCGGGCAGCATCTTCGGCCTGGTACTTCGCGAGGGCGGACTGATCGTCCTGTTCGGCGCCGCGTTCGGCCTCGTGGGTTCGTACTTCCTGAGGCAAACGCTGCAGGCGCAGCTCTACGAAGTGGGCGCGATGGATCCGCGCGTCGTAGCCGCCGTGGGCACCGTGCTCGTCGTCGTCGCCCTCACGGCGTGCCTGGTCCCGGCGCGCCGCGCGGCGAAGACCGATCCGATGATCGCGCTTACGGATGGGTAGAGGGGTGGCGACAAACCTCTAACAGACTGCTAAAAAACGACAGCCAGAAGGCAAAATGCACAAGGCAAAAGGCGGAACAGTCCCGGATCTGCCCGTGGTTCGCGATTGTGCCTTTTGCATTCTGCCTTCTTCCTTCAGGTTGCTGGCTTTTTCAGCAACCTGCCAGGTTTGTTCAGTCACCCAACTTCGCGCGGAATCACCGGCACGCGCCGCAACTCGCCGCGCCGCAGGAGCCGGATCGGAACGGCCTCTCCGATCGTCGCCGACTAGATCCGCGTGCAGGTCGCGTCCATCCGGCAAGGTGACGCCGATCGATGATCATGATTGTGGCGCCCCTGAAGGGGCGCCCTACCACTAAATTTCGATCACGCCGAGGCGCAGCCCGCGCTGCACGGCCTCGGTGCGTGTGGACACTCCCAGCTTCCCGAAGATCGACGCGAGGTGGAACTTCACCGTGTGCTCGCTGATGCCGAGGGCCTGCGCGATCTCGCGGTTCGGCAGGCCGTCGGCGACCAGGGCCAGCACGTCGTGTTCCCGCGCGGTCAGGGCCTCGATCAGCGGCTCCTGCCGGCGCGCCGGCGACGGCGGCGAAATCATCGCCTCCGCCAGTTCGAGGCGATCGACGATCTCGATGTGGGGATCGGCGGCCAGCCGCCGGCGAAGCGCCTCGACGTCGTCGGCCGCCCGGCCACTCACAAACACGCGAATGGGACGGGACACGCTGATCCCAGCTTACCCCCGCGGGCGTTCGCCCACCGTGACGGTCACGTCCTGCACGCCGATCCCGCGGACGACCGTGATCGGCACGGCCTTGCCGAGGCGGTTGCCGCGAAGCCGCGTCACCAGTTCCTCAGGCTCCTGGACGGTCTCGCCGTCGAACGCGACGATCATGTCGCCGACGAGGAGGCCGCCGGATTCGGCCGGGCTTCCGCTCGCGACCTGGCTCACGAGCAGGCCGAACCCTTGCGATCGGCCGCCGCGCTGCCGCTCGGGAATCGCCACGGCAAGCGAGCTGACGCCGAGGTATCCCTGTCGGATGCCGCCCTCGGCCGCCGCGCGGCTGGCGCCGGGCCACGCGATCGACGCGGGAATCACCACGGTCGTGCCGCGGATGGCCATCGATGTGATGATGCCGAGCGCGTCGCCGTTGGCGTCGACCAGCGCGCCGCCGGTCAGCGCCCCGTGCGGCGCCTGCTGGATGCGAATCACCCGGTCGAGCGCGCTGGCGCGCCCCGTGCGGAGCGGGCCGCCGACCACGCTGATCGGCGCGAGCGAGGCCATCACGCCGCCGCTCCATGTGCGGCCGACGGCCACGGCCAGGTGGCCCGGCCTCGGCTCCGGCCCCGGCTCGAGCGCCGGGCGGCCAAGGCCCTCCACTCGCACCACCGTCAATCCCATGTTGCCGATGCGGCCCAGCACGGCGCCTTCGACGGTGGCGCCTTCGCCGGTGTGGACCGCCACCGTGTCGTCGTCCACGGCCGCGGGCGTGAGGATGAGGTGTTCGGCAAAGACCACCCCCGCCGCGGGGCGGCGATGGCCGTGCACCTGGACCACCGACTCCGCGGCCCGCGCCACCGCCGCCGCGATCTGATCTGACAAGCCTGCCCATGCGTTGGTCATGTCCCTACGGTAGCGGAGAGACAGCCGGCGACGGATCAGCCGATCGACTAGGGATAGAATTTGCACTGATGAGCCTGGCCGAGACGTCCGCGTTGGTCCGTTCCCTTCAACACGAACTCCGGCGGGTGATCGTGGGGCAAGACGCGGTGATCGACGAGATCCTGACCGCGTTTCTCGCCGGCGGCCACTGCCTCCTGCGTGGCGTGCCCGGCCTGGCGAAGACGCTGCTGATCAAGACGCTGGCCGAGGCGGTCCACCTCAAGTTCAGCCGGATCCAGTTCACCCCGGATCTGATGCCGTCGGACATCATCGGCACGGAAGTGATTGAAGAGGATCGGGTGACGGGATCCCGATCGATTCGGTTCATGCCGGGCCCGATCTTCGCCAACATCATCCTGGCCGACGAGATCAACCGCACACCGCCGAAGACGCAGTCCGCCCTGCTCGAGGCGATGCAGGAGTACCAGGTCACCGTCGGCGGCGTGCGTCATGAGCTCGAGCGCCCGTTGTTCGTGCTCGCCACGCAGAATCCGATCGAGCAGGAAGGCACGTATCCGCTGCCCGAGGCGCAACTCGATCGCTTCATGCTCAACGTCGTGATCGACTACCCCAATGCGGCCGACGAGCGGACCATCCTGTCGCAAACCACGAGCGGATCGGAGCCGCGCGTGACGCCGGTGGCGACGGGCGAGCAGATCGAGCGCGCGCGCCTGCTGGTCCGCGACGTGGTGGCGGCGGAGAACATTGTCGATTACGCGGCGCGCATCGTGCGCGCGACGCGGCCGTCGGCGGCGGCGACCGATCACGTGCCCGACTTCGTCCGTCAGTGGGTGCGATGGGGCGCCGGCCCCCGGGCGGGGCAGGCGCTGCTGCTGGCAGGAAAGGCGCGCGCGGTCCTGCATGGCCGTCCGGCCGTGTCGCTCGAGGACATTCGCGCGGTGGCGCCGCCGGTTCTGCGCCACCGGCTGCTCGTGAACTTCCAGGCCGAAGCCGACGGCATCGACGCCGAGACGCTGGTGGCCCGGCTGCTCGACGCCGTGCCAGCCCGTTAGGCCCGTCATGCCACGGCCGCACGTCGTTGCCCCGTCTGAGCTCTCGTCGCTGCAGGACCTCGAGCTGATGACGCGCGCGACCGTCGAAGGGCTGCGGCAGGGCCTGCATCGCAGCCCGTTTCACGGCTACAACGCCGAGTTCAGCCAGTATCGTCACTACCGGCCCGGCGACGATCTCAAGTACGTCGACTGGAAGGCGTTTGCGCGCACCGACCGTCTGTACACGCGACAGTTCCGCGAGACCACCAACCTGTCGGCGCTGTTCGTGCTCGACGTGAGCCGGTCGATGGACTTTCCGATCGACGACAAACCTTTAGGTTTGTCCGCGAAATTCGCGCTCGCGCGCGCGGTCATCGGAATCCTGGGCACCCTGGTGCTGGATCAAGGCGACGCCGCCGGCGTGCTGGCCGTCGACGTTGGCGCCCACCTGGTGCCGCCGCGCAGCGGCCATCATCATCTGCGCCTGTTCCTGTCCGAGCTGGCGCGTCTCGAGCCCGTCGGGAAGGCCGGCGTGCACGAGGCGCTGCGCCGGGCGGCGACGGTGCTCAAGCGCTGCGGGCTGGTGATCGTCGCGTCGGACTTCTACGAGGACGAGCCCGCTCTGGCGGAAATCCAGCGTCTCGCGCGGATGGGCCACGACGTGATCGTCATTCACGTGCTCGCCCGCGAGGAGCTGACGCTGGGCGTCGACGGCGCTGCGGAGTTTGTCGAGCTCGAGAGCGGCCGAACGCTGATGGTGCAGCCCTCCGCCGCGCGCGAGGCTTACACGGCCGATGTCCGGCGCTGGCTCGAGGGGTTCCAACGCCGAGTGACGAAAGAGGGGATCGACTACCTGCGCCTCGTGACCCGTGATCCCCTCGAGCCGGCGCTGCGAAGGTTCCTGGTGTCGCGGCGAGGTCGACACTAGGCGATGTCGATCACCTGGCTCGTTCCGGCGGCGCTGGCGGGCCTCGTCCTCGTGGCGCTGCCCATCGCGGTGCACTTGCTGGCGCGCCAGCAAACACGGCAGGTCGCGTTTCCGTCGCTCCGCTTTCTCCTGCCCTCGTATCTGTCGGCGCTGCGGCGACGGTCGATCCAGGATGCCGTGCTGCTGGCGTGTCGCGTCCTGATCGTCGCCGCCGCCGCGGCGGCGCTCGCCGCGCCCGTGATCGTGACGCCCGCCCGGCAGGCGGCGCACGCGCAACGGATCGCCCGCGCGATTGTGGTCGAGCCCGGCGCGGACGCCGCCACGGTGACGCGACAGGCCGCCGGCGCCTTCAGGTCGGCGACCTTCTCGCGCGATCGGATGGGCGACGCCATTGCCGACGCGGTGGCCTGGTTGGGCGATCAACCTCCGGCCGCACGTGAAATCGTGATCGTCGCCGCGTTCGCGTTGGGACAGTTGAGCGACGCCGATCTGCTGGCAGTCCCCGGGACGACCGGCATTCGGCTGGTTCGCGTCGGGTCGGCGCCGCCGGCCAGAAACGTTGAATGGCCGGTCATCGTCCGGCACGGCGGTGCCGTGCAACACGAGGCACGCCAACTCCGCCTTGAAGACGATCGGACAACGGTAATCGGCGGCGCCGTAACGCCGCTCGCGGAGCCACCGGTGGCGATCCTGGCCGCGCCGGCGGATCAGGCGCTGGCGGACGCGGCCTTGCGCGCAGTGCTCGCCGCGGGCCTGGCGTGGCCGGCCGGTGCGCCATCGCGAGTGGTCCTGGCGTGGCAGGGCGCGGAGGAAGCAGCGATCGCTCTGGCAGCGAGCGTCGCGACGGTGATTCGCATGGACCGGCCATCCCCGCCAGCACTCGCCGCTTCGGCTGTGGCTCGGGCGCTCGCCGGGGCGACTGCCGTGGCCCATCGCGTGATGGAACCGGTTCGTTTGGATTCCGATCAACTGGCACGGTGGCAGCGCCGGCCGGGCACGCCCCCATCGACGGTCGATCCCGTGGATGAAGGCGATCGCCGGTGGTTCTGGGGCGCGGCGCTCGTCTTGCTCGCCGTGGAGTGGATCCTCCGGGCGCGGCAGCGAGAGACGAAGCGAGAGGCCATCGCGCACCCGCCGGAGGCGCAAGTTGCCTGACACGCGCCTTTCGACCGTGCTCGACGGGGTGTCGCGACGACTGCGAGTCCAGTCCTGGCTGTGGGCGATTGCGACCGGCGGCGCCGTTTTTGGCGTCGTGCTCGTAGTGGGGCTGGTGTTGTCGTCGAGCCGGCAATCGGCAACGACGGTGGCGATCGCCGCCGGCGTCGTCGCGGCGCTGGCGATGGCGGCCGGCGGATGGTCGCAGGGCGCGTCGGCAGCGGCGAGCGCCATCGAGAGGGCCGTGCCGCTTGACAACCTCGTGGTGGCCGCCGCCGAGCTGATCGAAAAGCCGGTGCCGACGAGCGCCGAGATTCGTGCGGAAGTCTTGCGGCAGGCCGACGCGCGGCTGGCATCTGCCGATCTGTCGCAGGTGGCGCCCCTCAGGCACCCGATCGCCATCGCCCTCTCGGTGTTGACCGGATGTGCCGTCCTCGCGTTCATCCAACCGGCACCGACCCCGTCCATCCAGGTCCACCAGTATTTGGGATCGACGGTGAGCGCGATCGGCATCGACAACCTGACGGTTCGCGTGGTCCCGCCCTCTTACGCCGGCCGCGCGATCGAGAGCTTCGAGAATCCCGTGCAGGTGTCGGTGCTGGCGGGCAGCCGGATCAGCCTCGAGGTGCGATCGGCGGCGGCGGGTGTGGTCGCCGAGGCGCCGGGAGCGCCCGTCCTGGTGCTCGAGAAGCAACGCGATCGATTTGTCGCCGAATTCCCGGCCACGCGTTCGATCGGCTTGGCCTTGCGGCCGCAAGGGAATGGGGTTCCGGGGTCGCGCTTCATCTCGATCCTCGTCACACCCGATATGGCGCCGTCGGTGCGGGTCCACGCGCCCGGGCGCGACCTCGCGTTGCCGGCGCCACGGGGGGTGATCGCCATTGAGGTCGAAGGCGCCGACGACCTCGGTCTCGCGGCGTTGACACTGCGCTACACGCGCGCGGCCGGCGCTGGCGAGTCGCTGACGTTCACGCAAGGCGACGTGCCGCTCCGCGTGACCCGGCGCGACGATCGCCGCTGGACCGCGACGGCCCGGTGGACACTCGACTCGCTCGGCCTGGCCGACGGCGATGTCCTGGTGTATTCGGCGATCGCCCGCGATCGGAATCCGTCGGGCGCGCCCGTTCAGTCGGAGCCGTACCTGATCGAAATCGGCCGGGCCTCGGTCAGCGCCGGGGCCGGGTTCGGCCTGCCCGCGGACGAGCGGAAGTACGCCATCAGCCAGCAGATGGTGATCTACAGGACCGAGCAACTGCTGGCGGCGCGCGCGACGCACGGTCCCGACTCGTGGCTCGAACAAAACCGGATGATCGCCATCGAACAGCGGATGGTTCGCGCCGAGGTCGTGTTCCTCGGCGGCGGGGAAGTGGCCGACGAGGTGGAAGAGGCCGCCAGCTCCGACGAGCTGGCCGAAGGCCGGCTGCAGAACGCCGGCCGCGCCGAGATGCTCCGCGCCATCAACTTCATGTCACGCGCCGAAGCGCAGTTGAACGACGGGCAGGCGGCCGCCGCCTTGCCGATCGAGCGCGATGCCCTGCGAGCGTTGGAGCGGGCGTTCGATCGCCGGCGCTATTTCCTGCGGACGCTGCCGGATCGGTCGCGAATCGATGCGTCGCGCCGGTTGACCGGCGTGCTGACCGACGCGCGCTCGTGGACGAAGGACCGTCCGCAGCCGCCAGCCGGCCCCGCGCTTGAAGCTCAGCGCAGCGTCATGCGCGACCTGGCGGCCTCGATGGCGAAGGGAACGGCCGACGCGGCGCTGGCGGCGCGGGTCGCCGCCCTCGATGCCGGCTCTGCCGGCCTGCAGAGCGTGGCGGTGCGCCTGGCGACTGCGGCCACAACGGGGGCGTATAGAGCCGCCGTCGACACGGCGATGAGGGACGTGGCCGCGCTGGCGCAAGCGATGCTGGCGACCCCGGCGGAGATCCACGTGCCGGCCGATCCCATGGCGGGCCGGCTCGCCGATGAGCTTCGCCGCACACCGAAGGTGGCTCCGCGATGACGCGAGCCTCGACCGCCCGCGCCGTGCTGCGCGCGACCGCAATCCTGATTGCCTTCGCCGGCCTCGCCGACCCGGTAGTGTCGATCAACCGCGTGCCCCGGCCCGCGGTCACCATCGTCACGGCCGTGGCCGGAGACGACGCCGGCAGCCGTGCCGCGCTCGCCAAGTCCATCCGCGGAGACGCCGAGCTGACCGAGCGCCTGCCTGCAGGTGTCAGGCTTCCCTGCGTGCGGGATCGGCCATGCATCGTGATCGCCGACGGCTCGGTCGAGTTCGATCTGCCGTCGGATCGCCACGCCATGACCTCCCTGGTCAGGGTCCTCCCGCGCGGCGGGCCCAACGTCGCGGTGTCGTCGGTGGAGGTCGGCGCGCGCCAGCACTCTGCCGCCGCCGGATCGATTCGCGTGCACCTGACCGGGATCGCGGTGAACGGACGCAAGACCGACGTGCGCGTGATGGATGGAGCCGTGGTCGTGGGATCGGCGACGCACGCGTGGTCGGCCGATGGCGTCGTTTCGATCGACGTCGCGTGGTGGCCCATCGCTGATGGCGTTCGCGTCCTTCGCATCGAAGCGATCGCTGCGGACGACGAGGTGTCCACGGCAGACAATGGTGTTGAGGCTGCGGTCACGGTCCACGGCGAACGTGTGCGCGTCCTGTTCTATGAGCCCCGGCCGTCGTGGACGAGCACGTTCGTGCGGCGGGCGCTCGAGGACGATCCGCGTTTCGCCGTCGAAAGCCGCGCGCGGCTCGGTCCCTTGCTGACGGCCGGCACCCCTGCGGCGCGTCTGGACACCGCCGCCCTCCAATCGGCCGGCGTCGTCATCGTTGGGGCGCCCGACGCGCTCGGTCCCTCCGAGGTCGCGCTCCTGGATCGCTACGTCCGCGTGCGCGGCGGGACGCTGCTGTTGCTGCCGGATCGAGCGCCGGCAGGCGCCGCGTCGAGCCTGTTCCCCGGGATCTGGACCGAACATCTTACGGCGGTTGCGGAAGAGGTCGGCCCGTTGAAGGCGACAGAGATCCTGCGCCGTTCGAACACCGAGGTCACCGACGTCGTCCTGGGCGCCTCGAGCGGCATGCCGGCGATCGTGATGTCGCCCGCGGGAAACGGACGGGTGCTGGTGTCTGGCGCCATGGACGCCTGGCGGCACCGCGGCACGAACGGCAACGGCTTCGACCGATTCTTTCGCGGCGTCCTTGCTGAACTCGGCCAGCCGAGGGGCGAGCTCACGATCGACATGCCCGCCAGCCTGGTGACCGCGGGCTCGACCGTTCCATTCCAGGTGCGGAGCCGGCGTATGCAGCCGGCGGCCACCGAGACCATTCTCGCGACCGTGCTTTGTGGCGGTGGCGCAACCGGAACCGTTCGCGTGTGGCCCACAGGCGAGCCGGGCGGTTATGCGGGAGAGTTTCCGGCGGCTACTGTCGGCACCTGCCGGCTCGACGTTTCGGTCGCCGATGGCCCCAGCTCGAGCGCCGGCGTCGCCGTCGTCACTGCGCCACGGCGCGATCGAGCGGCGGCGCTGCTGAGCCTCGAGCGTTTGGCGGTCGCTACAGGTGGCGTGGCCGTGGTCGCCGGTGAGGAGCAACAGGTGGGCGATCGCATACGCGCCCAGGAACGGCCGGCCGCAGCCCGTACCGTCGTTCGTCCCATGCAGTCGCCGTGGTGGATCCTGCCGTTTGCGATCTGCCTCGCAGGGGAGTGGTGGCTGCGGCGACGTGACGGACTGAGGTAGAGTGGAATCCCATGCACTCCCGTCGTGAATTCGCGAAAACGCTCGGGCTTGGCACGATCGCGCTGGGCCTGGGACCCTCGGTCTTCGCCCGCCAGACCGCGGCGCCGTTTCCGGCCATCAAGGACCCGAAGTACCGCACCTGGTCCGAAGACGCCCTGCGTGAGGCCGGGCGGCTCGGCTGCACCTACACGGACATCCGCTTCACGTTGAACCGTTCGAACGGCGTTGCCGTGCGGAATGGCGAGATCCAGAGCGGCGGTAACATCGGCTTCGGCCAGTTCGGCGACGAAGACACCTACGGATTCGGCGTCCGCGTCATTCACAGCGGCGTGTGGGGCTTTGCGAGCAGTCCGATTGTGACCCCCGCGGAAATCCGCCGCATCGTCGGCGTGGCGACCGAAGTGGCCAAGGCCAGCGCGACGTCGAAGAAGTTCGACGTGCGCCTCGCGCCGGTGAAGGCCTACGACACCTTCTGGCAGACGCCGATCAAGGTGGATCCCTGGAGCATCCCGCTCGAAGACAAGGTGGCGCTGCTCGTCGACGTCACGCGGACGATGCAGAAGAGCCCGGACGTGATGTTCGGGAACGCCGCCATCAATTTCAACTACGAGTGGAAGTTCCTGGCGACCTCCGAGGGATCGTTCATCGAGCAGGTGTTCTACTACACCGCCGCGGCGATGAGCGCGACCGCCCGCAAGGACGGCGTGGTCAAGAGCCGCACGTTCAACCCCGGCACCGAAACCCGCGGGTGGGAGTTCGTCACCGACAACGATCTGAAGGGCAACGCCGAACGGGTCGCCGCCGAGGCGGTCGAGTTCGCGATGGCCAAGCCGGTCGGGCAGGGGCTGAAGGATCTGATCCTGATGCCGACGCACTCCGCACTGACCATTCACGAGATCATCGCGCACCCCACGGAACTCGATCGCATTGTCGGCTACGAGGCGAACTACGCGGGCACGAGCTTCGTGAAGCTGTCTGACGTGGGCAAGCTGAAGTACGGATCGAAGCACCTCAACATCACCGCCGACCGCACGCACCCGGGCGGCGCCTCCACCGTCGGCTACGACGACGACGGCGTGGAGGCGCAGAAGTGGCCGATCATCCGCGACGGGATTCTCGTGGGCCTGCAGACCAATCGCGAGACGGCGCACTATGTGGGGGAGACCTCGTCGCGCGGGTGCACGTTCGCCAACCACTGGCGCAACTATCCCTTCCTGCGGATGCCGAACATCCAGATGGAGCCCGGGCCGAAGGGATCGCCGACGCTGGATCAGATGATTGCCGACGTGCCCGACGGCGTGCTCGTCGACGGCCAGGGGAGCTTCAGCATCGACCAGCAGCGCTACAACGGCCAGTTCGGCGGCGACTGCTTCTGGGAGATCAAGAACGGCAAGAAGACGCGCATGGTGACCGATTTCACTTACAACGCGATCTCGACGGACTTTTGGGCCAGCCTCGACGCGGTGGGCCCGCCGGAAACGTGGCAGCACAACGGCATGGGCGGCGACGCCAAGGGGCAGCCGGTGCAGTCGAATCGGCCGTCGCATGGGTCGTCGCCGATCCTGCTCCGGAAGATCATGGTTGGAACGGCGTTCGCGTAAGGACTGGTTGCAAAAAGTTGGGCGGAGCCCGGTTCCCGGAGCCCGGTTCCCGACAAGGATTGCTGAAATGGCGTACTCACGAGACGAGATCAAGCAGATCACCGACAAGGTGCTCAACATGTGCAAGGCCGATGCGGCCGAGGTGCGCTTTTCCGGCGGCGAGCGATCGGCGACGCGCTTTGCGAACTCGAGCATCACCGCGAACCTGATCGAGCACGACCAGGAAGTGTCGATCACCGTGCGGTTCGGGCAGAAGACGGCCAGCGCTACGACCCACCAGTTCGACGACGAGTCGCTCACGCGAACCATCGACGCCGTGCAGGCGCTGGCGCGGCGGAAGCCGGACAACCCGGAGCTGATGCCGCTGGTCGAGCCGCCGCAGGCCTACATGGAGTTTGACGCGGCGCTGCCGTCAGCCGTCAACTTCGGTCCGGCCGAGCGCGCCAGGATGGTGAAGGCCAGCACCGACATCTGCGAGAAGCGCGGCGTGCTCGGCGCCGGCTACATCCCGAAGTTCGACTGGGTCGAGGCTTCGGCCAACTCCGGGGGCCTCTTCACTTATTTCCACTACGCCGACGCCAGCTTCATCCTGACCTGCCGCACGCCCGATCAAACCGGCTCCGGCTGGGCCGGCACGACGGGCGTGAAGGACATCAGGAACATCGACGCGGAGATGCTGACCAACGTGGCCGCCGACAAGGCGCTCAAGTCGCGCAAACCCCGCGCGGTCGAGCCCGGCAACTACACCGTGATCCTGGAGCCGCGCCCGGCGGCCCGCTATCTCTCGCTGATGCTGGGCTCGCTCAACGCGCGCAACGCCGAAGAAGGCCGCAGCTTCATGAGCGGCAAGCAGCGCGGCGAGACCCGGCTGGGCGAAAAGGTCTTCGGCGACAACTTCACGTTGCGCAGCGAGATCGGCAATCAGGTCCTGCGGCAGAGCCCGGTCGGGCAGGACGGCCTCGCCGCCAGGAGCGTGACCTGGATCGAGAAGGGCGTCGTCAAGAACCTCTTCTACGACCGCTACTGGGCGCAGCGGCAGAAGAAGGAGCCGACGGGCACGACGCCGAACATGAGCCTGGTGATGGACGGCGGCACCGCCAGCGTCGACGAGATGATCAAGTCCACCAAGCGAGGGCTGCTGGTGTCGTTCTTCTGGTACATCCGCCCGGTCGACAACATGACGCTGCTGAACACCGGCATGACGCGCGACGGGCTGTTCCTGATCGAGAACGGCGAGATCGTCGCGCCGGTGCAGAACTTCCGGTGGAACGAGTCACCGGCGGTGAGCTTCAACAACATCTCGGCGCTCGGCCCGCAGGTGCCGATGCATACCGGCGAGGCCTACGACAACCCGGGCACGGCGCTGGTGCCGGCGATGAAGCTCGAAGACTTCACCATGACATCGATTTCACCTGCAGTGTAGAGGCGGGTGTAGAGGCGGGTCTTTAGACCCGCCTGAGGACAAACCGATGCAACGACGCGAATTCGTCAAGACCCTCGGCGCCACCGGCGTCGCCCTCTATGCCAGCGACCTGGTTGGCGACCTGATGGCCCAGTCGCCCCGAGCGCGGGTGATGGACTCCCGCTTCAGGGGGCTGTCCGACCTGGCGCTCGGCGAGGCCAAGCGGCTCGGCTGCACCTATGCGGACATCCGCTTCACCCGCAACGTCAACGACAGCGTCGCCGTCCGCGACCGCATCGTCACCGATTCGTTCGGCTTCGGCGCCGGCGGCATGGAGACCAGCGCCGGGTTCGGCGTCCGCGTGATCCACAGCGGCGTCTGGGGCTTTGCCAGCAGCCCGTTCGTGACCGAAGCGGAGATCAGGAAGATCACGGCGCAGGCCACCGAGGTCGCCAAGGCGAGCGCCGTCAGCAAGCGCTTCGAGGTGAAGCTGGCGCCGGTCGAGGCCTACCAGGACTACTGGGCCGTGCCGGTGCAACAGAAGCCGGAAGACGTCTCGCTCGACGACAAGATCAGCTTCCTGATGAAGATCAACGAGGCCGCCCTCAAGGTCCCGGGTGTGATCCGCGTGCAGTCGAACATGGCGTTCGACTACGAGTGGAAGTACCTCGCGACATCGGAAGGGTCTTACATCGAGCAGGAGATCTGGCGGACCTCGCCCGGCTTCACCGTGACCGCCCTCAAGGACGGCAAGGCCAAGTCGCGCACCTTCTCGGTCGCGCCCAAGTCGGCCGGTTACGAGGTCGTGCTCGAGGCCAGGATGCTGGAGAACGTCGAGCGCATTGCCGCCGAGGCGGTGGAGCACTGCACGGCGCCGCCGGCGGGCGTCGGGCTCAAGGACCTCGTGATGACGCCGGCGCACGCCATGCTCACCATTCACGAGATCGTGGCGCATCCGACCGAGCTCGATCGCGTCGTCGGCTACGAGGCCAACTACGCCGGCACCAGCTTCGTGAAGGTCGGCGACATCGGCAAGCTGATGATGGGTTCCAAGCTGTTCAACGTCACCTGCGATCGCACGCTGCCCGGCGGCATGTGCACCGTCGGTTACGACGATGACGGCGTGAAGTCGCAGCGCTGGCCGATCATCCGCGAAGGACGGCTGGTGGACCTGCAGACCAACCGCGAGACGGCCCATTACATCGGGCAGACCGCGTCGAAGGGGTGCACGTTCGCGACCTCGTGGCGGAACTATCCGTTCCTGCGGATGCCGAACGTGCACGTCGAGCCGGGCCCGCCCGGATCGCCGACGCCGGACGAGATCATCGCCGACACCAAGGACGGCATCCTGATCGACGGCCGCGGCAGCTATTCGATCGATCAGCAGCGCTTCAACGGCCAGTTCGGCGGCGACGCGTTCTGGGAGATCAAGAACGGCAAGAAGACGCGGATGCTGAGCGACGTCACCTACAACGCCATCACCACCGACTTCTGGCAGAACCTCGACGCGACCTCCGGGAAGGAATCGTGGGCGATGTTCGGCACCACGGGCGATGCGAAAGGGCAGCCCGTGCAGATCAACCATCCATCGCACGGGTCGCCGTGGGTGCGGATCCGCCGGATCATGGTCGGCGCGGCTTTCTCGTAAAGAAAAAGGGACCGAAGGGCGGAGTGCGATGTTCGTCTCCCTTCGGTCCTACCTCAGCGATCTGGTCCGCCCGAAGGCGGACGCTGCATGACTACGGGCCCAGTGGCCCGACACCGATTCGAGATATCAAGTTCAGTACCAGCCATTTGGGGCGCGAGATCGCCGTTCTGAGCCAATTAGTGGCGAGCCAAGGGTAGGCCCTTGCCCGAATTGGGCATTGGGTGTGCTAAACAGCACACTTTGGGCGGGCCTGCTCTTTGCATTGACAGCTGAGTCTTGGTAAAGGACGTCTCTATGCACCTGGCTCGTAAGGCCACGAGAGGCAGAATGCGAACGGCCGCGGCGCGTACTGACACGCTCGACCACAAACGCCTGTTCAGCGTGCTGTCCGGTTACCAGGGCGGGGACCTCGCCGTCCGGATGCCGGACGACCGGACGGGGCTCGCCGGGGAGATTTGCGCTGCGCTGAATGCGAACTTCGAACGCAATGAGCAGCTGGTGAAGGAACTCGAGCTGCGGATTGCCGAACGGACGCGTGAATTGGCCTCGGCCAACAGCGCGCTGACGGCGGAGATCGAAGAGCGGACACGCATCGAGCAGGAGCGGGTGGGCCTGCTGCGGCGCGAGCAGTCGGCGAGGCTCGAAGCCGAGGCGGCCAACCGCCTGAAGGACGAGTTCCTCGCCACGCTGTCGCATGAGTTGCGCACGCCGCTCAACGCCATCATGGGCTGGGCGCACGTCCTGGGGCAGAGCACGGGCGACCGCCAGACTGTGCAGCGGGCCTCGGACGTGATTCGGCAGAACGCCGCGGCCCAGGCCCAACTCATCGAAGACATCCTCGACGTCTCGCGCATCGTCGGAGGCAAGCTGCACCTCAATGCGTCGACGGTGGACCTGCGGACGACGATCGAAGCGGCCATCGAATCGGTGATGCCGGCGGTGGCGGCGAAGGGGATCAGGCTCGAACGGCTGCTGGCCGAACGGCTGTTCGTGTCTGGAGACCGCGATCGGCTGCAGCAGGTCGTGTGGAACCTTCTGTCGAACGCGCTGAAGTTCACGCCGAAGGGCGGCGAAGTGATCGTGGGCCTGACGCAAGGAGACGGGGATGCGGAGATCTTCGTCCAGGACAACGGCATCGGCATCCAGCCCGACTTCCTGCCCTACGTGTTTGACCGGTTCCGCCAGGCCGACAGTTCCATGAGCCGCCGGCATAGCGGGCTGGGGTTGGGCATGGCGATCGTCAGGCACCTCGTCGAGCTTCACGGCGGCACGGTCAGCGTGGAGAGCCCAGGCGAGGGCCTGGGCGCGACCTTCCGGTTGCGGCTGCCGACGCGGCGCGCCGAAGTGGCGCCGGTGGCGGAGGTCGAGGATCGGGAGCCGCCGGCCGACCCCTTCGACGGGGAGCTGGACCGGCTGCACGGGGTCCACGTGTTGATTGTCGAAGACGACGCCGACTCGCGGAACGTGCTGGCGCTGCTGCTGCAGAAGCTGGGCGCGCTGGTCGAGGCCGTGCCGTCGGCGAAAGAGGCCGTGGCCCGCGTCAAGAACCGGCGCCCGGATGTGATCGTGAGCGACATCGGCATGCCGGAAGAAGACGGCTACTCGCTGATCCGCCGTCTGCGCCAGCTGCCCGCCGACGTCGAGCGAAAGCTGCCCGCGATTGCGTTGACGGCCTACGCGCGCAAGCAGGACGCCGAAGCGGCGATCGATGCCGGCTACGATCGCCACCTGCCGAAGCCCGTGGCGCCGGCCGAATTGATCCGCGCCATCAAGAGCGTCGTCCCGTTGTAGAGGCGGGTCTTAAGACGCGCCTCTACGCTGCCATCGCGTACACGACCACGTTGACGCCGAACCTGGTGTTGTCGTCGCGCTGGAACCGCTTGTTCCGCCAGTCGTAGTCCCACTCGCAGCCGTAGTCCTTGTTGGAATAGAGCACACCAAGGCGGCCGCGGTGCTCGACGCCGCGCAGATAGTCGTGCACCAGGTCGTCGCCCCATCCGTTCAGTTCGTGGGCCGTCTGCGGCGGGCCGTCGGGAAACTGAAAGAACGATCGATAGAGGGGATGCATCCGGGGCAGTTTATCCAGCGTGCCGGGTCCCGGAAACAGGCGCCGCATCTCGTGCTCGAACGAGGTCGCATAGAGGCCGGCGACGTCGTGGTTGCAGTCGTCCGAGAAGAGCAGGCCGCCGCGTTCGACGAAACGCTTCAACCTGTCGCGCTCCCGGTCGCTGAAGCGGACAAGCTTGTGCCCCGTCATGAAAAGGAAAGGGAACGCGAGCAGTTCCTCCGAATCCGCCGTGATGACGATCTCCTCCGGGTAGACAGGAATATTCGTGTATTCGACGACGGAGTTGAGAACGTTGGCTGCCACTTTCGGGTTGTAATCCCAGTCGCCGGAGTCATACCGCAGGCGGCTGAATACGAACTCGTGGGCCCGAGGCTTGCCGGTGGCCGGGCGCGGCACCTGGTCCAGGGTCATCCTCTTCAGCATGGCACGAATTGTGGTCGAGCTCTTGAACTGGCGAGCCTTTTGCAACGGGGATAACGGAGAAAACCATGTACTCGAAATCGATTCTGGCGTTGGTGCTTGCGATCGGCTCGTCGGTCGGCCTGACCGCTCAGGAACCACAAGACCGGGCCACCGTGCAACTGCGCGATGGGACGAAAGTGGAGGGCCGCATCGAAGCCCTTGGCCGCGGCACGCTGTTCCTGCCGGGTCCCCGCCACGGCGTCGTGGGTTTCGACCGGACTCAATGTCCGGAAAGGCGATTGGGTCACGTTTGTGTCGAGCGGCGAGGTCCAGCTCTCCGATAACCGGGGCGATCGGGCGAAAGTGGCGGGCTCGCCGCGTGTCGCGGCATTGGCACCGCTGCCCAACGTCAATGCCGGCGCGCTCATCGGGCGCATCGGCACCACCGGACACCCCTTCGGTATCGGCGATCAGGCCAGCGTGCCGATGCCCGACACCGGCGTCCTGTATTTGTCGGTGAACGACGACGAACGATCCGACAACGCCGGGGAGTTCATCGTCGTCGTCAGCCGCAATCCGCGTCGCTGACGCGCTCAGTTGCTTCGGATGGTCTTGCCGAGGTCGAGCGTGACCTTCGGCTTGTCCTGCGTGCCTTCGACCCTGATCACCAGGCGGGTGCCGGCGCCGTGTTTGCGGAGCAGCGGATCGAGGGGCTTGAGCAGCCAGCTCTTGAGCCCGGTCAGCGTCTGCGAAGCCGATGCCGTGAGCAGGACTTCGCCGCTGAGGGCCAGCGTCTTCGACCTGAGCGCGTGTGAGCCGTTCAGCCGTACGGTCGCGCCTTGCACGTCGAAGGTCAAGCCGTCGTAACTCAGCACCCCTTTGCGCAAGGCGAACCGGCTCGACACGTGCGACGCCACCTCGTCGATCGTCTGGTCGTTCGGCCGCCCCTGCGCGCGGCGGCTGAGCGTGTCGATCTTCTCCTGCACGCCGCTGTCGGTGAACATCAGGCGGTCGGCGCCGACCGATCCCTCGATGGTCACGCGGTCGAGGACCTTGGCGGCGCCCTGCGGCAAGTCGAACGCTGCGTCCAGCGTCACCATGCCGACGGCCGGGGGCGGGCCGTCCTTGCTGACCAATTGCAGCAGCTCCGCGAGATCCGCGTCCTTGCTCGTGACGTTCACGACGATGCGCTTGCCCCTGATCCCCTTGGTTCCCTCGACGGTGCCCGTGGCATGAAAGTGGGACCGGCCGAGTGCAACGTCGACGCGCGTCAGGTCGACATCGCCCTTTGTACCGTCGACGACGGCTTCGTACGCGGTCGTGAGTGGAAGGCTGCGGCCGTTCAGCTCGGTCAGGCGGAATGCCTCCGTCCGGGTTTCGCCGCCAGTGGCGATCTTCTCGAGGACGCCGTTCATCTGGCCCACGGCGTTCAACTGGCCTTCGAGCCCGTCGATCGTTCCCAGGTCCGCCGCAAACGTGTACTCGCCGGCAAGCGCCGTGAGACTGGGCTCATCCGAGCGCCAGGGACCGAAGCGCCCCGTCGATTCGATCCTGCCGTAGGGAATCGGATTCACGAGGGCGGCCCGGAATGGGGACAACGAAGCCGAGCTCAGGTTCTCGATCTCGAGCTCGAAGAGCGTCGGCTCATGGGTCGAGCACCGGAAGGGTCGCGCGCATCACGAGATCGTCAATGATGCGCGCGCCCTTCCGATTCGTGGTTACTGATCCAGCCGCACGACGAGCGCCGCGCGCCGGTTCAGGCGCCGTGTCTCTTCGCGAGCGTTGTCGTGCTTGGGCCGCTCTTCGCCGTAGCTGACCGACGTCACGCGGGTGGCCGCGATGCCGTTGGAGGTGAGGTAGTCGCGCACCGCGTTGGATCGGCGCTCGCCGAGCGCCAGGTTGTACTCGGCGGTGCCGATGCTGCACGTATGGCCTTCAAGCGTCAGGCGCAGCGTCGGGTTCTCTTTCATGGCCGCGAGCGCCTGTTCGAGCACGCGCACGGCCTCCGGCCGCAGCGTGTAGCGGTCGAAGTCGAAGTGCACGTCCTCGAACGTGTAGACCTTTTGCTCCTTGCGGATCACCTGAATGGTGACCGTGTCGGAGGCCGTGCCACCCTTGCCATCGCTCACCGAAACGGTGACGGGCACGGGGCCGACGACCATCGGTGCAAGCCACATCGGCTTGATGATGGTGGGCTGTTCAACGGTTCCGGCCGGTGCAGTCCACGCATAGGTCAGCGCGTCGCCGTCCGGATCGCTGGCGTCGGCGGCGAGCTGCGAGCGCGTGCCGACCTCGACCGTGCACGGATTGCAGGTGGCCTTCACCGTGGGCGGCCGATTCGCCGGCGGCGCCGGTGGCGGCGGCGGCGGCGGGGTGACGGGCGGCGGAGGCGGCTGCCGCTTGAGCGGGCTCCAGCCGATGCGCACGTGATAGTCCATGTAGTCCGAACGGGAATCATCCGGAGCGTTGACGCGGTCGCGCATCGGGAAGTCCCAGCGCAGTTCGCCGCCAATGAAGAAACCGTTGGCGGCAAACCAGGTCACGCCCGAGGTGAAGGACGTCTGCCGATCGACGAAGCTGATCGCCGGGCTGACGCTGCCGTCTTCGGCCACCAGCGGTGTATCGAGCGCGGCGTTGTCGCGAACCGGCTGGTCGCCGAGCACTT
>MELE01000237.1:0-9334 GCA_001768615.1 Acidobacteria bacterium RIFCSPLOWO2_12_FULL_67_14b | reverse complement strand
CGTGAGGCCGATGCCCGCGCCCCAATGGAAGTTGTTCGGTACGTGCACGACGACCGGGTCGGAGGGGTTCTTCCGGAAGTTGTAGCCCGCCGTACCGGTGAGGACGGCCTTGGATGACACCCATCGGCTCAGCACGCCGGAAATGTCGGCCGCGACCGACCCCTGGCCGGCGCCGTTATCGGAGTCTGCCGTCGGCAGGTTGATGGCGACGATGGCCGAGGCGCTGACGGGATTGCCGGCGGCTTCGCTGAGCAATCCAAGTTTGGTGCCCACGCGGAGGTCGCCGATCTTGTTACCGGTCCACGGCTCCCGGGCGTACGGGAGACGCGTGTCGACGCCGCCGCGCTGCGGATCCGCGGCGATGAACAGCGAACGGATGTCACGATCGACGCGCTGGATGGCATCCCAGGACGCGAAGAAATCGGCGCGTTCGGCGAAGCCGTACGAGACCGCGGCCGTAAACGTGGCCACGTTCATGTGGCCCTGAGGCGTGTTCCGCGAGTTGCGGGCCGCGCTCCCGCGCCACATACCCTTGCCGTTGGTGTCGCCGACAGGAACCCACCAGAGTCCCGCGTCGCCGTTGGTCGTGGTGGCGACGCGCCCTCGTTCGTCGGCCGACTGCGTCGCCGACGATTGCTGGCTGGTGGTGTCCGGTGGTTGTGCCGCGGCCGGGACCGCGATCGCGAGCAGGGCTGCGATAAACCAGGTATTGGCACTCATCTGTAGTCCGTTCCTCTCCTGTGCACTCATCCGCGCACTACGAGAAGACCTTACAAACGACGTGCCACACTTGGGGTGGTGGAAAGTCAGCTGATGGGCTGCCTTCTTCCGGAAATGGGTGATGGGGTACCCATCTGCAGCACCTCCTCGAGAACATCCAGCTCAACAGGCTTCACGATGTGGTCGTCGAAACCGACCTCGAGCGACCGGCGCCGGTGCTCGGCCTGGCCCCACCCCGTCAACGCGACGAGGCGGATGCCGCGGCCCCATGCTTCGCGACGGATCGCGCGCGCGACGTCGTAGCCCGAGACCTCGGGCATGCCGATGTCGAGCAACATGACATCGGGGCGGAGCTGGTCCGCCATCTGGATGGCGGTGCGGCCTTCATACGCGACGTGCACCTCGTGGCCGGTGGCGCGCAGAAGGAACGCGAGGCTGTCGGCGCCGTCCTGGCTGTCGTCGGCGACGAGGATCTTCAACGGCGCTCGCGGCGTGGAGCCGACCGCTTCGGCCGGCTGCGGTTCGGCCTCCGCGGGCGCAAGCGGTAACGTGACCGTGAACTCGCTGCCTTCACCGGTGCCGGCGCTCCAGACCGATACCGTGCCCCCATGCAGTTCGGCCATCTGCTTCACGAGCGTCAAGCCGATGCCGAGGCCCGTCTGCGAGCGACGCATGTCGCGATTGAGCTGGACGAACATGCCGAACACCCGCTCCTGATCGTCTGGCGCGATGCCGATGCCGGAGTCCCGCACGACCACGTTCACCCGATCGGCAAACGGCACGGCGCTCAGCCAGATCCGCCCGCCGGCCGGGGTGAACTTGGCCGCGTTGTTCAAGAGGTTGAGGAAGATCTGCGAAATGCGCGTGGCGTCGGCGTCCAGCACGCACGGCGAAGACGGCGGGTCCACCGTGAGACTGACGCCCGCGCTCGCCAGCTGGGGTTGCGCCGTTTCGACGGCGCTCTCGATGATGGTGCGCAGGTCGACCCGTTCGCGTCGCAGCGTCAAGTGGCCGCGCGTGATGCGGCTCAGATCCATCAGGTCGTCGATCAGCCGCACGAGCTGGCCGATCTGGCGGTCCATCACGGCGGTGGCCTGGCGCGCGGTGTCGGACAGGGGTTCGAGCCGCAAGATCTCGGTGACGTTGCGCAACGGCGCCAGCGGGTTGCGCAGCTCGTGGGCAAGCGTCGCCAGGAACTCGTCCTTCAGCTGGGCCTCGTACTGCAGCCGGTGCTCGCGGTCCTTGACGGCCGCCCGCGCCTCTTCGGCTTCATCCGCGCGCCGTTCCGCCTCGATCGTCGCCTGGCGCAATTCCGCTTCGATCCTCTCCCGCTTCTCGATGTCGACGAGCAGCCGCTGGCGCTCCGCGGTCAGGGCGGCCTGCTGTTCGCGCTCGATCGTGACGTCGCGGAAGGCGCCGAGGACGCCGGTGAGCTCGCCCTGCGGCGTGCGTTCGGGTTGAGCGCGATACTCGACATGCACGAGCTGGCCGTTCTTCGCCACCACGCGGGTTTCGCCGTGCACTTCTTCGCCCGCCCCCGCGCGGCCGAGCGCGGCCTGGAGCGCCGCGCGATCGTCGGGGTGAATCAGGGCCAGCCCCGGCCGGCTCTGCAGATCCGCGAGCGTGTAGCCGAGCAGCACCGACAGGCCAGACGTGGCCGAGTCGATCACGATATGCCCGCCGGGCTCGATGCGGGCGTGGAACGCGAAGTCCGACGCCAGCTCGCCGATCAGGCGATGAAAACTCGCGCTCTCACGCAGACGCGCCTGTTCGACCAGCAGCCGTTGCTTCGAGCGATACAGGTTGCCGCACAGCCACGCCACGACCACGCACACCACGAGCACCGTGATGCTCCGGGCCCAGGAATCGAGCGTGCCGCCCCGGGCATCGAGCAGGGTCGTGAGCGGGTTCAGGGCGGCCACGCTGAGCAGGGTCGCGACCAGGGCCGGACGAAACCCGTTGTGCCAGGCGAGCACCGCCACGCCGAGGATGAAGATGGCGCCGGTGACGTACTGATACCGCCACCCGATGGCGACGACGATCGCCGCGCAAATGGCGAAGACCGCGGCGCCGATTCCGATGTCTTCCCAGACGGACGATTGGCGGCCGATCGCAGCAGCTTCGTGGCGCATGTCAATTCGCCTTCAATCCAGAACGATCCCCACAATGGGTAGCCCGCTTCATTCAATAGCCTGTTCCCGCAAGGGAAAGCAACCCGGGTGCCCCTCCGCCCCGCGCCGCCTGCAGGTAACGCGACGGCAACGGATGGTCCAGGCGGCTTTCGATGAACCGCGAGCTCTCGACGAGGCCCGCCAACGAGATACCGGTCTGGATGCCAAGCCCGTCGAGCATGTAGACCAGATCCTCGGTGGCGAGATTGCCGGCGGCCCCGGGGGCAAATGGGCACCCGCCCAGGCCGCCCGCCGAGCTGTCGAAGGTGGTCACACCATAGTCGAGACCCGCCAGGACGTTGGCGAGGGCCGTGCCCCGCGTGTCGTGAAAATGCAGCGCGAGCTGGTTCAGCGGCACTTCGCGGGCGACCGCGTCCAGCACCACCGGCACCTGGCCCGGATGCGCCACGCCGATCGTGTCGCTGACCGCGACTTCGAAGGCTCCCAGCGCCAGCAGCCGCCCGGCAACGGCGGCAACGCGCTCTGGCGCCACCGGCCCTTCAAACGGACATCCGAAGCAGGTGGAGAGGTAGGCGCGAACGCGAATGCCGCCGGCCGCTGCCGCCGTGCACACCGTCGCGTACGTCGCGAGCGATTGATCGATCGACTGGTTGATGTTGCGCCGGCTGAATGTCTCGGAGGCCGCCGCGAAAATCGCGATTTCAGAGACGCCCGCGGCCATCGCCCGATCCAGACCTGCCTGGTTGGGCACAAGGGCGGTATAGCGGACACCCGGCCGGCGCGAGATACCGGCAAACACGTCCGAGGCGTCCGCCATCTGCGGGACTCGCGTGGGCGACACGAAGGCCGAGACCTCGATTGCGGCATGGCCGGCGGCGCTCAGCCGATCGACAAACGCGATCTTGTCCGCCGTCGCAATCACGGCCTTCTCGTTCTGCAGCCCGTCGCGCGGGCCGACCTCGACGATCGAGACGCGTCGCGGCAGAGGGTTCATTCGGCAAGCTCGAGCAGGTTGACGCCGGGCTGCACCAGGTCGCCCTTCGCGCAGTGCACGGCCTTGACGACGCCGTCGCGCGGCGCCTTGATGGGCAGCTCCATCTTCATGGCTTCCAGGACGATCAGGGTCTCCCCCTGGGCGACGGCCTGGCCGGCTTCGGCCATCACCGCGACGACGGTTGCCGGCATGGGCGACATGACGCCGGCCTCGCTGCGCCCGCGCGGGCGCAGCCGGCCCTTGGCCGCCGCATCCAGCTGCGCGACCTGTCCCTCCACGAAGACCCAGGTCGCATCGGGCGAACCGGCCACGGCGACGCGCCAGCGCCGCGCGCCGTCGCTCACGTGATACCACCCCTCGCCGATGGCGTCCACGACGAACTCAGCCACGCCAGCTACCTAACGTCACAAAGGGATCGGTGCCTGAGGTGCGGGCGGTGCCTCGGGTGCGCCGGTACTCGACGACGGCCGCCATCGCGGCGTCCGGAAGCGCGGTGACCGACGAGGCCGCGATGGCCTCGCCCTCGCGATCGAGAAAGCCGCTGTCGACCGACGCCGCCAGGAACATCGGATGATCGAGGAGCTGAAGCAGGAACGGAATATTGGTGCGAACGCCCAGGATCGCGTACTCACGCAGGCTGGCAACGGCCCGCCGCCTCGCGTCTTCGCGAGTCTCGGCCCAGACGATCACCTTGGCCAGCATCGGGTCGTAGTGGACCGAGACCTCGTGTCCGATGCCGATGCCGCTGTCGACGCGGACGCCCGGCCCCTGCGGTTCCCGATACAACAGGATGGGGCCTGCCTGGGGGAGAAAGTCCTGCGCCGGGTCTTCGGCGTACACGCGGCATTCAATCGCGTGGCCCCGCTGTGAGAGCGAGGCCTGCGAGAAGGGCAGAGGCTCACCGGAGGCGACGAGCAACTGCGTACGCACGAGATCGATGCCCGTCACGCACTCGGTAATCGGATGCTCCACTTGCAGCCGTGTGTTCATCTCGAGGAAATAGAAGCTGGCCGTGTCGCCGCGGCCTTCCAGCAGGAACTCGACGGTCCCGGCGTTGCGGTAGCCCACCGCGCGCGCGGCGGCCACCGCGGCGGCGCCCATCCGTTCGCGGACCCTGGGAGACAGCGCTGGACAGGGGCTTTCTTCGATGGTCTTCTGATGCCGGCGCTGCACCGAGCACTCCCGCTCGAACAAGTGGACGATGTGGCCGTGGGCATCGGCGAAGACCTGGATTTCGACGTGACGGGGACGCTCGATCAACCGCTCGACATAGAGCGTGTCGTCGCCAAAGGCTGCCAGGGCTTCGCGGCGGGCCGCGGCCACGGCTTCGTCCATCGCGCCGGCTGCGCGCACGACCTTCATCCCGATGCCGCCCCCGCCCGCCGACGGCTTGACCAACACGGGGAAACCGATCGCCTCGGCCGCGCGAGACAAAGCTGGTGCAGACTGGTCCGCCGGACTCTGGCCTGGAACCACCGGCACGCCGGCGTCGATCATCAGGCGGCGCGCGCCGATCTTCGATCCCATCCGCTCGAGCGACGCCGCCGGAGGACCGACGAAGATCAGGCCGGCCTCGTCGCACGCGCGGGCAAAATGCGCGCGTTCCGACAGGAACCCATAACCCGGGTGCACGGCGTCGGCGCCGGCGGTTCGCGCCGCGTCGATCACCGCGGCGGCCTTCAAGTAGCTGTCGCGGGCGGGGGCCGGGCCCAGGCGAACCGCCTGGTCCGCCTCGTGCACGTGCCGCGCGCTGGCATCCGCATCCGAGAACACGGCGACCGTCTCGATGCCCATCTCGCGGCACGCGCGGATGATCCGGCACGCGATTTCGCCCCGGTTCGCGATCAGGAGGCGGCGAATCACTCGCCGGCCACCCAGCGGGGCTTGCGCTTGCCGAGAAAGGCCGTGAGGCCGTCCTGGCCTTCGGGCGACACGCGTTGCTCGGCGATGGTGGTGGCCGTGAGGTCCATCACTTCCCCAGGAGCCTTGCCGAGGACGCGGGCAATCAGGGCTTTGGCCCGGGCCACGGCAGTCGGCGACGCCGTCAGCGCCTCGTTGACGTAGAGGGCCACGGTGGCGTCGAGATCGGCCAGGGGCACGACCGCATGAACGAGGCCGATCTCCCTGGCGCGCGCGGCACCGAAGCGCATGCCCGTGAGAAACAGCTCGCGCGCCGCCGACGCGCCGATCTTCTGCAGGACGTACGGGGAGATCATCGCCGGCAGAATGCCCAGCTTGGTTTCGGTGAAGCCAAACACCGCCGAGTCTTCGGCCACGACGATGTCGCAGACCGCGGCGAGACCGGATCCGCCGCCGAGCGCCGCGCCGTGGATGCGGCCGATCACGATCGCCGGCACCGTGTTGATGGCCTGAAACATCCGGGCGGCGGCCATCGCATCCCTCAAGTTGTCGTCGTGCGAGTAGCCGGCCATCTTCGCCATCCACGCCGCATCGGCGCCTGCGCTGAACGCCTTGCCCGCGCCCGAAAACACGACCACGCGCAGATCGGTGTCGCGGTGTGCGGCCGCCGCCCACGCCGAGAGGTCGGCAATGACGTGTTCGTTGAACGCGTTGCGCACCTCGGGACGGTTGAGCGTCACGTGCTCGACCGGTCCGCGTCGCTCGACGGTCAGGAACTGGAACCTCATGAAATGCGTGGCATTGCGATCCTATTATCCATGCTCGTAGGGGCGGGTTCGCAGAGGCGGGTCTCAAGACCCGCCTCTACATCCGGAAGACGCCGAACTTCGCCGGCGGGATTGGCGCGTTGAACGCCGCCGACAACCCGAGCGCCAGCGCGGCGCGGGTCTGGGCCGGGTCCAGGATCCCGTCGTCCCACAGCCGGGCGGTCGAGTAGTAGGGCGAACCCTCGGTGTCGTACTTCTGCAGGATGGGATCGCGAATGGCGGCCTCCGCCTCGGGAGTGAAGCTGCCGCCCTCCCGGGCGACCTGATCGCGCTTCACCGTGGTGAGCACGCCGGCGGCCTGCTCGCCGCCCATCACCGAGATGCGGGCGTTGGGCCACATCCACAACAGGCGCGGCTCGTAGGCGCGCCCGCACATCCCGTAGTTGCCCGCGCCGAACGACCCGCCCACGATCACCGTGAACTTCGGCACCACCGAGTTGGCCACGGCGTGCACCATCTTGGCGCCATCCTTGGCAATGCCGCCGCGCTCGTACTGCTTGCCCACCATGAAGCCCGTGATGTTCTGCAGGAACACGAGGGGAATGCCGCGCTGGTTGCACACCTCGATGAAGTGCGTGGCCTTCAACGCCGACTCGGAGAACAGCACGCCGTTGTTGGCGATGATGCCGACGAGGAAGCCATGGAGGCGGGCGAAGCCGCAGACAAGTGTCGTCGCGTAGCGCTCCTTGAACTCGTCGAACCGGGAGCCATCGACGAGGCGGGCGATCACCTCGCGCACGTCGTACGCCCTGCGGAGATCGTGGCTCACGACGCCGTAGATCTCCGCCGGATCGTAGGCCGGATCCTCGGGCGCGGCCATGTCGGCCGGCAGCTGCTTCCGCGTGTTCAGCGTGGAAATGACAATGCGTGCCTGGTGCAGCGCGTGCGCGTCATCGTCGGCGATGTAATCGGCGACGCCGGACAGGCGCGTGTGGACGTCGGCGCCGCCCAGGTCTTCGGCGGTCACTTCCTCGCCCGTGGCCGCTTTTACCAGCGGGGGGCCGCCGAGAAAGATGGTGCCCGTGCCCTTGACGATGATGGTTTCGTCGGACATGGCCGGCACGTAGGCGCCGCCGGCCGTGCAGGACCCCATCACAACGGCCACCTGCGGAAGGCCCTCTGCCGACATGCGGGCCTGGTTGAAGAAGATGCGGCCGAAGTGTTCGCGATCGGGGAAGACCTCCGCCTGCAGCGGCAGGAAGGCGCCACCGGAGTCGACGAGATAGACGCACGGCAAGCGGTTCTGCAGCGCGATGTCCTGCGCGCGAAGGTGTTTCTTCACGGTGAGCGGATAGTAGGTGCCGCCCTTCACGGTGGCGTCGTTGGCGACCACCATCACGTCGCTGCCCGAGACACGCCCGATTCCCGTCACGAGACCGGCGGCCGGCGCTTCGTTCTCGTACATGCCGAACGCGGCGAGGGGAGAGAGCTCAAGAAACGCCGAACCCGGATCGATCAGCGCCTCAATCCGCTCGCGCACGGGCAGCTTGCCCTGCTCACGGTGGCGCGCCAGGTACTTGGGGCCGCCGCCCATCTGCGCCTCGGCGAGCCGCAACCGGTACTCGGCGAGCAGTTCTTCCATGCGGCGCCGGTTGGCCTTGAACTCGGCCGACTGCGTATCGATATGGGATGCGATGGAATCCATGGCCGGGCGCTACCAGCCGCAGCAATCGGTCTTGAAGCGGCAGGCGGGGCAGCGCCACACCGCATGCATACGGTACATGTCGGCGCCGCAGCGCTCGCATTTCATGGCGTCGGCGTCAGCCTGCGCGGGAGGCGTCCGCAGCGCGGAAACGACCGGGGAGATTATGAGCTTCGGGGGTGGTTTCTCCACCCACGGATTATACGGTGGCCCGTCGGTAAAACGCTGCAACATGCGTTCCAGGGAAAACGGAATCATCCTTGCTATGGCGAATGGCGGAGGAAGGGATGAGAGGTATCAATAACCATATTGGGTCGCCCACGATGGCGTTGGTTGCCGAAAGTGGGGACGTCGTCACCGCGTTCAAGCAGATGATGGCCCGGGTTCGCAAGAGGTGCCGTCACAGCCTGTGCAGCGTCGTACACGGAGGCCACGAACTCTACCGTGCGCGGACCGATACGAAGCTCTACCAGCAGTGTCTGCTATGTGGTTACGAAACGCCGGGATGGACGATCGATCGGCGCGACCGCCGGCTGCACCTCGTCAGCGGCGGCGCTCACGCCTCGACCGCGGTTCGCCGCTGACTTAGACCAGGCTCTTGGGGGATCGCCGTGTTCGCCCGGCTGATCACTTCGCCGGCGGACGGAACGCGTCATGCAAGCAGGACTCACAGGTATTTCCTGACGATGGCTTCGTTCCGTCACTCCGTTGCGATCTGGCTTGCCCTCGCTGTTGCTTCCCTCCTGGCGATTGGCTTCTTCGCGTACTCGCAGATCGAGCGCACGGTCGCGCTTGCGCTGGTGGCGATTCACTTCGCGGGTATCCAGGTCGGCGCGGAGCTCAAGCGCAGACGCCGCGCCGAGACGGCGCGGCAAGACACGCTGGCGTCGGTCGAGCAGCAGGTGCTCGATCGCACCGAGGCGCTCTCGCGGGCCATGGGCGACATCAAGGTGAGCGAGCAGCAGTTCCGCCTCATCGCTGAGCTGAGCCCCGTGCACCTCTTTCGCGCGACGGCTGACGGCGAAGCGATCTTCCTCAGTCCCGGGCTCCTTGCCGTGAGCGGCCTGAGCGCGGCGACAGCGCGCGGGTTCGGCTGGATGGAGGCGGTTCACCCGGACGATCGGGGTCGCTTGCTGACAGGCTGGCACGAGGCGTTGCA
>MELE01000236.1:6629-7910 GCA_001768615.1 Acidobacteria bacterium RIFCSPLOWO2_12_FULL_67_14b | reverse complement strand
CCGGTCGAGCATCTCGTTGAGCGTCTGCACGAGGCGATCGAGCTCTGAGCTCCGCGCCTGGACGTCGAGGCGCTCACTCAGTTGCTGTGCCTGGATATGCCTCGCGCGCTCCACGATCGCCTCGACCGGCGCGAGCGCGCGGCGTACGGTGGCGGTGCTTCCCACGGCGGCGATGGCGAGCACCAGCCCGATGGCCAGTGCCATCCCACCGCCGAGTTGCCGGAGCCCGGTCGCGACGTCGGCCATCGACGCGGCCACCTGGATCGCGAGGGCCTCGGCGCCTGGGCGCTCGACGATCAGGGTCACCACGCGCTGCGGCACACCCCGCCGGTCCGCCGCGGTCAGGAAGTGCGTGACGCTGCGCGCCGCCCCGGCCACGCGGCTGTCACCGCCCAAATCGAAGGGCGGGAACGCCGGCGACCGGAAGATCAGCCGCCCGGGTACTTCACGCACCACGAACGGGATGGCGGCCGCCCGGCGATCGCGTTCAATCTCGCCGGCCACGTCGAGCGAGAGGAACGCGAACCGGTAGTCAGCAATAATCTGGTGGGCCTGCGTATCGAGTTGAGCGTCGAGCTCGTAGTAGGCGGTGCGTGCGCGCACGATGTACGCGAGGCCGGCGAAGGCCACCAGGCTCGCACCGAGCGTCAGCAGGTACCAGAGCGTCAGGCGTGTGGAGACGCTCTCAGGCCTGATCCGCGTCAGGATCGCGGAGAACATAACCCACCCCGCGCACCGACTGGACGAAGCTCGGCCTGTCCGGCCGATCCTTGTCGTCGATCTTGTCTCGCAGATGCTTGACGTACACGTCGACGACGTTGCTGCCGAGCTCGAGTGTGAAGTCCCAGACGTGCTCGGCGATCATGCTGCGCGTATGCACCACCCCGGGCTGGCGCATCAGGTACTCGAGGAGCGAGAACTCCTTGGTCGTCAGGGTAATGACCTTGCCATCGCGCCGGACCGTCCGCGCCGTTCGATCGAGCTCGAGTGTGTGGACCCTGAGAACCGGGGCGTCGCGATGGGTGCCGCGGCGCAGCAGCGCACGCACGCGCGCCATCAGCTCCTCGATGGCGAAGGGCTTGACGAGGTAGTCGTCCGCGCCGGCGTCGAGGCCTCGGACGCGGTCTTCCATCAGATCCCGGGCCGACAGGATCAGCACCGCCGCCTGGCAGCCGGACTCCCGGAGCTGCCGGCACACGGCCAGGCCGTCGACTTTCGGGAGCATCAAATCGAGCACGATCACGTCGTAGTCGTACGCCCTGGCGAGCTCGAGCGCCAGTT
>MELE01000236.1:3711-6440 GCA_001768615.1 Acidobacteria bacterium RIFCSPLOWO2_12_FULL_67_14b | reverse complement strand
TCGTCGAAGAGGAGACGGACATGACCATCAAGACGCAGTCTTTCAGCCGGCCGATCCAGGGGTGGCTTTGGGCCATTGCGCTCGTGGCCGGCGTGTGCCTGCTGGCTCCGGCGCAAGCACAGGCGAACCCATCTTTCGCGCGGCGATTCGACGCCAAATGCACCATGTGCCACGCGCCCCTGCCGCCGCGTCTCAACAACCTCGGCATCACATTCAAGCGCCTGGGCTACCGCTTGCCCGACGCCGACCCTCAGGGAGTTCTGATACTTCAGGACACGCCCAACCGGGCGCTTCTCGACAACTTCTCGTTGATCGGTGATGTTCGACTGGAGAATCTCAAGGGCAAACCCACCTCGATTGCAATGCACGAAGTGGAGCTGGTGGGCGCCGGCTCGCTCAACAAGTACCTCTCGTTCGCCACGGAGGTCGCCTGGGATGTCGGCGAACTCGGGATGGAGCAGTACGAAGCCCAGTTGCTGTTCGGCCGGCCGAGTCGAAACTTCACCGCGCGATTCGGAATGATGGCCCCGCTGTTGTGGGACAAGTTCGGCCATCAGCGCCTGGGCATCGCCCGCGCGCACGTGTTGAACAACCGCGTTTCCGCCGGTAAGTTCGTCGGCTATCGTCCCCGCGACAATCAGGAAGGCGTCGAGATTGGCGCGAACTTCACCAGCCTTGGCGAGGGCGGCACCATGCGCAGTACGTTTCTGTCGGCCGCCGTCTTCAACGGGTTGACAGCGAACGGAAACGAACTCGGGGAGAACAACAAGTCCAAGGACGTCCTGGCGCAGGTGCACCACGTGTGGGGCGAGAATCACACCATCGGTGCGCTCTGGTATCGGGGCAGGGTGACCAACATCGACACGACGGCCTACGCCGACACGTACAGCCGCTGGGGTGTGTTCGGCAACTACGAGCTGCGGCACGGCACCGACGCGCTCGCCGGCTTCATGGTGGGACGCGACGACACGACCTCCAGCACCATCGGCCGCATTTCGAGCCGGAGCTGGTTCGCGGAGCTGAACCAGACGATTGCGCCGAGGACCGCCGCGTTTGCCCGCTACGATCGTTTCGAGCCACGCCGGCCGTCGGCGACCGGCCTGCGCCGCGGAATGACCGTAGGTGTGTCGTGTCAGACAATCGACAACCTGCTGATCACGGCGGAGTACACCGGCCAGAAGACCGGCACCGGCACGCGCGGGCGCGACATCATCGTGCGAGCCATTGTGATCTACTGATCGGCTGCCGGACCACTCGTTCCGACACGGAGGGTTGAGCCATGAAATCGTCGCTGTCGTTTCTCGGGATGGGCGCCGCGGTCATCGTCTTTTTCGCTGGAGGGCTGACCACGCTGGCGCAGGAGCCGCTCGAACCGCGGATCGCCGCGTACGATAAAGGGCCGGCCACGATTGATGTCGCCCAGTACCCGGCTGACATGCAGAAGCGTTACAAGCTGTTCGCCACGCGCTGCAGCAAGTGCCACACCATCGCACGCCCGATCAACTGCGACTTCGTGCTTGAAGACGAGTGGGAGCGTTACGTCAAGCGCATGATGCGCAAGCCCGGCTCCGGCATCAACCAAGCCGCGGGCAAGGACATCTACGAGTTCCTCGCCTACGACTCGAAGACGCGGAAAAAGGCGATGTACGAGAAGAGGACCAAGGAGGTAAAGTAGGGACCCACGGAGGCCTATGAACCGAACGCGCCTCATCGTCGTCCTGCTATTGGTCCTGTCCGCGTGGGCGGGTCTCCACGCCGCGAGTCAAGCCAGGCCCGGCGATCAACCCGTGTTTACGGTGGGCACCGCGAAGGCCTCGCGCGGCCAGACGGCGACCGGAGTGATCGACGTCCCGGCCGGCAGCGACGCGGCGATGCAGATCGCCGTCGCCGTGGCCCACGGCGCCAAGCCTGGTCCCGTGCTCTCGCTTCTGGCCGGCGCGCACGGCACGGAGTACGCGTCGATCATCGCGCTCGAAAAGCTGATCGCCGCGATTGATGCGCGCCTGCTGTCCGGCACGGTGATCATCGTGCCGCTGCTGAACGTCCCGTCGTTCATGAAGGTCGTCCCGCACCTCAATCCCGTGGACGGCAAGAACATGAACCGCATGTACCCCGGCCGGATCGACGGGACGCAGACCGATCGGGCGTCGTACCTGATCACGAAGCAGGTGGTCGAGCCCGCCGATCACGTGATCGACTTCCACGGCGGCGACATCGACGAGAGCCTGCGGCCGTACTCGTACTGGAACAAGACCGGCCGCGCCGCGCAGGATGCGATCTCACGCGGCATGGTGCTCGCCTTCGGCCTCGATCACATCGTCATTTCCACCGGCCGGCCCACCGACCCGGCCGCGTCGATGTACCTGGAAAACACCGCGACCACGCGCGGCAAGCCGTCGATCACAGTGGAAGCCGGTCACGCCGGTACCGTTGACCCGGACGATGTGGCGCTGCTGGTGAACGGGAGCCTGGGCGTGATGCGCCACCTGAAGATGCTGCCAGGCACGCCGCCGACGGTGGAGAACCCGGTCTGGATCGATCACCTGGCGGATGTGGCCAGCGAGCAGACGGGGATCTTCTATCCGCTCGCCACGCGCGGATCGTACGTGAGCGCCGGGATGAAGGTGGGATACGTCACCGACTACGTCGGCAAGACGATCTTCGAAGCGCGGGCCAAGGAAGCCGGCGTGCTGCTCTACGTCCGCGCCGTGCCGTCGATCTCGAAAGGC
>MELE01000236.1:0-3693 GCA_001768615.1 Acidobacteria bacterium RIFCSPLOWO2_12_FULL_67_14b | reverse complement strand
CTCGAAGGGCGAGGCCATCGCCAGCGTCGGCGTGGTCGGCAAAGCTCCGTGAAAGCTGAAAGCTGAAAGCTGAAGGCTGAAGGTTGAAGGCTGACACATTACTTGACAGCAAACACCCAGATCGCCCCGCCCTCCGGCACCTCCGGGTAGTTGCCGGGCAGCAGCCGGTTGAGCCGCCCCTGCATGGCCCTCGCGTCGACGCCCCAGCCCGACAGCACCGCGATGTACTGCCTGCCGTCGACCATGAAAGACGAGGGCTGGCCGGTGATGCCCGAGTTGGTGGGGAACTCCCACACCAGCTTGCCCGTCGCCGCGTCGAAGGCGTGAAACATCCGGTCGTTGGTGCCGCCGCTGAAGACGAGCCCGCCGCCGGTGGCCAGCATCGGTCCCCAGTTCGCCGATCGCGCGTAGGTGTGCGTCCACACGCGCTTGCCGGTATCGACGTTCCATCCCTGCACTTCGCCGATGTGATCGGCGCCGGGCGCGATGGAGAGCGTACTCGTGGCGCCGGTGTAGCCGCTGCCGGGCTCGTACTTGACCGCGCGCCCGACGATCGAGCCGCACAGGTTCTCGTTGGCGGGGATGTAGATCATCCGCGTCTTCGGGCTGAACGCGATCGGCGGCCAGTTCTTGCCGCCCCAATGCGACGGGCAGAAGTCCGCCGTCTTGCCGGTGCCCGGCTTGCGCGCCGGATCCACGTCGGGACGCCCCGTCTTCGGATCGAGGCTCCGGAACACGTTCTGCTTCACGAACGGCGTGCCGTCGACGAAGTGGATGGCGCCGTCGGTGCGCTCGAGAAACCAGAGGTAGCCGTCGCGCGCGACGTCGATCAGGCCCTTGATCGTCCGGCCGTTGCGCTGGTAGTCGACGAGGATCGGCGGCGAGACCTCGTCCCAGTCCCACGAATCGTTCGGATGGTATTGGTGGTGGCCCTTGATCTGCCCGGTCGCCACGTCGATGGCCACGGTCGATGCGGTATAGAGGTTATCGCCGGGCCGCTGATCGCCCATCCACGGCCCGCCGTTGCCGGTGCCCCAGAACGCGAGCTTGGTTTGCGGATCGTAATTGCCGGTGACCCACACCGGCGCGCCGCCGTTCTTCCACTGATCGCCTTTCGGCCAGGTGTGGCTGCCGGACTCGCCGGGCGCGGGCACGGTGTAGGTGCGCCACGCCTGCTTGCCGGTGTCGACGTCGTACGCAGCGACGAAGCCGCGCACGCCCAGCTCGCCGCCCGACGCGCCGACCATCACGACGCCCTCCGCCACGAGCGGCGCCAGCGTCATGTAGTAGCCCGCCCGGTTGTTCGCGACCGTGGCGGCCCACACTTGCTCGCCGGTCCGCGCGTCGAGCGCCACCAGCACCGCGTCGGCGGCCGCGAAGAACACCTTGTTGCCGTGGAGCGCGACCCCGCGCGTGGTCGGATGGGGCGCGATCAGCTTCTCCGGGACGTCCCTGATGTAGCGCCAGAGGATCTGGCCGGTCCTGGCGTCGACGGCCACCACCCGGTGGCCCGGCGTCGCGACGAACATCACGCCGTTGTTGACGATGGGCGGCGCCTCGTGCCCGTTGTTCACGCCGGTGGAGAATACCCACGCGGGCTCGAGCCGGCTCACGTTTGCGGGTGTGATCTGGTCGAGCGGGCTGTAGCCCCAACCGTCGTAGGTGCGGCGGATCATCAGCCAGTCGCCGTCGGCCGGGTTCTTCAAGCGCTCGTCGGTGACCGGCGAATAGGCCTTGAGGATGGCCGGCATCGGCGCCACGACGGGGGGCGGCGGCGGTTGCAGTTGCGCCGACAGCAGGGCGCCGCCCATCACGAGGGCGAGCGCCAGGATGTGGGGACGAACCTTCAGGTTTGTCCGAAGTCCCAGGCTCTTCATACCGCGCACAATACCTGATGAAGCGCCGCGAGGGGAGGCTTACTCCACTAGAATAGCCATTCTTGGAGGTGTGTGATGCGTCGTTTCGCTCTGCCTTTCGTGGCGTTTCTGATCCTGGCCAGTCTCGCTGTTGGCGACGCGGTGATGGCGCAGGCGCCCGTCACCGCCATCCGCGCCGGACGGCTGCTCGATCCTGACGCCGGTCGGATCCTCACCAACCAGGTGATCCTCGTCGAGGGCACGCGCATCCGCGAGGTGGGAGCCAACGTCGCCATCCCGGCCGGCGCGCAAGTGATCGATCTGTCGAACATGACCGTGATGCCCGGGCTGGTCGAGGCGCACAACCACCTGGCGCTCACCTACAAGCCGGTGCCGGAGAACAACGTCTACTACTACACCTACGTGCAGGAGTCGACGGCGCTGCGCGCCATCCAGGCCGCGTCCAATGGCATCCAGATGCTCGCATCGGGATTCACCATCGTCCGCGACATGGGCAACAACGCGCTCTATGCCGACACGGCGCTACGCCAGGCCATCGAACAGGGCTGGATCCCGGGTCCGACGATCATCAACTCCGGCATCATCATCGGCGGCATGGGCGGGCAGTTCTCTCCGACGCCCGAGATGGTCAACGACCACAACATCGTCTATCCGGAGTATCTCGATGCCGACACGCCGGACGAGATCGTGAAGGCGATCCGCCAGAACATCCTGTTCGGCGCGAAGGTGATCAAGATCTGCGTCGACTGCAAGCCCTACGGCTACACCGCGGATGAGATCCGCCTCGTGATCCGCGAGGCCGCCAAGTCGGGGATGAAGGTCGAGGGCCACGTGCAGACGCTTGCCGGCGCGCGAAACGCGATCGAGGCCGGCATCTGGTCGATCGCGCATTCGGGCGCGCTCACCGACGAAATGCACAAGCTGATGGCGCAGAAGGGCATCTGGCGCGCGGGCACGGAAACCCCGCCGGGGCTCGACGGCCATCCCGTGTCGCCGCAGGCCTACCAGCGCACCCTCGACGGGCTGAAGAACGCCTACGCGAACAAGGTGCCGCTGACGTTTTCCACAGACGCCGACTATTGGGTGACCGGCAAGACGCGCGGCGAGCTCTGCCTCGAGTTCATCAGGCCGTGGATCGATGCCGGGATCCCGAACGCCGACACGCTGCGCGCGATGACCGTCAACGGCTACAAGGTCAGCGAGACCGAGACGACGCGCGGGCCGATCAAGGCGGGGTTCTTCGCCGACCTGATTGCGCTGCCGGGCAACCCGCTCGACGACCTGAACGCGCTCAAGAGCGTGCAGTTCGTGATGAAAGACGGCGTGGTGTTCAAGCGCGACGGCGTGATGACCCCGGCCGCGTTCTTCCACGCCGGCCCCGTGAACGGCTGGCGGATTCGGTAGTCGAGACGGACACTGCCGCGCGGAGAGCTGCCTCCCGGCGTTCGCGCTCGTCTCGGCGGTCAAATCTCCCTCGGCGCATTAAGCGCTGGAGCGATGGACGTCTAAACCCGCACGGCGCCTGCACAGCCTCCGGTCGATTTGACGGCGACTCTTGCGTCGCCTCGCTCGCACGCTCACGCCGGGAGGCACCTCTCCGCGCGGCACAGTCTTTCGTGCGCGGAGCGGGATGCGCCAGGCTTACCAGACTCGAATGGATCGGGTTGGGACGGCAAATTCCATCTCGCCGGACAAAAAACTACCACCCTCGTGGCGATTGAAGATGCCTCCGGCGCCTTTGATTACTCGCAAGCAGCGATCCATCAGGGTTCTCCTTGTGAAGCGGCGTTAGAAATCCTGGCGCGCGAAGCTCGTC
>MELE01000235.1:0-5978 GCA_001768615.1 Acidobacteria bacterium RIFCSPLOWO2_12_FULL_67_14b | reverse complement strand
CGCGGCCCGTCCGCGTGTCTCAGCTTCGCAGAGCTCTACCGTCGCCGGTATCAACTCCAGCCGCTCGGTCTCCATGAACTCCGGTGTCTTCCTGATGCCCAACTTGTTGTGGCCCGCTCGATCACGGCTCCGATCACTGTGACGATTCCTCGACCGCGGCTGTTCGTCATGCACGACGAAGCGGAGGCGCTCTATAAGGCGCTTGCGGGAGTTTTGCAGCGCTGAGGACGACAAACCTAAAGGTTTGTCGCCACCTAGTACTCGCTGAAGATGCGCTGGATCTCGGCGCGATCGGTGGTCTTGGTGAGCGCGAGCATCAGGAGGACCCGCGCCTTTACGGGGATGTGATCCTCGCCCGAAATGGCGAACTGCCGGCGGCGCTGAATCGCCTCGGTCATGCGGAAGTTGGGCGGCGGCGCGTCGGTGCGGCGCGGCGCAATGCGGCCGCTGCCGGCGCGCGTGGTCGTGACCACGAACACGCCCTTCTCGTAGGCGTACCGCAGGCCCTCGCCCTGGGTGCCGCTGGTGGCCCCGGCGCCGGCCGTGGCCATCACGATGCCCTTGGCGCCGCCATCCACGGCGGCCTTGATCAGATCGCCGCTGGCGCCCTGGTAGACCATGATGATGTCGACGCGCGGCAGCGCCTCGATCTTCGTGACGTCGAACTCCACGCGCTCGTTGGTGCGCTGCGTGATCTGGCTGAAGAACACCACGCGGTCCCGATCGACCACACCCAGTTGCCCGTACTCGCGGGCGCGAAACGTCTGCAGGCGGAGCGCATCGGTCTTGGTGACGTTGCGCGCCGAGTTGATCTCGTCGTTCAGCACCACCAGCGCGCCCTTGTTGCGCGACGCCGGATCCGCCGCCACGCGCACGCCTTCGAGCAGGTTGGCCGCGCCCTCGTAGCCGAGCGTGCTGGGATTGCGCATCGAGCCGACCACGACGACGGGGCGGGGATCGCGGACGGTGAGGTGCAGGAAGAAGGCGGTCTCTTCGAGCGTGTCGGTGCCGCTGCTCACCACGACGCCGGCCACGTCCTTCTCGTTGGCGTAGAGGTCGTTGATGCGCCGCGACAGCCCGAGCCATTGCGGGAGCGTCAGCTCGCTGCTCGCCACGTTGGCGAACTGCTCGAAGGTGAGCCGCGCGTAGCGATCGACCCCCGGCATGGACTTGGCCAGCTCTTCGGCGGTCAGCCGGCCGCCGTCGCGGTTGGAAATCGTGCCGCCGGTGGCGACGAAGTGGACCCGCGGGGGCGGCGCCGGCGGCGCCGGCTGCGCCTGGGTGGCCGCCAGGCTGCCGAGCAGCAGGCAAATGAGAATCAGCGCCAACTCATGCGTCGGACGGCGGGGAGCTCGAGTCATCGTGCCTAGATTATGTCTTGGCGACCGCCGCGCCGGAAATGAGGGCGAGCCACTTGCTCAACTCCCGTGCAGCTTCTTCGGGCGTGGTGCCGTAAAAGGGCATCAGCGAGGTCGGCATGCCCGGCCGTCGCGCGATTTGCGCGCGCCAGCGCGACGCCGACACCGGCGAAACCTCGATCTGGTAGGTCCGCCCCGCGATGTTTTCTTCGTAGTGGTGAACGATCACGGTGAGAGTGACGATTGTATGTCCTGGCGCAAACGGATCAAGCGAAGCGCCGTACGAAAGCGGCGAGTGGGGTATGACCGAACATCTTCATGAGAGGGGAAGGGGCGCGATATTTTTTTTCGTGTCGGGTCGTTCCACAGTTTTTCGACCGTTCATCCACAGGATTTCCACAAGGCGATTAAACTAATCGAATCCTGATGCGCCGAACCGCCGCCATTCTGATTGCCGCCAGCCTCGTGTCGTCTGCGTCTGCGGCGCAAGAAGCGCCAAACCGCGTGCTGTTCCGCGTGTTCCTGTCGGATGGACGCGTGCTGGCGAGCTACGGCGAGTGGGCCCGACTCGAAAACCGCGTGATCTTTTCGATCCCGACGCAAATGTCGAGGGATCCGGTCGAGTTGCACCTCGTGAGCATTCCGGCCGGCCGTGTGGACTGGCCTAGAACAGAACAGTACGCGGAATCTGTACGGGCCGCGGCGTACGGCGCCTCCAGTGGCGACAAGGACTTCGCCGAATTCAGCAACGACGTGGCCAAGGTCTTGAACGAGGTGTCGAGGATTTCCGATCCGGGCGTTCGCCTGGCCACCGCGGAGCGCGCGCGGCGATCGCTGGCCGACTGGCCCGGCTCCCACTACGGCTACCGCGTCGGCGAGGTCCGCGAAGCGCTCGGCGTGCTCGACGAGGTGATTGCGCAGCTGCGCGTGGCCGTGGGCCAGACACGATTCGACCTCTCGTTGAGCGCGCCGCTGGCGAGCCCGCCTCCTCCGCCCTTGCCTGCGCCGAGCGATGCGGAGCTCGTCGAACAATTTGTGGCCGCCGCATCGCTGGCCGAAACCCCCGGCGACAAGGTGACGCTGCTCCAGACCGTGTTGCGGCTCCTCGATCGGGCCGTTGGCCTGCTGCCGCCGTCGTGGGCGGATCGCGTGCGCCGCGGCGTGACCGGGGACCTCGAGGGCGAGCAGCGACTCGAGCGCGAGTACGCGGCGCTGCGCAAGACCGCGCTCGAGGCTTCGGCACGGGCCGGGCGCCGGGGCGACGCGCGCGAGCTCGAGCGCATCCGCGCCCGGGTCCAGAAGGACGACACGCGCCTGGGCCGGCAGCGACCGGGCGAAGTGGCCGCGCTGCTGGCGACCATCGACCTGCAGGCGTCGACGGCCACCGCGTCGCGCGCCGCGTACGATCAATGGAAGAAGCGCGCGCCGGCCTTCCGCCGCTATCGACGCGCCATGCGCGGATCGTTTTCCACCTTCACCGACGCGGCGCGCAGCCTGGAACAGATCAGGGCGATGTCGGGACCGGCCGTGCACACCATTGGGCCGCTGGCCAAGCGCCTCGCCCGCGCCAGCCGCAACCTGGCGAAGGTCACGCCGCCGCCCGAGCTGGCGGCCGGCCATGCGCTGGTGCGCAGCGCCTGGGAGCTGGCCGAAAGCGCGCTGCGCCTGCGCCTGGAGTCGGTGGGCGACAACAGCATCGACGGCGCGCGCCGCGCGTCTTCGGCCGCCGCCGGCGCGTTGATGCTCTACACGCGCGCCCGCGCCGACCTCACGGCCGCCATGGAGTCGCCGTCGCCCCGGTGATCACGCCCCGCCGCACGCGCCTGCTTCGCGCGCCGGACCTGTCGGGTTTTCGCTCGCACCTCGTCGAGATCGCGCGCGAGCTCGACGCGGCCGCCGCCGCCGATGCCTTCGTCCTGGTGCCGACGCGCGCCGCCGGCGACCAGTTGCGGCGCACCCTCGCCGCCCGCCTCGAGCACGGGCGGCCGCTGCCCCGGATCGGGACCCGCAGCGATCTCTACGACCTGCTGGCGGATCGCCTTGATGCCGCCGCGCGATCGCTGACCGAGTACGAGCGCGAAGCGCTGCTCGCCGCGGCCGGCCGCGAGGCCGAGGACGCGGGCACGGCCCCGCCGTTTCACGTCCGGCCGGCGCTGGTGGCCGAAATGCTCGGCCTCTACGATCACGTGCGCCGGCTCAACCGCACGGCCGAGGATTTCGATCGGTTGCTGTGCGGCGAGCTGGAACCGGCCGCCGAATCCGACCCGGGCGCCGCGCAGTTGCTGGAGCAGACCCGGTTTCTCGTGGCCGCCTTCCGCGGCTACGAGGCGCGGCTGCAGGAAGCCGGCGGGCGCGACGAACATGCGCGGCGCCTCGACCTGCTCGCCACCGCTTCGCCGCGCCCGGTGAGGCGCGTCACGATTACCGTCGGCGATCGCCTGTCGGATTCGGAAGGCCTCTGGCCCGCCGACGTGGCGCTGCTCGCCAGCCTCCCGGGCCTCGAGCAGATCGACATCGTCGCCACCGATGGCGCGCTCGCGGCCGGCTATCTCGATCGGCTGCGCCTCGCCTTCGTCGGCATGGAGGAATCGTCCAGTACGGATCCGGCGGCGTCGCCCGTGCTCGTGATCCCTCCGCCCGTGGCCCACGAACGATCGGTCGTCTTTTCCCACCGCGACCGCGAAGACGAGCTCGAGGCAGTCGCGCGGCGGCTGCTGGGCGGCGGCCAATCCGCCCTCGATCGTACGGCGCTCGTGGTGTCGCGCCCGTTGCCGTATCTGTACCTTGCCCGGGAAATCTTCTCGCGCTCGGGCGTGCCGTTCCGCGCCCTCGATACGCTGCCGCTCGCCGCCGAACCGTACGCCGCGGCGCTGGACCTCGTCCTGGAGTTTGTCGCCACGGGATTCACGCGCCGGGCCACGACGGCGCTGCTCCGATCGCCGCATTTCCGATTCGCGGACGGCGCTGCGGCGCTCACCCGGGCCGCGATCGCTCAATTGGATGCGGCGCTGGCGGACATGCGGTTTCTCGGCGGCTTCGATCGGCTGAAGGCCATCACCGCCGAGCTGCCGGCGCTGCCGGCGGCGCGCATGGCCGCTGCGCTCGCCTCGTCTCTCGCCACGCTGGCCGAGAACCGGCCGCTCGTCGAACACCTCGATGTGCTCCGGGCGTTTCTGGACCGTCACGATTCCAGTGCGGGCACGCCCGATGTCGACGAGCGGCGGCAACGCGCCCGTGCCGGCGTGCTCGCGGCGCTCACGGGTTTGTCCGACGCCTACAGGCGTCACGATCCCGCCGCCTCGGGAACCGTTCACGACCTGTCGGCCGCCATTCGCCGATGGCTTGGCGCGCAGACGTTTGCCATTCGATCCGGGGACACGGGGCTGCAGATTGTCGACGCCCAGGCCGCGCGGTTCGGCGAGTTCGACGATGTGCAGTTGATGGGGCTGGTGGAGGGCGAGTGGCCCGAGCGCCGGCGGCGCAATGTGTTCTACCCACAGGCGCTGCTGGCCCAGCTCGAGCCGGCGCGGCCGGAACGGGTGGAGATTCACCAGGAGCGCGACCTGCTGCGCGCGTCGCGGGCGGCGTTCCGCGATCTCGTGGGACTGGCGCGATCGCAGACGCGGATCTCGACCTTCGCGCTGGAGTCGGACGCGGTGGTCGAGCCGTCGGTGTTGGTCGAGGATGTGGCGGGGTTCGGGCTGATTACCGAGGTTGAGGTCGACACCGACAAACCTTCCGCCTTCGCGCATGGCGCTTCGGCGGACAAGAAAGGTTTGTCGCCGCCTGCGGCGGGATGGGCGGCGGCGCGCCTGGCTGGGCGCGATCGCGAGGTCTCGCGGTTCCAGGGCGAGGCCGGCCCCTGGACGTTGCCGCGCGTGAGCGTCAGCCGCCTCGAGCGCTATCTGAAATGCCCGTTCCAGTTTTACGTCTCCAACGTGCTCAAGGTCGCGGAGGAAGCCGAAGACGAAGACACCTGGTCGCCGCTCGAGCGGGGCCGCTTCCTGCACGAGCTGTTCGAGACCTTCTTCCACGAATGGCAGGGGCGCGGGCACGGCCGGATCACGCCCGACACCATCGACGAAGCCGAGGCGCTGTTCGCGGAGGTGTGCGGCCCGGCGCTGGCCTCCCTGTCGCCCTCCGAAGCCGCCCTCGAGCGCGCGCGCCTCTTCGGGTCCGCGGTGGGGCCCGGCATTGCCGCGCGCGTGTTTGCCATGGAAGCCGGGCGCGGCGCCGGCATCCGCCAGCGCCTCATGGAGTACGAGCTCGACGGGGAGTTCACGTTCACGGGCGCCGACGGCGCGCCGCGAAAGGTCGCCCTGCGCGCGAAGATCGATCGGGTCGACCTGCTGGACGATGGGCGCTTCCGGCTGATCGACTACAAGACCAAGTACGTGCCCGACCTGAAGACGGCGCTGCAGCTGCCGATCTACAGCGCGTGCGTGCGCACGCGCCTGTCGCGCGAGCAGGGACGGGACGTGCCTGCCAGCGAGGCTATGTACCTCTCGTTCGAGGGTAATCGCGGCGTCGTGGCGCTCGAGCGCAAGGGCAAGGCGTTCGACGAACTGGTAACCGAGGCCGAGCATCGGCTGGTCGGCGCCCTCGACGACATCGCGGCGG
>MELE01000234.1:3324-5270 GCA_001768615.1 Acidobacteria bacterium RIFCSPLOWO2_12_FULL_67_14b | reverse complement strand
CGTGACGTCCATGCCGTCGACCGTCTCGGCCGCGACGAGATAGCTTTGTGCCTTCGTGCGGATATCGATCTGCGACTGGGCGCGCTCGATGTGCGTTCCCATCGCATAGAGATTGTTCTCGCAGAGAAAGAGCACCGGCAGCTTCCAGAGCGCGGCCAGATTCAAAGACTCGTGGAACGTCCCCTCGGCGACCGCGCCGTCGCCGAAGAAACAGGCCGTGACGCGCGACCGTTGCTGCAGTTTGTCGGCCAGTGCAAGACCGACGGCGATCGGAAGACCGCCGCCGACGATGGCGCTTCCCCCGTAGAAGCGAGTGGCCGCATCAAACACGTGCATCGAACCGCCTCGACCGTGGCTGCAGCCTTCACGTTTGCCGTACATCTCCGCCATGAGCGCGTTCATGGAGATGCCTCGGGCCAGGGCGTGACCGTGTTCGCGGTACGTGGCGACGATCGCATCCTCTGCCGACAACGCCTGCATGGCGCCAACGGCCACGGCTTCCTCACCGATATAGAGATGGAGGAATCCGCGAATCTTCGCGGCGCTGTACAGCTCCGCGCACTTCTCCTCGAAGCGGCGGATGCGAAGCATCTCGCGCAGGAGCCGCATCCCTTCACTCATGAGCCCTCCAGGGTCGAAATATCACCTTCCGGCAACCCCAGCTCGCGCGCCTTGAGCAGCCGGCGCATGATCTTGCCGGCGCGGTTCTTGGGAATGCTCGGACGGAAGTCGATTTCCTTCGGCGCCACGGCCGCGCCGAGCCGCCCGCGCGCGAAGCCGAGGAGTTCGCGCCGCAGGGCTTCGGTCGGTTCATATCCGGGCTTCAACGCGACAAACGCCTTCACGATTTCGAGCGCCACCGGATCGGGTTTGCCGATGACGCCGGCTTCCGCGACCGATGGGTGTTCGAGCAGCACGCTCTCGACTTCGAATGGACCAATCAAATGTCCCGACGACTTGATCACGTCGTCGGCGCGGCCAATGAACCAGTAATAGCCGTCCCGATCGCGCTTCGCGAGATCGCCGGTGAGATAGTAGCCGCCGGCGAAACAGTTGTGGTAGCGCGCATCGTCCGACACGTAGCCGCGAAACATCGACGGCCAGCCGGGGCGAAGCGCCAGTTCGCCTTGCGTGTCCGGCGCCTCGACGACTTCCACGGAGTCCTCGCCGGTCCGCCGCACGATGGCCACGTCGATACCGGGCAGGGGACGGCCCATCGATCCCGGCCGGATGTCCATCGCGGCGAAGTTCGCGATCATGATGCCGCCGGTCTCCGTCTGCCACCAGTTGTCGTGGAACGGCCGGCCGAACGCGTCGACGCCCCAGATGACGGCTTCGGGATTGAGCGGCTCGCCGACGCTGGCGAGGACGCGCAGGGCAGGGAGGTCGTACTTCCTGGCCGTGTCCGCGCCAACTTTCATCATCATGCGGATCGCCGTGGGGGCCGTGTACCAAACCGTCACGTGTTCGTCGCGCAGGATGCTGTACCAGCGCTCGGCGTCGAAGTCCGCTTCGTCGACGATGCTCGTCAGCCCGTGCGTGAGCGGCGCGATGATGCCGTAGGAGGTGCCGGTGACCCAGCCGGGATCGGCGGTGCACCAGAACACGTCGTCGGAGTGGAAATCGAGCGCGAATCGCGCGGTCGCGTGATGCGCAACCACGGCCTCATGGACGTGCACCGCGCCCTTCGGCTTCCCGGTCGTGCCGCTGGTGAAGTGCAGCAAGGCAATGTCTTCCGGATCGGTCGCCGGGATCGTGAAGCGGTTGTCGGCCTTGGCGACGAGAGCGCGCAGATCGCGTGTGCCAGGCAGCGCGCGCACGGCGCCGGGCTCGCCGATCACGAGCACGTGTTCGATGCTGGGAAGAGAGCGGCGCAGACTTTCGATCTTCTTCTTGTATAGCGCGTCGGTCGTCACGAGAACCTTAGCTCGTGCGATGTTGGCCCG
>MELE01000234.1:701-3196 GCA_001768615.1 Acidobacteria bacterium RIFCSPLOWO2_12_FULL_67_14b | reverse complement strand
CAAAGCCACGCGACTGCGGCGGGAACCCGTGGCGTGGCGGTCCACCGCTTCGTGCGCAATATTGAGGCCGCGGCCGTCGGGAAGGCCATCCAGATCCGCTCGGGCCCGCGACCACGAGAAGTCGGTGCGGACACGGTCGTAATCGATGAGATTCGGAACAACTGTCAACTCGGTCGGATGCTTGACGATGACGGGCCAGCGGCTGCTGAGGATCATTGAATCCTCCTCAATCGTTTCAAGATGGGTGCCGTGAGCGACTGCCGGATTCCCGTCAGCAGTCCGACCTTCCGTGGCGGGCAGGCCGCGGAAAATCTCTCGCCATCAGAAGAGATCCCCGTATCTCATGGGGATCCGGGCGAATTATCCTGAGACTTCATTGGGCGCTCCGAAAACACAGTGGGCATAGCGATTGCGTACTTCCTCGGATTCAGGAGGGTGTCTATGTCAGCTGAAAAAGAAACCCGTCTCGCTCCCCGCGGCTCAGCCGGTGAACCGTTCGGAATTCTTCGGCAGATGAGATCCGATCTCGATCGGATGTTTGACGACTGGTTCTGGCCTTCATTGCGGTGGCCTTCGCTCCAGATGACGGCGGTAGACGCGCCGGCCTGGTCGCCGACGATCGAGGTGTTCGAGAAAGACAATCGCCTTGTGACGAAAGTCGACCTGCCCGGCCTCAAGAAAGAGGATGTGAAGGTCGAGGTGACCGACAGTCGGCTGGCGATCTCCGGCGAGCGGAAGCGCGAAGTGGAGGAAAAGAAGAAGAACGTCTACAGGTCCGAGCGCGAATACGGCAGCTTCTATCGGGCGGTTCCGTTGCCCGAGGGCGTGAAACCGGAGGACGTCAAGGCCACGTTCGCGGACGGCGTGCTCGAGGTCAGCGTGCCGCTGCCGGCCCGGCCCGAGGCCAAAGTCCGTAAGGTAGAAATCCAGGAACCGGCGAAGGCTGCCAGAAACGCCGCTTAGGAGATCGCGATGAAGGTCAAGGACATCATGACGGCCGAACCCAGGACGTGCTCGCCGGGCACGAACCTGGCGGCCGCGGCGGCCCTGATGCTGGACGGCGACTGCGGGATACTGCCCGTCGTGGACAGGGGAAAACTGGTGGGCGTTGTAACGGATCGCGACATGTACATTGCGCTCGCGACGCGCAACAAGCTGGCCTCTCAGCTCACCGCCGGCGAGGTGGCCCGGAAGAAGGTAGTGACCTGCGGGCCGGAGGACGACGTGCACGCGGTGCTCACGATGATGAGTGAGCACCGGGTCCGACGGCTGCCGGTTGAGGGGTTCGGCGGGACCGTGCTGGGCATCGTGTCGATGAACGATATCTTGCTGGCGATCCGTCCCGGCACGGCGGTCCGCACCGATGAGGTCGTCGACACGTTCCAGGCGATCTGCGCGCACCATCATCCGGCGCCTCATGTCACGGCGGCGTGAAAGGGTCGGATATGCAGTTCCGCAACCGTACTGACGCCGGGCGGCAACTCGCCGCCCGGCTGACCGAATACGCCAACCGGTCGGACGTCATCGTGCTGGCCTTGCCGCGCGGCGGCGTGCCCGTGGCGTTTGAAGTTGCCGCGAAGTTGTCCGCTCCCCTCGACGTCTTTCTGGTCCGCAAGCTCGGTGTTCCGGGCCATCCCGAGCTCGCGATGGGTGCGATTGCGGCGGGCGGCGTCGAGGTCTTGAGCGAAGATCTGATTCACGACCTCGGCATCCCGCACGCGCTCGTCCAGCAGGTCGCCGTGCGCGAGCGGCTGGAACTGGAGCGCCGGGATCGCGCGTATCGTGACGACCGGCAGCCTCCCATCGTCCGCGATCGCACCGTGGTCCTGATTGACGACGGTCTGGCGACGGGCTCGACGATGCAGGCCGCTGTGCTGGCCCTACGTCAACAGGCCCCCGCGAAGATCGTCGTGGCCGTGCCGGTCGGCGCGCGCGAGACGTGCGAGCGACTGGGCCGAATTGCGGACCGTGTCGTCTGCCTGGCCACCCCTGAGCCATTCAATGCGGTCGGCCTCTGGTATCAGGAGTTCGGCCAGACGAGCGACGAGGAAGTCGCCCGCCTGCTGACTGCGGCGGGTCGTCAGTCAACGCCTCCCGGCTCCCAATCGGTGCGGAAGGCGGATCCAATAGACCCCGTGGCTGTCGTTCGCCAGCGAGCACAGACGCTCAGCGGCGACCCATCCCAATACGACGCCTTGCTGGAGGGCATCGGCAACGCGCGCATTGTGCTGCTGGGCGAAGCCACACACGGGACGCACGAGTTCTACCGCGAGCGGGCGTTTATTACGAGGCGGCTGATTGTTGAGAAGGGGTTCTCGGGGGTCGCGGTCGAGGCCGACTGGCCCGACGCCTATCGCGTGAACCGGTACGTTCGCGGGACGAGCGCCGACGAAGATAGCGTCGATGCACTGGGCGACTTCGGCCGGTTCCCCACGTGGATGTGGCGCAACGCCGATGTCCTGGACTTCATCGGCTGGCTGCGATCGCACAACGAC
>MELE01000234.1:0-644 GCA_001768615.1 Acidobacteria bacterium RIFCSPLOWO2_12_FULL_67_14b | reverse complement strand
GCATCGATGCAGGCGGTGCTCGCGTATCTCGACAAGGTCGATCCCGAGAGCGCCCGGCGCGCCCGCACACGCTACGCCTGCTTCGACCGGTTCGGGGAAGAAATGCAGCAGTACGGGTACGCCGCCGGCTATGGACTCACGCCTTCCTGCGAGCGGCAGGTTGTGACGGAGCTGCTCGAGCTGCACCAACGGCGGGCGGATTACGCGAGCCGGGATGGCCGTGTGGCCGCCGACGAATATTTCTATGCCGAGCAGAATGCACGGCTTGTACGGAACGCAGAAGAGTATTACCGGACCATGTTCCGAGGGCGCGCCGAGTCGTGGAACCTGCGCGACCAGCACATGACGGAAACACTTCGTGAGCTGCTGCAGTTTCTCGATCGCACGCATCCGCACGCGCGCATCGTCGTCTGGGCCCATAACTCACATCTGGGGGATGCGCGCGCCACGGAGATGGGTGAAGGCGGCGAGCTCAACGTCGGACAGCTCGTGCGTGAGCATTTCGGCGCCGAGGCGGTGCTCGTTGGCTTCACCACGTCCACCGGCACGGTGACGGCTGCCACCGAATGGGATGGTCCCGCGCACCGCCGGCACGTGAGGCCGGCCCTCGCCGGCAGCTACGAGCGGCTGTTTCACGAGGCGGG
>MELE01000233.1:6623-12623 GCA_001768615.1 Acidobacteria bacterium RIFCSPLOWO2_12_FULL_67_14b | reverse complement strand
TGTACGTCGAGCTGCATACCTCCTCGGCCTTCAGTTTCCTGCGCGCGGCGTCGGTGCCCGAGACGCTCGTCGATCGCGCCGCCCTGCTCGGCTACCCGGCGGTGGCGCTGCTCGATCGCGACGGCGTCTCCGGCGCCCCGCGCTTCCACAAGGCCGCCCTCGCCGCCGGCATTCGGCCGCTCATCGGCGCGGAGCTGACCATCGCCGCCACGGCAGTGAAGGCAGAAGGCAGAAGGCAGAAGGCAGAACGCAGCCTTCCCTTGAGCCTTCAGCCTTCTGCCTTCTGCCTTCCTGTGCTGGTCTCTTCCCAGGAAGGCTGGAGGAATCTCTGCCGCCTGTTGTCGCGCATGAAGCTGCGCGCGCCCAAGGGCGAAGGCGCGCTCTCGCTCCAGGAGATGGACGGGTTCACGACCGGCCTCATCGCCATGCCGGGCCGGGCGCTGCTAGGCGCCGACCGCTACGGCGTCGGCGGCCTGCTCGATCGCATTGTCGGCACGTTCGGCCGCGCGAACACGTACGTCGAGCTGCAGCGCCACCTGCATCGCGACCAGGAAGACGACAACGACGCGCTCGTGTGCCTGGCCGAGGCGTTCCGCGTGCCGGTGGTGGCCACCGGCGGCGTGAGCTTCGCCACGCCGGAAGAGCGGCCGCTCTTCGACGTGCTCACGGCCATTCGCGAGCACGTCACGCTCCAGCGGGCGGGGCGCCGGCTCGCCGCCAACGCCGAGCGCTACCTGAAGCCGCCCGCCCAGATGGCGCGGCTGTTCGCCGATCGCCCCGCAGCCGTGCACGCCACGCGCGATCTGGCCGATCGGCTGCAGTTCAGCATGCGCGACCTCGGCTACCGCTTCCCGACCTATCCGGTGCCGCACGGCGAGAACGAGATCTCGTTCCTGCGGAAGATTGCGGAGGTCGGCGCCCGCGATCGCTACCGGCCGTTCCACGACAAGGCGCGCGCGCAGGTGGCGCGCGAGCTCGATCTGATCGAGAAGCTCGAGCTCGCCGGCTACTTCCTGATCGTCTGGGACATCGTCAATTTCTGCCGCCAGCAGGACATCCTCGTGCAGGGCCGCGGCTCGGCGGCCAATAGCGCCGTCTGCTACAGCCTCGGCATCACGGCCGTGGATCCGGTGGGCATGGAGCTGCTCTTCGAGCGGTTCCTGTCCGAGGAGCGCGGCGAGTGGCCCGACATCGACCTCGATCTGCCGAGCGGCGACCGGCGCGAGCGCGTGATCCAGCACGTCTACCAGAAGTACGGGCAGCACGGCGCCGCCATGACCGCCAACGTGATCACCTATCGCGGCAAGAGTGCGGCCCGCGAGGTGGGCAAGGCGCTCGACCTAGACGACGCGCAGGTCGATCGGCTGGCCAGGGTGATGCACCAGTTCGAGTTCATCGACCCCACCGAGACGCTGGCCCGCCGCCTCGCCGAGGCCGGCATGGCCGCCGACGCCCCGCGCGTGAAGCAGTTCGCCGAGCTGTGGCGGCAAATGCAGGACCTGCCGCGGCACCTCGGCCAGCATTCGGGCGGCATGGTGGTGTGCCAGGGCGACCTGTCGTCGGTCGTGCCGCTCGAAAACGCGAGCATGCCGGGCCGCGTGGTGGTGCAGTGGGACAAGGAAGACTGCGCCGACATGGGCATCATCAAGGTGGATCTGCTCGGGCTCGGCATGATGGCGGTCCTGCAGGACACGATCTATCTCATCAACAGTCAGGATCCGGGCTCCGGGCTCCGGGATCCGAAAGACAGCATTTCGTTCCCGGAGCCCGGCGCCCGGCGCCCGGAGATCAGCCTGGCGTCGATCCCCCCCGACGATCCCGAGGTCTACCGCATGCTGCGCGCCGCCGACACCATCGGGGTGTTCCAGGTCGAATCGCGCGCGCAAATGGCCACGCTGCCGCGGCTCGGGCCGGAGCGCTTCTACGACCTGGTGGTCGAAGTCGCGCTGATCCGCCCCGGCCCCATCGTCGGGCAGATGGTGCATCCCTACCTCAATCGGCGGGCCGGCCGCGAAGAAGTGGTCTACGATCACCCGCTGCTCGAGCCGATCCTCAAGCGCACGCTCGGCGTGCCGCTGTTCCAGGAGCAACTGCTGCGCATGGCGATGGTGGTCGCCGGCTTCACGGGCGGGCAGGCCGAAGACCTGCGGCGCGCGATGGGGTTCAAGCGATCCGAAAGACGCATGCAGCAGCTCGAGGGCCTGCTCCGCGGGGGCATGGCGAAGAACGGCATCACCGGCGCGGCCGCCGATCGCATCGTGCTGTCGATCACGTCGTTCGCGCTGTACGGCTTTCCCGAGTCCCACGCCGCGAGCTTCGCGCTGCTGGCGTACGCCAGCGCCTACTTCAAGGCGCATTACCCGGCGGCGTTCTATGCCGCGCTCCTCAACAACCAGCCGATGGGGTTCTACCATCCGGCCACGCTGGTGAAGGACGCGCAGCGGCACGGCGTGCGCTTTACTCCCGTGGACGTGCAGGTCTCCGAGTGGGACTGCACGGTGGAACCCGACGGCGCGATCCGCCTGGGCCTGCGCTACGTGCGTGGGTTACGCGAGGAGATGGGGCAGGCCATAGCCAAGGCAGAAGGCACAAGGCAGAAGGCAGAAATAGACTCGCGGTGTCCGAAGTGTGGATGCGACGATCCGTCGATGATTGAGGTTGTCCCCCAAGCCTCGAGCCCCAAGCCCCAAGCCTTCTGTAACGTCTGTTCGCACGAGTGGGCCTCTGAGGTGCGGCCCACTCAACGGTATCGCACAGTGGACGAGCTGATCCGCCGCACCGGCATTCGCCGCGACGAGGTCGCCACGCTCGCCGAGGTCGGCGCGCTCAACTCGCTCGGCCACGCTCGACGGTCGGCCTTGTGGCAGATCGAGCGAGCTGTACGTCCGGCAGGTGAACTCCTTGAGGAGGCCTCAAGCCTCAAGCCCCAAGCCCCAAGCCCTCTCCCTGAGATGAGTATTTCTGAGCGTTTGATAGCTGACTACGCCGGCACCGGACTCACCGTCGGCCCGCACCCGATGACGTTTCGCCGCCACGACCTGTCGATGCGCGGCGTGCTGCCGGCGATCGATCTGCCGAAGGCGCGCGCCGGCCGCCGCGTGCGCACCGCCGGCATGGTCATCACGCGCCAGCGCCCCGGCACCGCCAAGGGCTTCGTCTTCCTCACCCTCGAGGATGAAACCGGCATCGCCAACATCATCATCCGCCCCGACCTCTACGCCACCGATCGCCTCACCATCGTCGAATCGTCGTTCCTCCTCGTCGAGGGGGTCCTGCAGAACCAGGACGGCGTGACCTCGATCAAGGCCGAGCGGGTCTCGAAGCTGGACGGGTTGTCCGATCAGGCCGCCTTCGATTCCCACGACTTCCATTGACACGGGCAAGGCGCTAGACTGCCGCGGAACCGAGGAGGCCCCAATGCCGCAGTATCTGATTGAACGAAACGTGCCCGGCGCGGGAAAGATGTCCGCAGGCGATCTGAAAGCCCTGTCGCAGAAATCCTGCAGCGTGCTGAACAACATGGGCCCGCAGATCCAGTGGGTCCACAGCTACGTCACGGGCGACCAGATCTTCTGCGTCTATCGCGCGCCGAACGAAGAGATGCTGCGCGAGCACGCGCGCCAGGGCGGGTTCCCGGCCAACAAGATCTCGGAAATCAAGACGACTATCGACCCGACGACGGCGGAGTAGGCACCCGTCGCACGGTACGCGCCGCAGGCCCTTAGAATAGACGCGATGCGCGCCCTCGTCCTGTTCGCCGTCGTCGTGGGCGCCCTCGTCGCACTGCTCTGGGCGCGTCCCGTGCCGGGACCCGCAGGCGCGCCCCCGCGCCTCACCTACGTCACCACCGCGCGGCAGCTCGGGGTCGTCGGCTATCGGGATCCGGTGGGCGTGATCTCTCCGGACGGCACGAAGCTCGCCTACACCGAGGGCCGCCACGTCCGCGTGATGCCCATCGGCGGCGGCGCGCCGCAAACGCTGCCGGCCGGCGAGGGACAGATCCGCTACCTGGCGTGGACCGGGAACGATGGCCTGGTCGGGGAAGACACCGGCGCGACGATCCGCTGGTGGAAGTACGCGTTGGCGCCGGGCGCCGCGCGCCAGCCGCTGTGGGGCGGCGGCGACATTCCGGCCACGACGGAGGGCGAAGGCACGTCGGCGATCCCCGTCAACAATCTCCGCCAATTGAGCTGGAGCGGCGACGGCGCCACGGTCGCGGCCATCGCGACGGGCACGGACGGCCCCGAGTTGTGGCGCATCGCGGCCGACGGCTCGGGCGCCGAACGCACCAGGCTGACCGGGCGTCCCTCGTCGCCGGCGTGGTCGCCGTCCGGCGACATCGCCTGCGTCGCCAACGAAGCGGGGCAGCCGCGCTTGTCGCTGCCGTGCGGGGCGCCGCCCATCCGGACCGAACCGGACATCGACGTCATCGGGCGCATCGCCTTTTCCCCGGACGGGGCCCAGGTGTACTTCGCCTCGCCGAATGAGGCCGGCGACATGGTGGAGCTGTGGTCGCTCGATCGCCGGAGCAAACGCGCGCGCCGGCTCACCTCGTTTACGCGCGACGCCTACGCGCCCTCGGTGGCGGCCGACGGGACCACGCTCTTCACGGTGCAGACGTATCGCACTTTCGTCGCTGACGTACCGGCGTCGGGCGGGCCCGCCCGGCAGCTGACGATGTTTCAGGCCGAAACCCCGTCGTGGCATCCCACGCGGCCGCGCCTCGCGTTCACGTTCGGCAGCTGGCGGCGGATCGTCGACGATGCGAAGTACCCGGACATCGCGCAGGAGATCGGGGCGATCGACGTCACGGAGGGCGTGCCCGCCCCGGCGCCGCGCGAAGTGATTGCGCGTTCCGATTCCGAGGATCAGGCGATGGCCTGGTCGCCCAACGGCCGCTGGATCGCCTTTCACACGCATCGCGAGATGTCCGACGACATCTGGCTGCGGCCCGCCGACGGCGGCGCGCCCGACAAGCGGATCACGTTCCTCGGCCGCGGCGCCGAAGTCGGCTGGCCGCGCTGGTCGCCCGACGGCCAAACAGTGCTGCTCGACGGCGCGAGAAAAAGCGATGGCCGCTCGGTCGTTTATGCGATTGGCGTCGATCAGGCCACCGGCGAGGTGACCTCACCGCTGCGGGAGGTGAAGGCCGAGGGCTTCGACGGCGAGATCACCCACGCGGAGTGGCTGCCGAGCAGCGCCACCGTGATCGCGATCGCGAAAGAAGGGCCCGGCCGCCACGCCATCATGACCATTCCCATCACCGGAGGACGGCCGCACGTGATCCACCGGTTTGCGACCGAACACGACTTTCCCGGCCTCGGCGCGTCGCCCGACGGCCGTCACGTGGCCTTCACGGCGCCGGCCGCCGACGGGCACTTCCAGATCTTCCGGATGCCGCTGGCCGGCGGGGATCCCGTCCAGGTGACGACCGATCCATCGCACAAGACGCAGCCCGCCTGGTCGCCCGACGGGAGCCGCATCGCCTTTACGATCTGGAGTTACGAAGCGGCGTTCTGGTCGATGAGATAACCGGGCCGCCACCGCCAGCCAGGCTCGTCTCGTTCTTGAGTACATGCGAAGTTATGAATATACTAACGCGCATGCAGGACGCACTGCGCCGGTTCAAGGCGCAGATCTTCCAGGCCCTCGCGCACCCGACCCGCATTGCCATCATCGAGGCGTTGCGCGACGGGGAACTGCCCTCCAGCCGGCTGATGGCGCTGCTGAAGGTCGAACAGCCGAACCTCTCGCAGCACCTGGCGGTGCTGCGCGCCAAGCACATCGTCGTCAATCGCAAGGTTGGCAACCAGGTCTACTACGCCGTCCGCGATCCCGTCCTGATCGACGTCCTGGATCTGCTGCGAAAGTACTTCAACTCGCATCTCGCCGAGACGAAGGCGATGCTCGGTGAAATGGCGCCTCGGGGACGCCGCCGCCCGTGACCCTACCCGGCCTGCCCGCGGTGATCGCGATTCGCGCCGCCGTCATCCTGCTCGC
>MELE01000233.1:0-6596 GCA_001768615.1 Acidobacteria bacterium RIFCSPLOWO2_12_FULL_67_14b | reverse complement strand
CCGATGGCTGGTGTTCGGCGGATCGGCCGTGGCGTCGGTGCTGTCGACGCTCGTCGCCCTGGCCGTGCTCGGTGGCGCTCCCGCGGCCCATGGGGTGTTGTTCGAGCATGGGGCGTCGGGCTTCTCGCTGGGTTATACGATTGACCCGCTGTCGGCGTGGTTCCTGCTGGTGCTGGGCGTGCTCGCCATTCCGGTCGCGATCTTCAGCATCGGCTATCTCGGTCATGGCCCCCTCAGCGGCCGATCGATGTACGTCGGCGTGGGGTTCAACGTGCTGGTGGGCGCCGTCGAGTTGGTGTTTGCCACCGATGACGCTGTCGGTTTCCTGTGCGCGTGGGAAGTGATGACGCTCGCCACGGCGGCCCTGGTCGCCACCGAGCACGAAATCCGCGATCATCGGCGCGCCGCCTACTTGTACCTCGCCATGTCGCACCTCGCCACCGGCTGCGCGATGGCCGCCTTCCTGACGCTGGCCGCGCTGTCCGGATCGTTTGCGTTCACGGACATGCTGTCGGGACATCTGCTGTCGAGCCCGTGGCGTGATGCGGTGTTTGTCCTGTTCCTGGTCGGGTTCGGCGTGAAGGCCGGCATCATTCCGCTGCACGTGTGGCTGCCCGAGGCGCACCCGGCGGCGCCGAGCAGCATTTCGGCGCTGATGTCGGGCGTGTTGATCAAGACGGGCATCTACGGGCTGATGCGGTTTGGCGCGTTCGGGCTCGGCTTGCCGCGGCTGTCGTGGGGCGTGGTCATCGTGATCCTCGGCGGCGTCTCGGCCGTGCTCGGTGTGCTCTATGCGTTGATGCAGCACGACCTCAAGCGGTTGCTCGCGTATCACAGCATCGAGAACATCGGCATCATCCTGCTGGGACTCGGGGCGGGCATGATGGCACTGTCGATGGGGCAACCGCAGCTGGCGGCCCTCGGCGTCGCCGCCAGTCTCTACCACGTGCTGAACCACGCCGTGTTCAAGGGCCTGCTGTTTCTGAGCGCGGGCGGCGTGGTCGCGAGCACGGGCACGCGGCAGATCGAGGAACTGGGCGGCCTCCTGCGCCGCATGCCGTGGACCGGCTTGTTCTTCCTGGTCGGCGCCGTGGCCATCTCGGGCCTGCCGCCGCTCAACGGGTTTGCCAGCGAATGGCTGACGTTCCAGTCGCTCTTGTCTGGGTTCAACGACGCCACCGACGCGCTTCCACGGCTGATCCTCCCGGTGTCGGCGGCGTTGCTGGCGCTGACCAGCGCGCTGGCGGCCGCCTGTTTCGTCAAGGCCTTCGGCATCGGATTCCTGGCGCTGCCACGCAGCCGCGCCGCCGCTGAGGCGCATGAATCCCCGGCCCTGATGCTGGCGCCGCAACTGTTCCTGGCCGCTGCCTGTGTTGGGCTCGGCCTCTTCCCGGGTTCGGTGCTCGGCGTGCTCGGCGGGGTGACCTCGCGGCTGCCCGGCCTGCTGGCCGATCCGGAGATGGTCCGCGGCGCGCTGGCGATCGCGCCGGGCCGCGGCGGCTTCGACCGCGTGTCGCCCCTCGCGCTGGGATTAGTGCTGCTCGGCGGGTTGGCCGCCGCGGGCGTGCTCGCCTTCCGCCGGCACGTGGCCGTGAGGCGGGTCCCGACGTGGGGCTGCGGCGGCGAGCTGACCGCCCGCACCGAGTACACGGGCACGGCATTTTCGAAGCCCTTGATGATGATCTTCCAGGCCGTGTACCGGCCGACGCGACAAGTGGAAGCCCTGGGTGACGTGTCGCCGTACTTCCCGCGCGAAGTGCGGTATCACGCGGAGATCGAACCGACCTTCGAACGCTACGTCTACGGCCCGCTGATGTCGGGCGTGTGGCGGATGGCCGACCGGCTGAAGGTGCTACAGGCGGGCAGCCTGCATGCGTATCTGTCCTACGTCATTGCGCTGGTGCTCGGCCTGGTGCTCTTCGTCTGGTGGAGAAGTTAGGTTGGACATTCCTTTGCGCGCCGAGTGGCTTCCCGGTGCGATGGCCGTCTATCTGACGGCCGCCGCCGCCTCGCTCGTCCTGGCTCGCCGGCCTCGACTCTGCCGCGTGGCGGCGTTCGGCGGCGCCATCCTGGGGTCCGCCCTCGTCGTTGCATTGGCCGTCAGCGTGTTGGCGGGTGGCCCGGTCAGCGGGCGGCTCGGCGCGCACGCGGCCTCGGGGATGACTTTCGGCTATGCGGTCACGCCGTTGGCGGCCTGGTTCCTGCTGGTGCTGGGCCTGGTGGCGGTGCCGGTCGCCCTCTACAGCATCGGCTACCTCGCCCACGCTGTCCCCGGCGCCAAGACCGCCATGGTCGGGGCTTCGTTCAACGTCTTGTTGGCCGCGGTGGCTCTGGTGTTTGCCGCCGCCGATGTCGTCACGTTTCTGTTCGCATGGGAGGTCATGACGCTGTCGACGGCAGCGCTGGTCGCCACCGAGCACGAGATTCGCAGCACCCGTCGCGCCGCCTACATGTATCTCGTGATGTCGCACGTCGGCACGGGAGCTCTGCTGGCCGGCTTCCTGGTGTTGGCGTCGGCGTCAGGCTCGTTGTCGTTTGAGGCCGTGCTGGCCGGCAACGTCGTGTCGGGCTGGTGGCGCGATGCGTTGTTCGTGCTCTTCTTTCTGGGGTTCGGCGTGAAGGCGGGCGTCATTCCCTTGCACGTCTGGCTGCCCGAGGCCCACCCTGCGGCGCCGAGCAGCATCTCGGCGCTCATGTCGGCCGTGCTGATCAAGGCCGGCATCTACGGGCTCTTCAGGGTGTGCGCGTTTGGCCTGGGCGTGCCCGACGTCAACTGGGGATTGGCCGTGATGGCCGTGGGCGCGTTGTCGGCCATTCTCGGTGTGTTGTACGCCCTGGCCCAATCCGATGTGAAACGGCTGCTGGCCTACAGCACGATTGAGAACGCCGGCATCATTCTGCTGGGCCTGGGAGCGGGCATGACCGCTTCCGCGCTCGGTCATCGCGAGCTGGCGGCCATCGGCATCGCCGCCAGCCTCTTCCATGTGTTGAACCACGCGCTGTTCAAGGGCTTGTTGTTTTTGAGCGCCGGAAGCGTGGTGATGGCCACCGGCACGCGGCACATCGAGGAGCTTGGCGGATTGATCCGGGGAATGCCGTGGACGGCGTTGTTCTTCCTTGTGGGCGCGCTCGCGGTCTCGGGGCTTCCGCCCCTCAACGGTTTCGCGAGTGAGTGGCTGACGTTTCAGGCACTCCTCATGGGGTTCGCGTCGCTGCCCGGCGTGACGCGGATGAGCTTTCCCCTGGCGGGCGCGTTGCTGGCCATGACCAGCGCGCTCGTGGCCGCCTGTTTCGTCAAGGCCTTCGGGACCGCGTTCCTGGCGTTCCCACGAGGCCGCGCCGCGACCGACGCGCACGAGTCGCCCGCCGTGATGCTCGTTCCGCAAGGGCTGTTGGCCGCGCTCTGTATCGGCGTGGGCCTGTTTCCGGGCGCCGTCCTGCGCACGATCGGCACGGTGATGGTCTCACTGCCCGGGTTGCGTTTGCCGCGGGACGCGCCGCAGGCCACGTTCACAATGGCGCCCGGGCCGGCGGGCTTCGACCATGTCGTACCGCTGGCGTTGGGCCTCACACTGATGGCGGGCCTTCTTGGCGCCGCGCTGCTGGCCGCAGCGAGAGCGGCCCGCCGGGTGCCCACGTGGGGTTGCGGCGGCGAGCTTGGCGCCGCGACCGAGTACACGGGGACGGCGTTTTCGAAGCCACTGATGATGATCTTCAAGACCGTCTTGCGGCCCACACGCGAGGTGGAGGCATTGGCCGATGTGTCGCCTTATTTCCCGCGCGAAGTCCGCTACCGCACGGCGATCGAACCCGTGTTCGAGCGGTACCTGTACGGCCCTCTCACGAGCGGGGTCCTCGGTGCGGCCAATCGCCTGAAGGTCGTGCAGGCGGGCAGCCTGCACGCGTATCTCGCCTATGTGCTGGTGCTGGGGGTCGGACTGCTGATCTGGCTCGGAGGGAAGCGATGACCGAAGGCGCTCTGGCGGCGATCGGCCTGGCCGTGCTGCAGGCCGCAGGCATGCTCGCGCTGGCTCCGTTGCTGCGCGGGCTCATCAAGAAGATGAAGGCCGCGCTGCAGACGCGGCAAGGGCCTCCGCTCTTGCAGGTCTATTACGACCTCGCGAAGTGGCTGCGCAAGGAGCCCGTCCGATCGGACACCGCATCGTGGCTGTACGTCGCGGGTCCACGAATGTACTTTGCCACCTCCGTTGCCGCGACCACTCTGGTGCCCGTGTGGATGGCGGCCGCGCCTCTCGAAGCCGCCGGCGGCGTGCTGGCCCTCGTGGGGATTCTCGCGCTCGGCCGGTTCTTCCTGGCGACCGCGGCGCTCGATACGGGCAGCCCGTTCGGGGGGATGGGTGCGAGTCGCGAGATGACCATCGCCGCGCTGGCCGAGCCGGCGCTGATGCTCGGCCTGTTCACGGCGGCGCTCTCGGCCGGATCGTTGAATCTGGGCGCCCTGGTCAGGGGGCTGCTCGATCGCGGGGCGACCTTCCATCCGAGCGACATCCTCGCGCTGGCGGGACTGTTCATCGTGGTCATCGCCGAGACCGGCCGGGTGCCGGTGGACAACCCGGCCACGCACCTCGAGCTCACGATGATTCACGAGGCCATGGTGCTCGAATATTCGGGCCCCGACCTCGCCCTGGTCGAGTGGGCGTCGGCGGTCAAGGAACTGCTGTATCTGACGCTGCTGGCCGATCTGTTCGCTCCGATCGGCCTGGCGACCTCCGCCTCACCGGAGTTAATCCTGCTCGCCGTGCCGATCTGGGCTTCGAAGATCTTCCTGCTCGCGGTGGCCGTGACCCTGGTGGAAAGCACCAACGCCAAGCTCCGGCTCTTTCGCGTTCCCGATCTCATGGCCGTCTCGCTGGGCCTGGGGTTCCTCGCGCTGGCCATCCGCTTCCTCTGAGGTCATCCCGCATGTCCAACAACCTCCTGGTCCTCTCCGCCGCCGGCATGCTGGTGACCGCATTCCTGATGGTCGGACAGAAGGCGCTGTTCACTGCGATCCGGCTGTACGGCGCGCAGTCGTGGCTGCTCGGTGTGGTCGCCGTCACGATCGCGCTGGCCGACGATCGGCCCCCCTTGTTTGTGACCGCGGCGCTGACGGCAGGCCTCAAGGGCCTGCTCATTCCGTGGTTCCTGATGCGGGTCGTGGACCGGATCGGGATTCGGCGCGAGATCGAACCGTTCCTCAACGTGCCGGCATCGCTCCTCATCTGTCTGGCACTCACAGTGGTGGGCTACCGCGTCAGCACGGGGTTTCCGGAAGGCGCGAGGGGCGTCGCTCACCATGTGATCGGCGTCGGGCTGTCGATGCTGCTGATCGGCTTGTTTCTCATGGTGACCCGCAAGAAGGCCGTGACGCAGATCCTGGCTCTGCTCACCGTCGAGAACGCCGTCTTTCTGATTGCGCTGGGCATCACGTCGGGCATGCCGCTCGTCGTCGAGCTCGGCATTTCCTTCGACGTCCTGCTCGCCGTGCTCGTGCTCGGCATTCTCGTGCATCGGATTGTCGACCGGTTCGAGTCGATGGACGTGAGCCGGCTGTCACAACTCAAGGGCTGATGTGTCACTCCTGCTGCTCACGCTGATCGTTCCCCTCGCCACGGCCGCCATCGGCGGCGTCGGCGGGCCGCGCCGGCTCAAGGAAGCCGTGCTGGTGTCGGGCCTCGCCCTGACCTTCGGCCTCTGCCTGGCCACCGCCTCCGCGTTCCTGGCCGGCGGGCCGATCGAACAGTTTGAGGCGGCGTTGCGCGTCGACGGTCTGTCGGCGCTGATGCTCGTGCTCAACGGCTTTGTCGGCCTGCTGTCGGGCATCTATGGCGTGGGCTACCTGCGGCGGAACGAGGAGCGCGGCCTGGTCACCGCCCGCATGCGGCGCGAGTTCCACGGCTTGATTCCGGCCTACGTCTTCGCGCTGCTGCTGGTGTCGGTGTCCAACAACCTCGGCATCCTGTGGATTGCGGTGGAGTTGACGACGCTGGCGTCGGTGTTCCTGGTGGCCTTTCACAATCGCGACACGTCGCTGGAGGCGGCGTGGAAGTTCCTCGTGCTCGGCAGCCTTGGCCTCGGCTTCGCGCTGCTTGGAACGGTCTTGCTGTTTGCCGCCGCGCAGGGTCGGCTCGGCGAAGGGCTGACGGCCCTCAACTGGACGCGCTTCATGGAGGCGGCGCCCCGCCTGCATCCCTTCACGCTGCGGCTCGGCGTGGTGTTTGCCCTGATCGGCTACGGCACCAAGGCCGGCCTGGCGCCGATGCACACGTGGAAGCCCGACGCCTACCGCGAAGCGCCGTCTCCGGCCGGCGTGCTGATGGCCGTGGGCATGCTGAACGCCGCGGTCTACTGTGTCCTGAGGGTCCACCTGATTTCGCGCGCCGCCATCGGGCCGGAATTCTCGGGCGGCCTGCTGCTGGCCCTCGGTCTGCTCTCGGTGCTCGTGGCCGTGCCGTTCATCGTGATCCAGTGGAATCTCAAACGGTTGCTCGCGTACTCGAGCATCGAGCACGTCGGCATCATGGCGATCGGCATCGGGATTGGCGGCGAGGCCGGCGCCTTCGGGGCCCTGCTCCACATGACGTACCACACGTTTG
>MELE01000232.1:45230-45670 GCA_001768615.1 Acidobacteria bacterium RIFCSPLOWO2_12_FULL_67_14b | reverse complement strand
GCACGCGTTTCCCTGGATGTGGATATTTCCTCTACTCTTTCTCCTTGTGCTCGTGCTGTTCCTCTTCCGGGGATTCGGCTGGCCGATGTGCGGCGGGTACAGGCGAGAGGGGCGCGAAGACAGCGCGCGCGAGATCCTCGACCGGCGCTATGCCCGGGGAGAAATCAGCCGGGAAGACCATCAGAGAATGCGGAAAGATCTGGAGTAGCCGCACGCACTGCCTGCGCGTCCAAGCGGCTAGCTCTCCGAGTCGCTGCGCGCCGCCTCGTACTTGGCGGACGCGTGCAGCCAGTCGTCTTCCGCCCGCGCGAGTTCTTCGCAGAGACGCGCCTCGGCGATGGTGAGCTCCTTCAGCCGCGCGCCGCGGTCGGCGGCGTCGTAGAGTGCCGAATCGGCGAGCGCGGCGCGCGTCGCTTCGACCTCGCGGGTGAGGTGGGCGA
>MELE01000232.1:40051-45216 GCA_001768615.1 Acidobacteria bacterium RIFCSPLOWO2_12_FULL_67_14b | reverse complement strand
TTCTCGATCTCCCGCAGGTGCGGGCGCAGCAGCTTTTTCTCTTGCGCGCGCGCGCCGGCCTCGGCGCGGCGCTCGTCGCGGCGGGTCGGGCGCTCGGGCGCGGGGCGCCGCCCACGCTCTTCCTTGAGCCTGAGCTGGCGGTAATCCTCGAGGTCGCCGTCGAACTCGCGCACGCGGCCGCCGGCGACGACGAGGATGCGGTCGGCGCAGGCCGAAAGGAGCGCGCGGTCGTGCGAGACGATGACGAGGGCGCCCTCGTAGGACTGGAGCGCCATGACGAGCGACCGCCGCATCTCGAGGTCAAGGTGGTTGGTCGGCTCGTCGAGGAGCAGGAGATTGGGCCGGCGCTTGACGAGCGCCGCGAGCGCGAGGCGCGACTTCTCGCCGCCCGAAAGCGGCCCGATCGGTCGCTCCGCACGCTCGCCCGGAAAGCCGAAGCGCCCGAGGAAATCGCGCAGGCCCTGCCCGCGCTCGCCGCGGTAGAGCCGCGTCATCATCGCGAGCGGCGTCTCGTCGGCGCGCAGGTTCTCGACTTCGTGCTGCGCGAAGTAGCCGATCACGATGTCGCGCGCCGCATTTCCTCCTGGCCTGCGCTCGCCCGAGAGCGGCTCGAGCTCGCCGGCGAGCAGGCGCACGAGCGTGGTCTTGCCCGCGCCATTGGTGCCGATCACCGCCAGCCGGTCGGCGCGCGTCACCGCGAGAGTGACGCCGGAGATCACTGCGCGCCCGCCGTAGCCGGCGGCGGCGTCCTCGAGCTCCACGATGCGCTCGGGGCTGCGCGCCGGCGGCTCGAACTGGAAGCGGATCGCCTCGGCCGCGTACACCGGGGCGACGCGCGCCATCCTCTCCAGGCTCTTCAGGCGGCTCTGCACCTGGCGCGCCTTGGTCGCCTTGGCGCGAAAGCGCGAGACGAACGAGGCGATGCGCTGGATTTCCTTTTCCTGCTTCGCTGCGGCCGCCGTCAGTTGCTCGAGTTCGAGGGATTTCTGGGTTTCGAATCGGGAGTAGTTCCCGCTGTAAAGACGGAGACGGTGATTCGCGATCGACAGAACATGGTCGGTCGCCCGGTCGAGGAAGTCGCGGTCGTGCGAGACGAGGATCGAGGTCCCGGCAAAACCGCGCAGCCAGTTCTCGAGCCACAGGATGGTGTCGAGGTCGAGGTGGTTGGTCGGCTCGTCCAGGAGCAGCAGGTCCGAGGGCCGCAGAAGGGCGCGCGCGAGGTTGAGCCGCATGCGGTAGCCGCCCGAAAACTCGCGCACCGCGCGCCCTGCGTCCTCGTGCGCGAAGCCCAGGCCCGCGAGGATCGCGAGCGCGCGGGACTGCGCGGTGTAGCCCCCGGCCTGCGCGTAGCGCTCGTGCGCGGCGGCGAGCGCCTCGCCGTCGTCCTCGCGCTCGGCGGCGGCGATCGCGGACTCGGCTTCGCGCAGCCTTTGATCTGCGTCAAGCAGATAGTCGAGCACGTGGCGCCCGAGCGCGGGCGCTTCCTGCTCGATGCGCGCGACGCGCGTGCCGGGCTGCACGGCGCAGTCGCCCGCGTCCGGGGCGAGCTCGCCCGCGAGCGCCGCCAGCAGGCTCGACTTGCCGCTGCCGTTGGCGCCCACCAGGCCGATCTTCCAGCCGCGCTCGAGGCTGAGCGATGCGCCCTCGAAGAGGCGGTGCGGACCGCGCGCGAGCGAGGCATTTCTCAGCAGGATCATGGGGGGCAGAGTATAATTCGCGCCCTTTGCATCCACCGGCAACGAGTCATTAGTTCCTTCGACCAGCTAGGCCTCATCGCGCCGCTCCTCCAGGCGGTGCGCGAACTCGGCTACGAGCAGCCGACCCCCGTACAGTTGCAGGCCATTCCCCTGGTGCTCGAGGGCCGCGACCTCATGGCCGGGGCGCAGACCGGCACCGGAAAGACCGCGGCATTCGCGCTGCCCACGCTGCAACGGCTGGCGCCGCTCGCGAGCACCTCGGCTTCGCCCGCGCGCCACCCGGTGCGCGCGCTGGTGCTCACGCCGACGCGCGAGCTCGCGATCCAGGTGCACCAGAGCTTCCGCGACTACGGCAAGCACGTGCCGCTGCGCTGCGCCCTGGTCTACGGCGGCGTCGACATGAACGCGCAGATCGCGGAGCTGCGGCGCGGCGTCGAGGTGCTGGTGGCTACGCCGGGGCGGCTCCTCGACCACGTGCAGAACAAGACCGTGCATCTCGGCCAGGTTTCGGTGCTGACGCTGGACGAAGCCGATCGCATGCTCGACATGGGGTTCATGCCGGACATCAAGCGCATCCTGGCGCTCCTGCCGCGAGAGCGCCAGAACCTGCTCTTCTCGGCGACCTTTCCCGAGGAGATCCGCACGCTCGCCAAGCAGCTGCTGCGCAACCCCGCGGAAGTGCAGGTCGCGGCGAGGAACGCGCCGGCCGAGCACGTGACGCACGTCCTTCATCCCGTGGCGCGCGAGAAGAAGCGCGAGCTGCTTGCCTACCTCGTGCAGACGCGCGGCCTCAGGCAGGTGCTCGTCTTCTGCGGCACGCGCATCGGCACCAACCGGCTCGCCCACCAGCTGCGGCGCGACCACATCCAGGCCGACGCGATCCACGGCGACAAGACGCAGGGCGAGCGCGAAGCGGCGCTCGAAGCCTTCAAGGCCGGCAAGACCGCGGTGCTGGTGGCGACCGACGTCGCCTCGCGCGGGCTGGATATCGAGGGACTGCCGCAGGTGATCAATTTCGACATCCCGCGCTCGCCCGAGGACTACGTGCACCGCATCGGCCGCACCGGACGGGCGGGGCTGAGCGGCGAGGCGATCTCGCTGGTAGCGCCCGACGATCACGAGTCGCTCGCGGCGATCGAGAAGCTGATCAAGCAGAAGATCGAGCGGGTGATCATCCCCGGATTCGAGCCGGGCGGCGCGACCGTCGCGGCGCTGATGGGCCGGGAGGCGGGAAGAGATGCGAGCCGGCGGCGCGAGGCGCCGCGCCGCGCGACCGCGCCCATGCCGCCGCAAAAGCCGGTCGACCCGATTTTCTCGAAGCCCTATGAGCCGGGCCAGGTGCAGCCGGCGTCCATGCCCGCCCCGGAGCAGGCGCGTCGCCGCGAGCGCCCGGTCGCCGCGCTGCTGGGCGGGCTAAAAAGGTAGCGGCACGTCCGGCTTGAGGGGCTGAAGGGCCCCGCGGAACTCCTCCTGGATGCGCGCCAGCGCCTCGCGCGTCTCTCCCTCGAAGCGAAGCACGACCGCGGGCGTGGTGTTCGAGGCCCGCGCCAGGCCGAAGCCGTCGCGGTACTCCACCCGGACGCCGTCTATCGTGAGGATCCGCTCGGCGCCGGGAAACGGGCGCGAGCGCTGCAGGCTCGCCACCAGCGCGTGCGGCTCTCCCTCCGCGAGTTTCCAGTTGAGCTCCGGGGTGCAAGGGGCGTCGGGGAGGCTCCGCAACGCGAGGCCCGGATCGTCTTCGCGGGCGAGGATTTCCAGCAGCCTCGCGCCGCAGTAAAGCGCGTCGTCGAAGCCGTACCAGCGCTCCTTGAAGAAGACGTGGCCCGACATTTCGCCGGCGAGCGGGGCGCCGGACTCCTTCAGCTTCGCCTTGATGAGCGAGTGCCCGGTCTTCCATATTACCGGCCGGCCGCCGTGCCGCTCGATCCAGGGCGCGAGCAGCCCCGTGCATTTCACGTCGAAGATGATCTCGGCGCCCGGATTGCGCCCGAGCACGTCGCGCGCGTACAGCATCAGCTGCCGGTCCGGATAGATGATCGACCCGTCGCGCGTCACCACGCCGAGCCGGTCGCCGTCGCCGTCGAACGCGAGGCCGAGCTCCGCATCGCCGGTTTTCAGACACTCGATGAGCGGCTGCAGATTCTCCGGCCGGGAGGGATCCGGATGATGATTCGGGAAGTTCCCGTCCACTTCGCAGAAAAGCTCGGTGACCTCGCACCCGAGGCGCCGGTAAAGGCGCGGCGCGACGGCTCCGGCGACGCCGTTGCCGCAATCCACCGCGATGCGCAGCGGCCGCGCGAGCCGCACGTCACCCGCGATCCGCTCCACGTAGGCGTCCAGCACGTCGGCCCGGGAGCGGCGGCCGGTCCCGCGCGCCAGATCGCCCGCCACGATGCGCCGGCGCAGCCGCTGGATCTCCTCGCCCGAGAGCGTGTCGCCGGCGACGACCATCTTCACGCCGTTGTACTCGGGCGGGTTGTGGCTTCCGGTGAGCATCGCGACGCTCGCGCAGCCGAGATGCTGCGCGGCGAAATACGCCACCGGAGTCGGCACCACGCCCAGCTCGATCACGTCGGCGCCCGCCTCGTTCAGGCCGTCGGCGAGCGCGCGCGAAAGCTCCTCGCCCGAGAGCCGCCCGTCGCGCCCGAGCGCGAACACCGGCGCCGCGCGCTCCAGTCCGAGCGAGCCCAGGGCCTGCCCGAGCGCGCGCACCACGGCGGGCGTGAGCGTCTGGCCGACGATGCCGCGCACGTCGTAGGCGCGGAAGATTTCTGCGGGGATTTTCACGATTCGGAAAGGAAACCGAGGACGCGCCGCGCAAGCCAGTCCTTGCGCCCGGGGAATCCGGCGTGCCCCCCGGTACGCGGGAATTCTAGCACCACGTTGCGCGGCACATCGTTCACCCGCAGGAGCGTGCTCTCCGGCAGGAACGGGTCGTTGCGCGCATTGATCACCAGGGTGCGGACCCGGATCGCCTTCAGCCACGGCGCGGCGGAGGCGCGCGCCCAGTAGTCGTCGGCGTCGCGAAAGCCGTGCAGCGGGGCGGTGACGACGTCGTCGAACTCGCGCAGCGTCGACGCGGCGCGCACGCGGGCCGCGTCGTACAGGCCGGGATGGCGCTCGAGCTTGTCGAGCGATTTTCTCCGCAGGGTCCGCAGGAACATCCTCGTGTACACGCGCCGGTTGAAGCCGCGGTCGAGCGCATTGCCCGCGGCGGCCAGGTCCACGGGCGCGGACACCGCGACGGCGCGCTCGAGCGCTGCGGCGCCGCCGCGTTCCCCGAGCCATTTGAGAAGCACGTTGCCGCCGAGCGAAACGCCGGCCGCGTAGCGCGCTTCGAGCCGGCGCAGAATCCAGTCGATCTCGTCGGTGTCGCCGGAGTGATAGGCGCGCGGCAGGCGGTTCAGCTCGCCCGAGCAGCCGCGAAAGTGCGGCACGACGCAGCGCCATCCGGCCTGCAGCGCGCAT
>MELE01000232.1:12304-40005 GCA_001768615.1 Acidobacteria bacterium RIFCSPLOWO2_12_FULL_67_14b | reverse complement strand
GCCGCAGTCCGTGCTTCGGCCGGCCCAGTCGAGGTCGACGAAATCGCCGTCGGGCGTCTCCCAGCGCTCGCGCCGGAACGCGACGCGCGGCGCGGGACCGAGTGCGGCGGCGAGCGTCTGCACGTGCCCGCCCGGCAGCCACCAAGGCGCTTCGTACGGGGTCAGAGCGGCTTTTCCCGTTGCCTAATGAAGAATCTTCGGCGTTTCCGGCGCCGGGTCGGGGGCCGGCCGCGGCCCCGGCCCCGGCCCGGGCGAGGCGTGGTGCACGATCATGCGCCAGCCGGCGGCGGTGCGCAGGTAGACGTTGGTAACGACCACCGGCGGCCTAGCGCGCTTCTCGCCGGCCACCGTGATCACCTCGTGCACGCTGTGCACCGCGAGCATCATCCCGGCGAGCGTCACCCGCTGCGCGACCTGCACGCGCAGGCGCTGGCCGGAAGCGAGAATCTGGCGCCAGCTCGCGCGCACCTGCTCCTGGCCGGCGAGGCGCGGCCCGGCCGGGTGCACGCAGACGATCTCGTCGTCGTCGGACCAGACCGCCATCATGAGCTCGAGGTCGCCCCGCTCGAGCGCCTCGTAGAAGGCGTTCTCCGCGTCCTGGGAGGTGGGGAAGATCTTCGCGCTCACTGGAAAAGCTTCTCCGTTTCGCGCAGTACGCGCTCCGCCGTCAGCTCCTTCATGCACCGGAAATGCCCGAGCGGGCATTCGCGCGCAAAGCACGGGCTGCATTCCAGCCGCAGCCATACGGCGCGCGCATTGGCCGCGAGCGGCGGCGTATGCTCGGGGCTCGAGGAGCCGAACAGCGCCACCTGCGGAGTGCCGAGCGCCGCGGCGACATGCATCAGCCCGGAGTCGTTGGTGACCACGAACTGCGCGCCGGCGATGAGCTCGATCGCCTCGTCCAGGGTCGTCTTGCCGGCCAGGTTTTTCGCCCGGATCCCCGCGCACGATTCCTTTTCCGCATCGGTGCCCAGGACCGCGATCTCGACCGCGACTCGTTCCGAAAGCTCCTTGAAATACGGCCAGCGCTTCGCCGGCCCGTATTCGGCGCCCGGGCAGAAGACCGCGTAGCGGCCCGCGAGCCCGAAGCGCTGCGCGGTTGCGCGCGCCGCGCCCGCGTCCACGCGCAGGCGCGGTTGCGGAAGCGGCTCGGCGGGATCGGTGCCGGGCGTCTCGGAAAGGCGCGCGTAGTGCAGCGCCATCGGAAAGCGGTCCTTCTCCTTCGCGTACAGCAGGTTCAGCAGGCCGTAGCGCGATTCCCCGACGTAGCCGCTGCGGATGGGGATGTCGGCGAAGAAAGGCACCAGCGCCGATTTCCAGGAATTCGGCAGCACGATCGCCTGGTCGTAGGTGCGCGCCCTGAGGCTGCGGCCGAGCCGCCAGCGCCGGCGAAGCTCGAGCGCCCCGTGGCCGAATGGCGCCTCGATCACCTCGTCGACCTCGGGCGCGCGGCGCAGCACCGGCGCCACCCACGGCGGGGCGAGCAGGTCGATGCGCACCCGCCCGAGCTTTTCGCGCAGCCGCGCAAGGAGCGGCTGCGCCATGAGCGCGTCGCCGATCCAGTTCGGGGCGACGACCAGGATGCGGGGCATCAGTGCCCCTTCGGTGCAGTTCCCTTGTAGACGTAGCGCGTGCCGCAGTAGGGGCAGAGCATCTCGCCCCTTTTCGTCACGTCCAGGAACACCCGCGGGTGCCGCGCCCAGAGCGGCGCGCCCGGCGTCGGGCAGTGCAGCGGCAGGTCCTTCTCGGTGACCTCGACCAGGCGCGCGGTGTCGGCGTCCACTATTTCCCCTTCTTCATCGGTACCGGCGTCAGCCAGTGCCGGTGCTTGCGATCCTTGCCGGTGACGACGTCGAAGAACGCCTTCTGCAGCGCCTTCGTGACCGGGCCCGCCTTGCCCGCACCGATGGTGCGGCCGTCGAGCTCGCGGATCGGCGTCACCTCGGCGGCCGTGCCGGTGAAGAAGCACTCGTCGGCGACGTAGATGTCGTCGCGCGTCATGCGCCGCGCGATCACCGGGTAGCCGAGGCCCCCGGCGAGCTCGATCACGCTCGCGCGCGTGATGCCCGTGAGCGCAGAGCCCATCTCGGGCTCGACGATCCTGCCGTCCTTGACGATGAAGATGTTCTCGCCCGCGCCTTCGGCAACGTAGCCGTCGACGTCGAGCAGCAGCCCCTCGTCGTAGCCGTGCTGCGTCGCCTCGAGCGTCGCCAGCACCGAATTCGGGTAGGTCCCGGACATCTTGGCGCGCGCCATCGTCACGTTGATGTGGTGGCGCGCGTAGGAAGAGGTCTTCACGCGGATGCCCTTGGCGAGCGCCTCGGGCCCGAGGTACGCGCCCCACGGCCAGGCGGCGATCGCCACGTGCACCTTCGCGCCCACGGGCGACACGCCCATCTTCTCCGAGCCGTAGAACGCGATCGGCCGGATGTAGCAGCCGGGGTGCCCGTTCGCCTGCACGACGTCGACCTGCGCCTGCATGAGCTTCTCCCGCGTGTACGGGAGCTTCATCATGTAGATGTGCGCCGAGTTGAACAGGCGATCGGTATGTTCCTTCAGCCGGAAGATCTCCGTGCCGCGCACCGTCTTGTACGCGCGCACGCCCTCGAACACCGCGAGCCCGTAGTGCAGCGAGTGCGTGAGGACGTGGGTCGTCGCGGAACGCCACGGCACGAGCCTGCCGTCGTGCCAGATCCAGCCGTCGCGGTCGGCCATCGAGAGCGGCGCCTTGGGCGCTGCCTTTGCTTTCGCCATGGAGCGGTGACTCCTTGGAAGTGAGCCGCCATTCTAACCGCAACCGCGCGCCAGGCACTATACTATTAACATGATTGTTAATCATCACGACCGCATCTTCCAGGCGCTCGCTTCCGTGCCGCGGCGCCAGATCGTCGCGTTCCTCGCGCAGACCGCGCTTTCGACCTCCGACCTCGCCGGCCGCTTCGGCATGAGCTCGCCTGCGGTCTCGCGCCACCTCTCGGTGCTGCAGCACGCCGGATTGGTGTCGGCAGAGCGACAGGGCCAGCGCGTGCTTTACCGGCTGAACCGCGACACCCTGCTGGACGCGCTGGCGCGGTTCGCTTCCGAGGTGGACGGCCCCTTGCGGCGCGCTCCGCAGGTCCTGCGCGCGCCGCGCGAAGCGATCTAGTGCTAGGCTAGCTCGACGGGGGAGGGGCCTATCCGAACCATCGTCATCGTGTCGGGACTGCTTGCGCTCGCCGGCTGCGCCGGCTTCCCGATCGAAGAGCTGCTCGCCTCGAGCGCCATCGTCGCCGAGCTGCCGCGCGAAAGCGGCGAGCGGGTCGAGGTGGCGCGCTTCTCCGCCGGCCGCGCCGGCGAATCCCCGCCCGACCGCTGGGAGCCCTTCGCCGTTTCGCGCTCCGGGACGCGCACCGAGTACCGTCTCGTCGACAGCGGGCAGGGCGTGGTCCTCGAGGCGCGCGCGGACGGCTCGGCCTCGGGTTTCTACCGGCGCGTTCGCTTCGATCCGATGCGCTATCCCGTCGTTGAGTGGCGCTGGCGCGTCGTTCAGCCGCTTCCCGAAGCCGACCCGCGCATCGCTTCGCGCGAAGACTCCGCGGCGCGCCTGGTCATCTCCTTCCACGGCGACGCCGACAAGCTCGATTTCCAGGAACGGTTCACGCTGCGGCTCTACAAGGGGCTCTCCGGAGAGAAGCTGCCGTTCGCGATGCTCATGTACGTCTGGTCGAGCGACGCCCCGGTCGGCACCGTCGCGCCGAACGTGCACACCGAGAAGATCCAGACGATCGTCGTCGACAGCGGCACCACCCGCACCGGCGTGTGGCGTCAATTCCGCCGCAACGTGCTGGAGGACTACCGTCGCGTTTTCGGCGAAGACCCCTGGGACGTCGTCGCCGTCGGCGTCATGACCGACGCCGACAACACGCGCCAGAAGGCCCGGGCGCAGTACGGCGACATCACCTTTCGCAAGGCGCAATGACGGAAAATCGATATGCCCGCCCAGTACATGGTGATCGAGCAATTCAGGAACAAGGACGCGGCGGCCGTGTATCGCAGGCTCCGTGATCGGGGTCGAATGGCGCCGGATGGCCTGGTCTACGTCGCGAGCTGGGTCGATCACAGGCTCGAGCGATGCTACCAGGTGATGGAAACGTCCAATCCGAAGCTCCTCGACGTGTGGATGGCGAACTGGAACGATCTCGTCGAGTTCGAGGTGCATCCGGTCATCACATCGAAAGAGGCCACCGAGAGGATCGCGCCGTTGCTGTAGGGCCTTAACGTCTCTCGGGCGATGTGACCCCGAGGGCTGACCTGCCCGAAGGCGCGCCTACCGATATGGGGAAAGAACGATCTCCCACAACTCGCGCGCGGCTTGCGCATGGGCTGAGACCTGCTCCGGCGGCACGCGCGCGTACTTCGCGCCGTTGAGGCGCAGCGCGTGCTGCAGGCGGCGGAAATCGCGGTAGGCGCTGCGGCAGCGTTCGGCGAGCTCCGAGGGGATCAAGCCGAGGTCGGCGGAGATCTTCAGCAGCGCGATGTTGCCCAGGTTCCCCGTTAGCGCGGAATGCCGGTGCGCGTGCGCGAGCACCAGGAACTGGACGATGAACTCGAGATCGATCATGCCGCCGGAGTCGTGCTTGAGGTCGAAAAGGCCGCTCTTGTTCGGGTGCGCGGCGTGCATCTTTTCGCGCATCGCGAGAACTTCGCGGGCGAGCTTGCCGGGATCGCGCGAGCGGGTGAGGATCCTGACGCGGATCGCTTCGAACGCTTCGCCGATTTGCGCGTCCCCCGCGCAGTAGCGCGCGCGGGTGAGGGCCTGGTGCTCCCAGGCCCAGGCCGATTCCTCCTGATATTTCGCGAAGGCCTCGACCGACGAGACGAGCAGCCCCGACTCGCCCGAGGGACGCAGGCGCAGGTCGGTGTCGAAGAGCGCGCCCGAAGTGGTGCGCGTGGTGAGCCAGTTGTTCATGCGCTGCGCGAGGCGCGCGTAGTTCTCGGGCGCGCGCTCGTCCGCGTCGTCGTAGAGGAAAACGAGGTCGAGGTCGGAGGCGTACCCGAGTTCCTTGCCGCCGAGCTTGCCGTAGCCGATCACGGCGAAGCGCGGCGCCTCGCGGTGCCGGGTCCGGATCTGCTGCCACACGTGGGAAATGGACACGCCCAGGGCGATATCGGCAAGCAGCGACAGGTGGTCGGCGAGGCGCTCGACGGTGAGCAGGCCCGCCAGGTCCTGCGCAAGCAGCCGGAACACCTGCCCCTGGTGCTGCTCCCGGAGCAGGTTCATCTGCCGCTCGGCGTCGCCCTCGGCGCCGGCGAGCGCCTTGCGCAGGCCCGCTTCGAAGCCCGGCCAGTCGGGCGGCGCGTAGAGCAGGCGGTCGTCGAGCAGCTCGTCGAGCAGCAGCGGGTGGCGCGTGACGAATTCCGCCGCCCAGCTCGAAGCGCCGATCATCTTGGCGACGCGCTCGAGTGCCTCGGGGTGCTCGGCAAGGAGCGCGAGGTAGGCGGCGCGGCGCGCGATCGCCTCGATGAGATCCAGCCCCCGCGCGAGCGTCGCATCCGGGTCGGGGGTCGCCGCGGCAGCGGCGGCAAGCGCCGGGACGAGCTGGTCCACCCGCTGGCGCGACGATTCGGGGAGCTGCAGGTAGCGCTGGCTCGCCCGGAAGGCGGCCGCGCGCGGGTGCGCGGGCCAGGCGCGGTCGTCGTTGTTCTCCAGGTCCGACTCCGCGAACACGTCCTCGAAATGGCGCGTGACCGCCTTGCGGTGGGCGTCCAGGGCATCGAGGAACGAATCCCACGAGGGGAAATTCATCATCAGCGAAATCCGCCGCCGGTCCTCGGGATCGTCGGGCAGCATGTGCGTCTGCGCGTCGTCGAGGTACTGCAGCCGGTGCTCGACGCTGCGCAGGAAAACGTAGGCGCCGGAGAGCTCGCCGGCGGCGTTTTCCGGAAGAAGGTTTTTCCGGGACAGCTGCGCCAGGACTTCGAGCGTCGGGCGCACGGCAAGCGCCGGATCGCGCCCGCCGCGCACGAGCTGCAGCGCCTGGGCGACGAACTCGATTTCGCGGATGCCGCCGGGACCGAGCTTGACGTGCGCCGCGAGCTCGCGCCGCGCGACTTCGCGCCGCACCTCGGCGTGCAGCCTCCTCATCGCCGCGAGCGTCCCGAAATCGAGGTACTTGCGGTAGACGAACGGCCGCACGATCCGCTCCAGCTCCTCGTGCCGGCCTCCGGTGACGGGGCGCGACTTGATCCAGGCATAGCGCTCCCATTCGCGCCCCTGCGCGACGAAATAGGTCTCGAGCGCGTCGTAGCTCGCGGCGAGCGGCCCGGCCTCGCCGTAGGGCCGCAGGCGCATGTCGACGCGGAACGCAAAGCCCTCGCCGGTGGTCTCAGAAAGAAGCGCGATCAGCTTGCGGCCGGCGCGCTCGAACGTTTCATGCTCGCCGGAACCGTCCGGATAGACGAACACCAGGTCCACGTCGGAGGAGACGTTGAGCTCGCGGCCGCCGAGCTTGCCCATGCCGACCACGACCAGCTGGCCCGCGGGCGCGCCGCAGTGGACCTCGGCCCAGGCGAGCGCGCAGCGGATCTCGGCGTCGGCGAGCGCGCTCATCGTGCCGCAGACCTCGGCGAGTTCTGCCGCGCCCGAGAGGTCGCGCGCCATCACGCGCAGGAGCACGCGCCGGCGCAGCCTCCGCAGGCGTGCCTTGAGCGCGCGCTCGTCATCGTTCGCGCTGCCCGCCAGCGCCAGCGCGATCTCGTCGGCGCGGAACGCATGCGGCGCGTTGAGTTCCGAGGCGAGCCCGGGATGCGCCGCGAGCAGCTGTCCGGCGTAGCGCGAAAGGGTGATTTTCCCAATGGGATCTTGCATTTACGGATAGAATGCCTTGTTACAAGGCGTTGATGCAAACGAAAAACCGAATCTTGCTCAACAAGGCGCGGCCTTGGTTGCGCGCCCTGGAAGTACTCGCCTGGGCCGGGTTCTTCGCGTTCGCGGCGCTGTTCCTCGCGATGCGCTACTGGCTGCTGCCGAACGTCGAGCGCTACCGCGAGGACATCGTCGCCGCGATTTCGCGCTCGGTCGGCCTGAAAGTGACGATCGGCCGCATCGAGGCGGACTGGGAGGGCCTGAGGCCCGAACTCGTGCTCTCCGAGGTGCGCGTGTTCGACCGCGACGGCCGCGAGGCGCTGGTGCTGCCCACCGTGGAGAACGTGGTGTCGTGGCGTTCGCTCCTGTACCGGGACCTGCGGCTGCACTCGCTCGCCATCGAGGGGCCGCGGCTGCAGCTGCGGCGCGACGCGCAGGGGGCGATCTGGGTCGCCGGGATGAGGGTCGAGGAGGACAAGGGCGATCGCGGGCTCGCCGACTGGATTCTCGGGCAGCGCGAGATCGAGGTGCGCAACGCCGAGATCGACTGGAACGACGAGATGCGCAAGGCGCCGCCGCTCGCGCTGGCGGCGCTCAACTTCCGCCTGCGCAACGACGGCGACGAGCATTCGATCGGGCTCTCGGCCCGCCCGCCGAGCAAGCTCGGCTCGGCGCTCGAGCTGCGCGCCGAGCTCATCGGGCGCACGGTGAAGGAGCTCAAGGCCTGGAACGGGCGCGTGTTCGCCGAGCTCGGCTATACCGATCTCGCCGGCTGGCGCGCCTGGGTCGACTATCCGGTCGACGTGAGGAAGGGCCAGGGCGCGGTGCGCCTCTGGGCGACGCTCGGCGAAGGCAAGGTGAGGCGCGCGACCGCGGACGTGTCGCTCACCGGCGTGGTGGCGCGCTTCGCGAAAGACCTGCCCGTGCTCGACGTGCCCGCGGTGCGCGGCAGGCTGGAGGGCCGCGAGACGGCGCGCGGCTACGAGTTCGGCGTGCGCAACCTCGCGGTCGTTTCCGGGCGCGGGCCTGCGATGCAGTCGACGAGCTTCAGGGCGCACTGGGAACGCGCCGAGTCCGGCAAGCCGCAACGCGGCTTGATCAACGCCGACCTGATCGAGCTCGGGCCCCTGGCGCATCTCGCGGAATTCATGCCGTTTCCGGCGGACCTTCGCAAGCTCCTCGCCGAGCTTGCGCCGCAGGGCAACCTGCTCGATCTCAAGTTCGACTGGTCGGGCGAGCTGCCGGACGCGGCGACGTTCAGCGCCAAAACGCGCTTTGCCGGGCTCGCGATGAAGGCATGGCGAGCGATCCCGGGCTTCGGCGGGCTCTCCGGGAACGTCGAGGCGAACGAAGCGAAGGGCACGATGCGGCTGGCTTCGCTCAAGTCCGAGCTCGACCTGCCGAAGGTCTTTCCCGAGCCGCGCATCGCGCTCGACGCGCTGAACGGCGAGATCCACTGGGAGCGCCAGGCCGGTGGCGGGGTGGCGGTACGCATCGCGAGCCTCGCCTACGCCAACGAGGACCTCGCCGGGACCGCGCAGGGCAGCTACCGGTACACCGGCGAGGGCCCCGGCCGGATCGACCTTTCGGCGCAGCTCGCGCGCGCCGACGGCAGGCACAGCGCGAGGTACCTGCCGCTTTCCTCGATCATGGGCGCGGCGACGCGCGAGTGGCTCGCGGCGTCGATCCAGGGCGGGCAGTCCACCGACGTGCGCTTTCGCCTGCAAGGCGACCTGCGCGACTTCCCGTACGTCGACCCCGCCAAGGGCCAGTTCTTGGTCACGGCGAAGATCAGCGGCGGCGTGCTCGAGTACGCGCGCGGCTGGCCGCGCATCGAGGCGATCGAGGGCGAGCTGCTCTTCGAGCGCGACCGGATGGAGATCGCCGGCCGCGCGGGCGGCATCCTCGGCGCGAAGATCGCGAACACGCGCGTCGGCATCCCGAGCCTGCTCTCCGACAGGACGATGCTGCTCGTCAGCGGGCAGGCCGAAGGGCCCACGGCGGAGTTTCTCAAGTACATCCAGGAGAGCCCCGTGCGCGCCATGATCGACGGCTTCAGCGACGGCATGACGGCCGATGGGCGCGGCCGGCTGCAGCTCAAGCTCGAGCTGCCGATCGACGACCTCGCGAAGAGCAAGGTGGCGGGCGAATACCGGTTCGCGAACAACACGGTCACTCTGGAGCCGCGCCTGCCGCCGGTCGAGCACGCCTCGGGACGGATCGCGTTCACCGAGTCGACGCTGGCGGTGCACGAGACGCGCGGCCAGCTCTTCGGCGGGCCGGTGACGATTACCGGCGGATCGAGGCCCGCGTCGGGCGTCGACGTGGTGGCCGAGGGCAGCGCCACGGTGGAGGGAATCCGGACGCTGTTCGACCACCCGTTGCTCGGCCGCCTCTCGGGCGGCGCGCCCTACCGGGCGACCGTGACGGTGCGCGACAAGCGCGCGCAGATCGCCTTCGAATCGTCGCTGCGCGGCGTGGCGAGCGAGCTTCCGGCGCCGTTCGCGAAGAGCGCCGCGGAGACGCTGCCGCTGCGCGTGGACATCTACCCGGGCGAGGGACGCGACCGGATCTCGCTCGCGCTCGGCCGGCTGGTCGCTGCCGAGTTCCTCAGGGTGCTGCAGGGCGGCGAGATGCGGGTGCAGCGCGCCGCGGTCTCGATCAACCCGGCGCAAGGCGAGGCGCTGCGCCTGCCCGAGCGCCGCGCCATCGCGCTGTACGGGTCGCTGCCGGCGCTCGACCTGGACCGCTGGCTGCCGCTCCTGGCCGGAGATGGCAGCGCGGGCGCGGCCGGTTTCGACCTGCGTCTCGGCACGCTCGATTTTCTGGGCAAGAGGATGAAAAACGTGGTCCTGCGCGGCGCCGCCGACGCGGAAGGATGGACGGCAAACGTCACGGCGTCCGAGCTCGCGGGAAATTTCGCCTACCGCGGGGAGGGCGGCGGCCGGCTGATCGCGCGCCTGTCGCATTTTGCCGTGCCGGACGATTACCCCGAGGCGAAACCGGCCGAAGGCATAAAGGAGCTGCCTGCGGTGGACCTGGTCGCGGAGAGCTTCACGCACCGTGGCAAGCGCTACGGGCGGGTCGAGGTCGTGGCGCGGCACGACGGCCCGAGCTGGCGCATCGACAAGCTGGCGGTGGTGAACCCGGAGGCTTCGCTCTCGGCGAGCGGCGCCTGGCGCACCGCAGGCGGCTCGCGCACCTCGCTCAACTTCACGCTCGAGTCGAGCGACGTCGGCAAGTTCCTCGAGCGTGCCGGCTACCCGGACCGCGTCCAGGGCGGCAGCGCCAGGCTGGAGGGCGGGCTGGCGTGGAACGGCGACCCGCTCTCGATCGACCTGCCGAGCCTGTCGGGGGAGCTTGCGCTGACCGCCGAGAAGGGCCAGTTCCCGCAGGTCGAGACCGGGCTCGGGCGGCTGTTTTCGCTGATCAGCCTGCAGCTCTCGGACGTGTTCGCCAAGGGGTTCCAGTTCGACACGCTGTCGGCTTCGTTCCGCGTCGCGCAGGGCGTGATGGACACCAAGGACCTCAAGATCCGCGGCTCGGCCGCCGAGGTCGCGCTGAGCGGCGATTTCGACCTGGCGCGGGAGACGCAGAGCCTGCACGTGAAGGTCGTGCCGAGCGTGCGTCGCACCGTGACCACGCTGATCGGGATCGTCAATCCCGCGGTCGCGGTCGGCGTGGCGGTCGCGCAGGGCGTGCTGAAGGACCCGATCGGGCGGATTCTCGCCTACGAGTACACGGTGAGCGGCCCGTGGAAGGATCCGAAGCTGGAAAAAATCGACCAGGCGCCGCCGCCCACACCCTCGGGGGCGATGGCGCCGGTACCGAACCAGTGATGGCGCCGATCCGGATCGCGGCGGTGCAGATGGTGTCGGCGCCCGAAGTGGCGCCCAATCTCGAGGCCGCGGCGCGCCTGGTGGCGCGGGCCGCCGCGGAGGGCGCGCGGCTCGTCGCGCTGCCCGAGAATTTCTATCTCATCAGCGGCGACGCCGCGGCCAAGGTGCGCGCGCGCGAGCCCGACGGCCGCGGCCCGATCCAGGATTTCCTCGCCGCGACCGCGCGGCGCCACAAGCTGTGGCTGGTGGGCGGCACCTGCCCGATCGCCTGCGACGACCCGGGCCGCATCCGCAGCGCATGCCTGGTGTACGACGATGCGGGCCGGCGCGTGGCGCGCTACGACAAGATGCACCTGTTCCGCTTCGCGCAGGGCGAGGAGCGCTACGACGAGACGCGCACCCTGGAGCCCGGCACGGCGCCGGTCGCCGTGGAATCTCCGTTCGGCCGCATCGCGCTTTCGGTCTGCTACGACGTGCGCTTCCCGGAGCTGTACCGGCGCTTCGCGCCGCTTGCGCTCATTGCGGTGCCTTCCGCGTTCACCGTGCCGACGGGGCGGGCGCACTGGCACGTGCTCCTGCGCGCGCGCGCCATCGAGAACCTGGCCTACGTGATCGCGCCGGCGCAGGGGGGCATGCACCCGGACGGCCGCCTGACTTACGGCCACAGCATGATCGTGGACCCGTGGGGCAGCGTGCTCGCGGAGCGCGCCGAGGGCGAAGCCGTGGTGCTCGCCGAGATCGATTCCGCGCGCCTGGCCGAAGTGAGACAATCGCTGCCCGCGCTCGACCACCGAAGGCTCGCGTAATGGACACCGACGTTCTTCTCGCCACCGCGGACTCGTGCCTGCTCGCGCCCTACGAGCTCGAGACGCGCAAGCTCGAGCAGGTATTCGGCAGGCTGGCCGAGCGGCGCCTGGACTACGCCGACCTCTATTTCCAGTACACGCGCGCCGAAGGCTGGAGCCTGGAGGAGGGCATCGTCAAGTCGGGCAGCTTCGCGATCGAGCAGGGCGTCGGCGTGCGCGCGATCGCGGGCGACAAGACCGCGTTCGCGTACTCCGACGAGATCAGCTTCGACGCGCTGGAGGACGCGGCGCGCGCGACACGCGCGATCGCACGAACGGGCGGGGCGAAGCGGACGAAAGTCGTTGCGCGAAAGAAAATGCCTCAACGCTACGAGCCGCTCGATCCGCTCGCGACGCTCGCCGCGCAGGACAAAGTCGCGCTTCTCGAAAAGCTGGAGCGGATGTGCCGCGCGAAGGACCCGCGCATCGTGCAGGTCATGGCGCACCTGGGCGGCGAGTACGAGGTGATCCTCGTGGCGCGTTCGGACGGCGTCGTCGCCGCCGACGTGCGGCCGCTCGTGCGCCTTTCGGTGCAGGTGATCGCCGAGAGCGGCGGCCGCCGCGAGAGCGGCACCGCCGGCGGCGGCGGGCGCACCGGCTACGCGCATTTCACGGACGCGGCGCTCGAGTCCTATGCGGTAAAAGCGGTGCAGCAGGCGCTCACGAACCTGGATGCGCGCCCGGCGCCGGCGGGGACCATGACGGTGGTGCTCGGTCCGGGCTGGCCGGGGATCCTGCTGCACGAGGCGATCGGGCACGGCCTGGAGGGAGACTTCAACCGCAAGGGCAGCTCCGCTTTCGCCGGCAGGATCGGCGAGCGGGTCGCCGCGCGCGGCGTGACCGTGATCGACGACGGCACGCTGCCCGACCGGCGCGGCTCGCTCACCGTGGACGACGAGGGCAACCCGACGCGGCGCACCGTGCTGATCGAGGACGGCGTGCTGCGCGGCTACATGCAGGACAGCCTGAACGCGCGCCTGCTGAAGATGCCGCTCACCGGCAACGGCCGGCGCGAGTCGTTCGCGCACCTCACGCTGCCGCGCATGACCAACACGTACATGCTCGCGGGCGGCCACGACCCGAGGGAGATCATGGCCAGCGTGAAAAAGGGGCTCTACGCCGTGAACTTCGGCGGCGGGCAGGTGGACATCACCAACGGCAAGTTCGTGTTCTCCGCGGCCGAGGCATACCTCATCGAGGACGGCAAGGTGACGCACCCGGTCAAGGGCGCGACGCTGATCGGCAACGGACCGGACGCGCTCACGCGCGTCTCGATGATCGGCAACGACCTCGAGCTCGACCCCGGCGTCGGCACCTGCGGCAAGGAAGGTCAGAGCGTCCCGGTGGGCGTCGGGCAGCCGACGCTGAAGATCGACGGCCTGACCGTCGGCGGAACGGCTTGAACGGGCTGCCGGCGAACGAGACGCGGTTCCTCGCCGGAGCGGGGGAGATCGCCGCGCAGATTCCCGACGGCGCGGTCCTCGCGCTGCCGCCCGATTACTCCCTCGTCGCGATGGAGGTGGTGCGCGCGCTGATTCGGAAGAAATCCAGGAATTTGAAGCTTCTCGGGGTGCCGGTGCTCGGCTTTTGCGCCGATCTCCTGATCGGCGCGGGCTGCGTCGCCGAGGTCGAGACGAGCGCCGTGTCGCTCGGCGAGGCCGGCCTCGCGCCGCGCTTTACCGCAGCCGCGGAGTCGGGCGAGCTGAAGGTCATGGATGCGACCTGCCCGGCGGTGCACACCGGGCTGCAGGCGGCGGAGAAAGGCGTTCCGTTCATGCCCTTGCGAGGGGTACTGGGATCGGATTTGGTGGAGCAGCGCAGCGATTGGAAGGTCCTGCAGAATCCGTTTTCCCCCGCGCAAGACCCGGTTCTTCTTCTGCCCGCGATCTTCCCGGATGTCGCCCTGTTTCACGCGCGCTGGGCGGACCGCGCGGGCAACGTCTGGATCGGTCGCAGGAAGGAGCTGGCGACGATCGCGCACGCGGCGCAGCGCTGCTACGTCACGTACGAGGAGCTGCGCGAAGGCGACATGCTCGAAGACGAGCTGCTCGCGCCCGGCGTGCTGTCCTCGGTCTACGTCACCGCGGTGGCGCAGGCCGAGCGCGGCGCCTGGCCGCTCGGCGTGGCGGACCTCTATACGATCGACGACGCGCACATTGCGCATTACGCGAAAGAGGCGAAGACGCGCGAGGGGTTCCAGCGATACCTTGATGAACACGTATACCAGGGAAGAACTGCTCGCGTGCGCGATCGCGCGGCTCATCGGTGACGCGCGACACGTCGCGGTCGGCGCCGCCTCGCCGATTCCGGCAACCGCTTGCGCTTTGCTGAGAGCGCGGGGGATCGGGCTCAGAATATCCCTGCTGCACAAGCGAAGCGGCAATCCCTTCACGGAAGGCTCGCGCGAGCTTTTCGATCTCGCCGGGCAGGGCCGGATCGACGTCTTCTTTCTCGGCGGCGCGCAGATCGACGGCGAGGCCAACGTCAACCTGGTGCGCGCCGGGACGAACCGTTTCCCGGGCTCGTTCGGCTCCGCGTTCATGTACTTCGCCGCGAAGCGGACGATTCTTTTCAGGGAAGAGCATTCCCGCCGAACGCTGGTTCCCCGCGTGGACTTCATCTCGGCGCCGGGCTGGAGCCCGCCGGAAGTCTGGCGCCGAGGCGGTCCGCAGGCCTTGGTGACCGGCAAGGCGCTTTTCGCCTGGCAGAAGGAGAGCCGCCGCTTCCGGCTGGAGAGCGTGCATCCCGGCTACACGGTCGAGGAGATCCGGGACGACACGGGGTTCGACTATGACGTTGCTTCTCCGGTGGTGAACACCGAAATGCCCTCCCGGGAGGAGCTGGCCCTCCTCCGCGGCCCGGTGGCGCGGGAAATCGCCGCGAACTACCCGGAGTTCGCCCGGCGCGTCTGGGCAGGCGCTGCCTAGGCCATCTCGGCCCAGCGCAGGCTGCGGTGCACCGCGGCGCGCCAGCGCGCGAGCAGCTCCTCGGCCGCGTCGCGGTTCATCTGCGGTTCGAACGTCCGGTCGATCTGCCACTGCGCGGCGATCTCCTCGCGCGAGGACCACAGGCTCGTCGCCAGGCCCGCGAGGTAGGCGGCGCCGAGCGCCGTGGTCTCGAGCACGCGCGGCCGCACCACCGGCACGCCCAGGATGTCGGCCTGGAACTGCATCAGCAGGTCGTTCGCGGCGGCGCCGCCGTCCACGCGCAGCTCCATCAGCTTCTCGCCCGAATCCTTCTGCATCGCCTCGAGCACGTCGGCGCTCTGGTAGGCAATGGATTCCAAAGCTGCGCGTGCGAGGTGCGCGCGGGAAGATCCCCGAGTAAGGCCGATGATGGTGCCGCGCGCGAACGGGTCCCAGTGCGGCGCGCCCAGCCCCGTGAACGCGGGCACCAGGTACACGCCGCCGTTGTCGTGAACGCTCGCGGCGAGCAGCTCGATCTCGCCCGAAGACTTGAAGAAGCGCATCTCGTCGCGCAGCCACTGCACCACCGCGCCGGCGATGAAGACGCTGCCCTCGAGCGCGTACTCCTTGTCGGCGTCGCGCGCGTCGAGCGCGCGCCCGAGCTGGGCCGCCGCGGTGGTCAGCAGGCCGTTGGCGGAGCTCACCGCGCGCTCGCCCGTGTGCAGCAGCATGAAGCAGCCGGTGCCGTAGGTGTTCTTCGCCATGCCCGGCCGGTGGCAGGCCTGGCCGAAGAGCGCCGCCTGCTGGTCGCCGGCGATGCCGGCGATCGGCACCGGCTCGCCGAGGATCTCCGGGGCGGCCATGCCGAAGACGTGCGCCGAGGGGAAGACGTCCGGCAGGATCGCGCGCGGCACGCGCAGGATCCGGAGCAGCTCCGGGTCCCAGTCCCCGGTGTGGATGTTGAACAGCATGGTGCGCGAGGCGTTCGAGGGATCGGTCACGTGGGTGCGGCTCTGCGAGAGGTTCCACGCCAGCCACGTGTCCACCGTGCCGAAGGCGAGCTCGCCGCGCTCGGCGCGCGCCCGCGCCCCGGGCAGGTTGTCGAGCAGCCACGCGAGCTTCGTGCCCGAGAAGTAGGGGTCGAGCACGAGTCCGGTCCTCGTGCGCACGGTCTCCTCGACGCCCGAGGTGCGCAGCTCGGCGCACATGGCGGCAGTGCGCCGGTCCTGCCACACGATCGCGTTGTAGAGCGGCTCGCCGGTCTGCCGGTCCCACAACAACGTGGTTTCGCGCTGGTTGGCGATGCCGAGCGCGCGCAGCGCGCTCGGCGCGAGGTCGGCCTTCTCCAGCGCCTCGCGCGCGACGTCCCGCTGGCTGATCCATATTTCGCGCGGATCGTGCTCGACCCAGCCGGGCTGCGGAAACAGCTGCCGGAATTCGCGCTGCGCGACCGAGAGCGGCCGGCCGTCGATGTCGAACACGATGGCGCGCGAGCTGGTGGTGCCCTGGTCGAGCGCGAGAATGGCCTGCATGAGAGAAATTCTAGCAAGTGCCGGATGCTAGAATTCGCGCCCCACGGGTGAGCACATGAAAATCCACGAATACCAGGGCAAGGAGCTGTTCCGGAAGTTCGGCGTCGCCACGCCGCGCGGGATCCCGTGCTTCACCGCGGACGAGGCGGTGGACGCGGCCAGGAAGCTCGGCGGCGGCGTCTGGGTGGTCAAGGCGCAGATCCACGCCGGCGGCCGCGGCAAGGGCGGCGGCGTCAAGGTCGCGAAGTCCCCGGACGAGGTGAAGCAGAAGGCTACGCAGATCCTCGGCATGCAGCTCGTGACGCACCAGACCGGCCCGGGCGGCCAGAAGGTGCGCAGGCTGCTCGTCGAGGAAGGCGCCGACATCGCGAAGGAGCTCTACATCGGCATGGTGGTGGACCGGCAGACGCAGAGAGTCTGCCTCATGGCGTCCTCCGAAGGCGGCATGGACATCGAGGAGGTCGCCGCGAGGCATCCCGAGAAGATCCACAAGGTGTTCATTGACCCGGCGTTGGGTTTGACAGGGGAAGACGCTTCGGAAGTGAGCAGGAAGATCGGTGTTCCGGAAAATTCGGTTCCCCAAGCGGCACAGCTCCTGCAGTCGCTCTACAAATGCTTCGATGAAACCGATGCCTCGCTTGCGGAGATCAATCCGCTGATATTGACCGGCGAGAACAAGGTCGTCGCGCTCGACTCGAAGCTCAACTTCGACGACAACGGGCTTTTCCGCCACCCCGAGATCGTCGCGATGCGCGACCTGGACGAGGAGGACCCGCTCGAGATCGAGGCTTCGAAGCACGACCTGTCGTACATCTCGCTCGACGGCAACATCGGCTGCATGGTGAACGGGGCGGGCCTCGCGATGGCGACCATGGACACGATCAAGCTGTTCGGCGGCGAGCCGGCCAACTTCCTCGACGTGGGGGGCGGCGCGACCGCCGAGAAGGTCACCGCGGCGTTCAAGATCATGCTCTCCAACCCGAAGGTGAAGGCGATCCTGGTCAACATCTTCGGCGGCATCATGAAGTGCGACACCATCGCCACCGGCGTCGTGGCCGCGGCGCGCGAGGTGCACCTTTCGGTGCCGCTGGTGGTGCGCATGCGGGGCACCAACGAGGACCTCGGCAAGAAGATCCTCGCCGACTCGGGCCTGCCGATCATTTCGGCCGACAACATGGCCGAAGCGGCGCAGAAGATCGTCGCCGCCGTGAAGGGGCGCTGAAGATGAGCATCCTCGTAAATCGCGATACGCGCGTCGTCACGCAGGGCATCACCGGCAAGACCGGCCAGTTCCACACCCAGACGAGCCGCGCTTACGCGAACGGCAAGAATTGCTATGTCGCCGGGGTGAACCCGAAAAAGGCGGGCGAGAGTTTCGAGGGCATCCCGGTCTTCGCCTCGGTCAGGGACGCGAAATCGCAGACCGGGGTCAACGTGTCCGTCATCTACGTCCCGCCTGCGGGCGCCGCCGCGGCGATCTGGGAAGCGGTGGAAGCCGACCTCGACCTCGCCATCTGCATTACCGAGGGCATCCCGGTGCGCGACATGATCGCGGTGCGCGACCGCATGAAGAAAGAAGGGCGCCGCACGCTGCTCCTCGGGCCGAACTGTCCCGGGGTGATCACGCCCGAGGAGCTGAAGATCGGCATCATGCCGGGCCATATCCACCGCAAGGGGCGCGTCGGCGTGGTGTCGCGCTCCGGCACGCTCACGTACGAGGCGGTGGCGCAGCTCACCGACCTCGGCATCGGGCAGTCCACCGCGGTGGGCATCGGCGGCGACCCGGTGAACGGCCTGAAGCACGTCGACGTGCTGCAGCTCTTCAACGAGGACCCCGAAACCGATGCGGTGGTCATGATCGGGGAGATCGGCGGCGCCGACGAAGAGACCGCGGCGCGCTGGGCGAAGGCGAACATGAAGAAGCCCGTGGTCGGCTTCATCGCCGGCGTCACCGCGCCGCCGGGCAAGAGGATGGGCCACGCCGGCGCGATCATCTCGGGCGGCAAGGGCACCGCGCAGGAGAAGCTCGCGGTGATGGAGGAATGCGGGATCCGGGTGACCCGCAATCCCGCGGAGATGGGGAGGACGCTGCAATCCGCACTGAAGTAATACGGCTGCCGCTGGCGGCGGTCCTGCCGTACGCCGGCACGATCTTCCTGTCGTCGTTCCTGCTCTTCCTGGTGCAGCCGATCGTCGCCAAGCAGATCCTGCCCTGGTTCGGCGGCTCGGCCGCGGTGTGGACCACGTGCCTGGTGTTCTTCCAGAGCGCGCTGCTCGCGGGCTACGCCTACGCCGACCTCACCACGCGGCTCGGGCCGAGGAGGCAGGCGCTGCTGCACGTGGCGCTGCTGGCCGCCTCGCTCCTCGCGCTCCCGGTCCTCGCCGGCGCCGGCTGGAAGCCGCTCGGCGACGAGCAGCCGATCGCGCGCATCCTGCTGTTGCTCGCGGCGACCATCGGCCTGCCGTATTTCCTGCTCTCCACCAGCACGCCGCTGCTGCAGGCCTGGTACTGGCGCACGTTCAGGAGCGCGGTGCCGTATCGCCTGTTCGCGCTCTCCAACCTCGCGTCGCTCATCGCGCTGCTCGGATTTCCGCTCGCGCTCGAGCCGCTGTTCGAGCTGAAGAGCCTCGGCTGGGCGTGGTCCGCGCTCTACGCGCTGTTCGTCCTGCTCTGCGCCGGCATCGCCCTGTTTTCGCTGAACGGGTTCGCCGGCCAGGCGAAGCCCGCGGCGGTGGCCGTTCCGCCGCCTCCCGCCGCGAGGCAGCTGCAGTGGCTCGCGCTCTCGGCGATGGGGTCGGTGATGCTGCTCGCGGTCACCAACCACATCACGCAGAACATCTCGAGCGTGCCGTTCCTCTGGGTGCTGCCGCTCGCCCTCTACCTGGTGACGTTCATCCTCGCGTTCGACCACCCGCGCTGGTACGCGCGCCCGGCGTTCCTGGGCGCGCTCGCAGGGCTGGTGCCCGCGATGGCGTACTTCATCCCGTCGCTCGAGCTGACGGTGGCCGCGCCGCTGTACCTGGCGGGCCTGTTCGTCGCCTGCATGGTCTGCCACGGCGAGCTCGCGCGCCTCAAGCCCGACCCGCGGCATCTCACGCGCTACTACCTCGCGCTTTCGCTCGGCGGCGCGCTCGGCGCGGTGCTGGTGGCGATCGCGGCGCCGCTCGCGCTCCCCGGTTACTTCGAGCTCGGCATCGCCCTGGTGGCGCTTGCCTTCGTCGTCATGACCGGGGTTCGGGGCACCGCCAGGTGGCTTGCAACGCTGGTCGCGGTCGCGACCCTGGTGCTCGTGGTGCGCGGCGGCGCCGCGTACGTCAAGGACGTGCGCGTGATGGAGCGCGACTTCTACGGCGTGGTGCGCACGCGCGACCACCCCGAACCGGTGCCGTACCGCACCATGTACCATGGCGGGATCATGCATGGCGGGCAGCTGCTCGGCGACTCGTTCCGCAACACGCCGGCCGACTATTTCGGCCCGACCTCGGGCTACGGCAGGCTTTTCGGCGCGCTGCACGCGCGCCGGCCCGCGCGGCCGCTCAAGGTGGGCGTCCTCGGCCTGGGCGCCGGCGTGATCGCGGCGTACGGGCGCCCCGGCGACACGATCACGTTCTACGAGATCAGCCCGCGCGTGGTCGACATCGCGCGGCGCGAATTCACGTTCCTCGCCGATTCGCACGCGCGCACGCAGGTGGTGCTGGGCGACGGCAGGCTGTCGCTGGAGCGCGAGCCGCCGCGCGGTTACGACGTGCTCGGCATCGACGCCTTCTCGGGCGACTCGATTCCGATGCACCTCGTGACGCGCGAGGCGATGGCGATCTACGCCCGGCACATCGAGGCCGACGGCGTGATCGTGTTCCAGGCGACCAACCGCTACGTGGACCTGCTGCCGGTGGTGAAGCGCCTCGCCGCCGAGATCGGGCTGGAGGCGGTGCTCGTGTCCGATTCGACGCAGGCGTCCGAGGGCCCCGAATACTGGTATTCCTCGACCGATCAGATCCTGGTGACGCGCAACCGCAAGCTCCTCGCGGCACCGCAGATCGCGGAAGCTGCGGCGCAGATCGAGGACCGCAAGGACCTGCCGACCTTCACCGACTCGCATCACAACCTGCTGCGGATCCTGAAATAGCGGCTCGCCGCGGCGCTGCTTTCTTCCCGGAGGAACACCATGAGCACCTTTCCGATCCCGATCACCGCGATCTTCACCGGCGTTCTGGCCCTGATGCTCGTCGCGATCAGTGTCCGCGTCACGGTCCTGCGGGCGAAGAAGAAGATCAACCTGTTCGACGGCGGCGACCCGGAGATGGGGCGCGCGATCCGCGTGCAGGGAAACTTCATCGAATACGTGCCGATGGCGCTCGCGCTGATGGCCCTGGTCGAATGGATGGGCGCCAAGCCCTGGCTGGTCTACCTGCTCGGGATCGCGCTGGTCGTGGCGCGCGTCGCGCACGCTCTGGGAATCTATTCGAGCGTGTTCCCCGCGCGCGTGTTCGGCACCACCCTCACCTGGATCCTGCTCGCCGCGGGGGCGCTCCTGGTGCTCGGCCTGGTCGTCTGAGTCGCGTCCTTTTCGAGCGCGCGGCGCACCTCCTCCGGTATCGCGGTGCGCGGCCCGTCCGCCTTCGCGCCCCGGCGCGCAATGGCGCCGGCGATCCGGTCGATGCGCGCCTGGGTGAGCGGATGCGTGCTGAGGAAGACCGGCGGCTCGGAGCGCCCGCGCGCGCCGGCCGCCTCGCGCAGCATCCTGAACGTGTCGGCCGCGCCGCCGGCATGCCCGTAGGCGAGCGCGAGGCCATCGAGCCCCGCGTCGTCCGCCTCGTCCTCCTGCGCGCGGCTGAAGCTGAGCAGCGTCAGCATGCCCGACTTTCCCAGCACGCCTTCGGCGACGCCGCCGCCCGCGCCCGTGGAGAGCACGCTCAGGGCGGCGCCGAGCGCGACGCCACGGCCGAGGCTCTGCACCGGATGGCGGTGGCGCGCGTGGCCGATCTCGTGCGCCAGCACCATGGCGAGCGCGTTCTCGTCCGGCATGCGCTCGAGCAGACCGCGGTAAACGGCGATGTGCCCGCCGAGCGTGGCGAAGGCGTTCACAACCGGTTCGTTCACGTAGTGCACGCGGATCGCCATTGGCGGCGGCAGCGACATGCCGCTGGCGAGCCGGTCGGCGAGGCGCTGCAAGTAGCGCTCCACGGGGTGATCGCGCGGCGGATAGCGCTCGGCGTGCGGCGCGATCAGCCTCATCTCGGTCTCGTAGGGAAGATGGCGCGCCAGCTCGCCGCCGAAGAACACGAGCGCCAGCGCCGCGACGCCGAACGCGGCCAGCGCCGCTGCCGAGAGCACGAAAAAGCTTGCGAGCGGCCGCCGGTCGCTGTTGTTGACTTCCTCGGGAAGCTCGGGGTTGCGGTACTCGGGCAAGCTCAGGCGCCGCCGGCCGGCGCCACCGCGGTGCCGTAGGCGAGCACCTCCACGCCCTTGACGCTGTTCTGCGAGCGGCCGCCGATGGCGAAGGTCTGGAATTTCACGTTGACGATCATCGAGGCGCCGAGCCCGTGCGCCTCCGCTTTCATGCGCAGCACAGCCTCGCGCCGCGCGCGATCGATCAGCGACTCGTAGGAGCGCACGCGGCCGCCGAATATGCTGTAGAGGGCGGCGAGCGCGCCCTTGAAATAGTCCTCGGAAATCACCGCGCTGCCGGCGACCAGGCGCGTCGCGGCGCGCCCGCTCGCCGCAGGCGGGAAGCGGTTGGAGAACACGAGCACGCCGGCGAGATCCTTCTCGCGGCGCCTTATCGAGGCATAGTGCCGGCGCTCGTTCCAGCGGCCGGCGAAGTAGCCGACCACGAACAGCGCGGCGAAAAGGACGAGATCGAGGTTCTCGAACAGCGCTTGCACGGCGCGCCTACTCCAGGACCACCGCGGTCCCGTAGGCGAAGATCTCGGCCGCGCCGGTGGTGATCGAGGAGGTGGCGAAGCGCACGTTGAGCACCGCGTTGGCGCCAGCCGCCTCGGCCTGCTTGACCATGCGCTGCGTCGCTTCCTCGCGCGATTCCTGCAGCAGCTCGGTGTAGGCCTTGAGCTCGCCGCCGACGATGTTCTTTAGCCCGGCGAACAGGTCCTTGCCCACGTGCTTGGCGCGCACCGTGCTTCCCTGTACCAGCCCGAGATGCTTGACCACACGGCGACCTGGAACCAGCTCGAGATTGCTGAGTAGCATGCGGCGCCCCCTTGGTCGGAATCCATTCCCGGCCGCGCAGTATAGCAACCGCGGCGCACGCCCTTCCATCTGTCTCAACCCGGCGGCCGCGGCTCCGCCGGGGCGAGGTCCGGCTCGCCGCAATGCCTGAGGATCTCGGCGCGCACCGCGTCCCGCAACTGCACCGCGGCGCTCCAGTCCGTTCCCTGGGGCGCGAGCGGCGCGCCGATCGTCACCGCGACCGGGGCGCGCCGCAGGTACCAGGTGCCGTCGCGCAGCACCGAGCGAACGCCGCGCAGCGCGACCGGCACCACTGGGATGCCGGCTTGCGCCGCCGCCTGGAACGCGCCGGTGCGGAAGGGCATCAGCCCGGTCGCGCGCTTGAGCGTTCCTTCCGCGAAGACGATGAGCGAGACGCCGCGCCTGGCGCGCTCGGCGAGCTCGCTGGCGTGCTCGGCGCTCTTCTGCACGTCGAAGCGCTCGATGAACTCGGTGCCGAAGCCCGCGAGCAGCGTGCGCATCAGCCAGTTGCCGAGGAACTCGCGCTTGGCGACGAACGCGTAGCCGCGGTATTCGAGCAGCGACAGGAGCACCACCGCGTCGAGCCAGCTGGTGTGATTTACCGCGACGACGACGGGACCTCTGTCCGGAAAACGTCCCTTTGAAACGACGGCGATACCGGAGAGCCGCAGGAACCACCTCGATACGGTCCTGCCCACGCTCCAGCAGATGCGCACCGGGGCGAGCGCGGCGGCGGCGAGCGCGAACGGAAACAGCGCCCCGAACACCAGATAGCCGCGCAGCGCGAACAGCGCGCCGCGCGCCGCGCGCAGGCTGCGGCGCAGCTGCGGCGCGGCGCCCGCGAGCACCAAGCGCAGGAACTGCAGCCACACCGCCTGCAGCTTCACCGACGAGGGCCCGCGCTCGTAGAACTCGCGCGCCGCGACCCGGCGGATCTTGCCGCTGGAAGTCTTGGGCACGGTCTGAGGCGGGGCGAGCACGATGTCGTCGACCGGCGCGCCGATCAGCCCCACCGCGAGCTCGTTGATCATGCGCCTGAGGCTCTCGTGGCGCGAGGCGTCGGTGTCGCGCATCTCGGCGAGCACCACCACGCGCTCGGTGCCGCTGGCCGGGTCGGGGCTGCCGAACACCGCGACGCAGCCGCGTCGCACGCCGGCGAGGCCGCCCACGGCGGTCTCCAGCTCGTAGGGGCTGATGTTGCGCCCGCCGCGGATGATGATGTCCTTCTCGCGGCCGGTGAGGTAGACCATGCCCTCCTTGAGGTAGGCGCGGTCGCCGGTATTCACCCACTCGCCGTCGAAGAGGCCTTTCGTCGCCTCCGGATTGCGGTAGTAGCCCGAGGTGGACGACGGGCCGCGGAACTGCAGCAGGCCCTCGTGGCGGTCGGGCAGCTCCATCCCCGCCGCGTCCACCACGCGGATGTCGTGGCCGGGGATCGGCATGCCGCAGCCGATCACGATCAACGGCGAGGGGTCTTCGGGTTTTGCCTCGACCGCTTCGCCGGTTCGCGTGAAGCCGTCGCGGTCGAGGCGGTCGGCGCGCCACGGAGCGCCCGGCGTGGTGATCGCTACGCCGACCGAGGATTCCGCCAGGCCGTAGGATGGCGAGATCACGTTCTTGCGCAGCCCGAATTTTGAAAAGCGCTTCTCGAATTGCACGATCGTTTCGGGGCTGACCGGCTCGGCGGCGTTGAAGGCGAAGCGCCAAGACGAGAGGTCGATCCCCTCCATCTCCTCGTCGGCGATGCGCCGCAGGCACAGTTCGTAGGAGAAGTTGGGGCCCCCCGAGATCGTGCCGCGGTGGCGGTGGATCGCGCGCATCCAGCTCACCGGGCGCGACAGGAACGCGAGCGGCGACATCAGCACCACCGGAAAGCCGAGCGCCATGGTCGTGAAGTTGGCGCCGATGAGGCCCAGGTCGTGGTAGAGCGGCAGCCAGCTCACGAACACGTCCTCCGGGCCGGCGTTCACCGCCGCGCCCATCGCGCGCACGTTGGCCATCAGGTTCGCGTGCGACAACACCACGCCCTTGGGACTGCCGGTGCTGCCCGAGGTGTACTGCAGGAAGCCCATGTCGCCTGGCTTGCCGTGCACCGGGTTGAATTTCTCGCCGGTGGACTTTTCCAGATCAGCGGGCACCAGAACCTGCCGCAGCGACTCCACCTGGGCGCGCAGCAGGTACGCCAGCGCCTTCGCCTCCGGCACCGTGATCATGATCGCCGCGCCGGCGCTCTTCAGGATTCCGACGTGGCGCGTCATGTGGTCTTCGATCGTCGTCAGCCGCGCCGGCGGGTAGAGCGGTACCGGCACGCCACCCGCGAGCAGCACGCCGTAGAACGAGTAGAGGTATTCCTTGCAGGTGGGCAGCATGATCGCCACCATCTGTCCGCTCTGCAGGCCCGCGCGCGCGAGCTGCGCCGCGTAGCCGATCGCGCCGTCCCAGAGCGCGCGGTAGCTGAGCGGAAATTCCTTCTGCTCCTCGTACATGAACACCGTCAGCCGGTCCGGCTGTCGCTCGACGTGGTATTCGAGCGCCTCCGTCAGTGTGCGCGCTTGCGTCTCGGAGGGCGCGCGCACGCCCTCGGACTGCACCAGGCTCGCGACGCTCGTATCCGCCGCGCGCGGCGCGTGCCCCGCGCTGCCGAGCAGGAACCGCAGCAGGTCGCGCGGCGTTTCGCTGGTGGCGAGCGCCTGCTCGGGCAGGCTGACCGAGAACTCGTGCTCCAGGCGCAGCACCAGCTCGACGCGCGCCAGGCTGTCGAGGCCGAGCTCCTTTTCGAGCGACGTGTCGAGCGCGACCTGCGGCTCGACGTGCGGCCGTGCCTCGCGCGCCACTTCGGCGACGAGCGCGAGCAGCCGCTCGGGGCTGATCTCCGTCCTGGATTGCGTCATCGTTCTTGTGGCGGCGAGTGTACACTCGCGAGCGCATGTCCACCGAAGCGCTGCGGCGGATTTCGCTCTGCCAGGGCCTCGACCGCGAGGCCGCGCAGAAGCTGCTCGCGCTCGCTAAAGAGATCTCCTTCGTCAAGGGCGCGCAGCTGGTGCGCCAGAACGAATCCGCGCGCGGAGCGTTTCTCATCCGCAAGGGCGAGGTCGAGGCGCGCGTCGCGCTGCCCGGCGGCGGCGCGCTCACCGTGGCCGAGCTCGGCGACGGCGACGTCTTCGGCGAGATGGCGCTCATCGAGCGCGGCGTGTGCTCGGCCACCGTGGTCGCGCGCACCAACGTCGACGGCTGGTTCATCGCCCGCGACGACTTCCGCGCCATGGTCGCGAGCCGCGAAGCGGTCGCGCTCGAGATCCAGCGCGCGATCACCAGGAACCTCGCCTCGAAGCTGCGCGCGCTCAACGCCCAGGTGCGCGACCACCCGGCGCCGGAAGACCGCCCCGCGCGCGAAGCGCCGCCCTCGGGCGACCCGCTCGCGGGCATCGGGCGCTCGAAGCACGCTTCCTTCGACTGGCGCGCGTTCCTGCCGATCCTGCCGTTCTTCGAAGGTTTCGACGTCGACGAGATCGACGAGCTCGTCGCCGAGGCGGGCGTGATGGAGCTCGCGCGCAGCGCGTGGGTCTTCGCCCAGAACCAGCCCGCGGACGCCTGCTATCTCATCGTGCGCGGCGCGCTCGAAGTGTTCACCCGCGCCGACGGGCGCGAGCGCCGCGTCGCCATCGCCGGCCCCGGCGAGCTCGTCGGCTACCTCGCCGCCCTCGAAGGCGCTGCCCACGCCGCCAGCGCCCGCGCGCGCGAAGCCGCCTGCCTCCTCGAATTTCCGCGCAAGCCCTTCCTTGCGCACTACGAAGGCAACTCAACCGCCTCCGTCAGCCTCCAGCACGCCATCCACCGCAGCCTGCTCCGCTCCCTCGCCCGGACCAACACGCTGCTCACGCGCCTCATCAGCCACGCGCGGCTCAGCGCCGCAGCGGCCGAAGCCGCCGAGCTGGAAGCGGCGCTGCACGGGCAGATCTGGCGCGCCGACCGGGTGATCGAATGAAGCGGCGGCGCCGGCTTCTGATCGCGACCGGCCTCGTGCTTTCGCTTCCGCGCCTTGCCCGTGCACAGGCGCGCATGCCGCGCATCGGCTGGCTCATGTTCGGAGCCCCTCCCGCGCGCGAGGGTCCCGCAAGCGAACAGTCTTCATCGCGCTACGAGGCGTTCAGGCATGGGCTGCGCGAGCTTGGCTACGTCGAAGGCCGGAATCTCATCATCGAGCAGCGTTCCGCGGGACGCGACACCGCTCGCCTGCCGGCGCTCGCCGCCGAGCTGGTGCAGCTCAAGGTCAGCGTGCTCGTTGTGCTGGAGCCGCCGGCCGTGGAAGCCGCAAGGAAAGCCACCAGTTCAATTCCGATCGTCATGCGCAGCAGCGACGATCCCGTCGCGCTGGGGTGGGTCGCGGCGCTTGCGCGCCCGGGAGGCAACATCACGGGGGTGACGTCCTACTCCACCCTTCTGTACGGAAAGCGGTTGGAATTGCTGCGGGAGACGATCCCGGGGCTCTCGCGCGTCGCCGTGCTCTGGGACCCGGAGGGGCCGGCGGCGGAAGAGAGTTTTCGCAAGGCGCAGGCGGCGGCACAGGAAGCCGGTATTCGGCTGCATTCCCTGCCGGTGCGCAGCCCGAGGGATTTCGATCAGGCGTTCGAATCGGGGATCCGTTCGGGAGCAGCCGCTCTGCTCCCGTTGCGTGGTCCCCTGATCGTCACCGAGCAAAGGCGGATCGCCGAGCTGGCGGCGAAAGCCAGGCTCCCCGCGATGTATGACGACCGCGAGTTCGCCGAAGCGGGCGGGTTGATGTCCTATGGGACAAACCTGGCGGAGACTTACCGGCGCGCCGCTGCCTATGTAAACAGGATTCTGAAAGGTGCGAGCCCCGCGGAACTTCCGGTGGAGCAGCCCACGACGTTCGAGCTGGTGATCAATCTGAAGACTGCGAGGGCACTCGGCCTCAGGTTCCCGCAATCGGTCCTCCTGCGCGCCGACCGGGTGATCGAATAGGTAACGCAGTTCAATCCAGCAGCCGCACGGAAACGCGCGGCCGGCCGTTGCGGATCTCGGCGAAGAGGGCACCGTACTCGGGAAGCTCGACCCACGCGGCGGTGTCTTTGGTGAGCGGCTCGGAGGCGACGATGATGGAGTCGGCGTTCTCGGCGCCGCCGGTCATTTTCCATTCGCCGTCGTGCAGCGCGTAGTCGCGGCCGAGGGTGTACCAGAGGGAAAGGAAGGACAGGTTCGCTTCGTGCACCCTGGCGGGGTCTTCGGTGCGGTAGCGGCCGAAGTCGAAGCAGTAGCGCACCGCGGCGAGCTGCGAGCCGTTGGTGGCGAAAAGGTTGACGGAGGACGAGAGGTCGATGCCGAGCTGCGCGCGCGCCTCGCGCAGGATGGCGAGGGTGCGCTCGAGCGCGGCGAAGACGTCTTCCTCGGACGAGCCCTTGAGTTGCGAGACGAAGAGCGCGTAGATCCATTCGCTGTCGGTGGTGCCGCGGATCTTCGGCAGGAACTCGGAATTCACGTGCGGGGCGAGGAGGCGCTTCATTTCGGA
>MELE01000232.1:0-12150 GCA_001768615.1 Acidobacteria bacterium RIFCSPLOWO2_12_FULL_67_14b | reverse complement strand
TTCTTGAGGTTGCGATCGAACACCGGCAGCGAGGGCGAACCGTACACGAACGGCTTTTCGGGTTCGAACGATCCGGGCGCCCAGGCGCGCAGGCCGAAGCCGGCGAGGTTGAGCATGTTCAACATCCTGGGCATAGTGCTCTGCCGGATCAGCGCCGAGTCGGGCTGATAAAGGAGGTGATCGAGCAGCACAGGCTGGCCGAGGTAGAGAAGCGCGCGGCACATGATGACCTTATCGTCCGCAAGGGCTTGACCGCAGTCAAGAAATTTCACGCTCCAGGTCTAGGATAATAGTTTCGTGAACTCCAGGACGAAGTTCCGGCCGCTGCCCAAGGGCCGGCAGGTGGATCCCAAGGCGCTCGCGGAGGTGCGGGCGCTGCTGGGCGAAGCGCCGCGCCGGCGCGACCTGCTGATCGAGCACCTGCACCGGCTCCAGGACCGCTACGGGCGCCTTTCGGCCGCGCATCTCGCGGCGCTCGCCCAGGAGATGCGGCTTTCGCTCGCCGAAGTGTACGAAGTGGCGAGCTTCTACCATCACTTCGACATCGTGAAGGAAGGCGAAAGCGCGCCGCCGGCGCTCACGGTGCGCGTATGCGAGTCGCTTTCCTGCGAGCTCGCCGGGGCGAAGGATCTCCTCAGGAGGCTTCCGGCAATCCTCGGCAAGAAGGTACGCGTCGTTTCCGCGCCTTGCGTGGGGCGCTGCGAAGCCGCGCCGGTGGCGGTGGTGCACCAGAATCCGGTGGAGCGCGCGACCGTGGAGACCGTCAAGGCTGCCGTGGATGTCGGCAGGACGAAGTGTCCCGAGCCCGATTGCCTCGATTTCAACAGCTACAGGAAAAAGGGCGGCTACAAGCTGATCGCCGGCTGCCTCGCGGGCAGGCGCACGCGCGAGGAGATCACCAAGATCATGGAGGATTCGGGCTTGCGCGGCCTGGGCGGCGCCGGGTTCCCCGCCGGACGCAAGTGGCGCATCGTCGCCGCGGAACCCGCGCCGCGCCTGATGGCGGTCAACGTCGACGAAGGCGAGCCGGGCACGTTCAAGGACCGCTGGTACATCGAGCGCGATCCGCACCGGTTCCTCGAGGGCATGCTGGTCGCCGCCTGGTGCGCGGGCGTGGGCGAGATCTATGTTTACCTGAGAGATGAATATGCGGGTTGCAGGACGATGCTCGAAAGGGAAATCGAAAAACTGAAGAAGAACCCTCCTTGCCCTCTGCCGCCCATCCATCTGCGCCGTGGCGCGGGGGCGTACATCTGCGGCGAGGAATCGGCGATGATCGAGTCGATCGAGGGCAAGCGCGGCATGCCGCGCCTGCGCCCGCCGTACGTCGCGCAGGTCGGCCTGTTCGGCTACCCGACGCTCGAGCACAACCTGGAGACGGTGTACTGGGTGCGCGAGATCGTGGAGAAGGGCGCGGCCTGGTTCTCGGGGCAGGGCCGCAACGGCCGCAAGGGGCTGCGCTCCTTCTCGGTGTCGGGCCGCGTGAAGAATCCCGGAGTGCACCTGGCGCCCGCCGGGATCACGGCGCAGGAGCTGATCGACGAATACTGCGGGGGCATGCAGGACGGGCACCAGTTCTACGCCTACCTGCCGGGCGGCGCCTCGGGCGGCATCCTGCCCGCCTCGCTCGGCCAGGTGCCGCTCGACTTCGATACGCTGCAAGCGCACGGCTGCTTCATCGGCTCGGCGGCGGTGATGATCCTTTCGCACCGCGACGAGGCAGCCGCGGCGGCGAGGAACCTGATGAAGTTCTTCCGCGACGAGTCCTGCGGCCAGTGCACGCCTTGCCGCGTCGGCACCGCGAAGTCGCTCGCGCTCATGGAAGGGAAAAGCTGGAACCAGCCGCTGCTCCACGAGCTCTCGCAGGCGATGATGGACGCGTCGATCTGCGGCCTGGGGCAGGCGGCGCCGAACCCGGCGCTCTGCGTCATGAAGTTCTTCCACCACGAGGTGAGCTGAATGGACCGAGCGGGCAAAGGCCAGATTGCGACGATGCCGATCGAATTCAAGCTGAACGGCCAGACGGTGGTCGGGCGGCCGGACGAGCCGATCATCGAGACCGCGCGCCGCCATGGCGTCGCCATACCGCACCTGTGCTACTCGCGGACGCTGCGGCCGGACGGCAACTGCCGCGCCTGCGTGGTCGAGATCAAGGGCGAGCGGGTGCTCGCGCCCTCCTGCTGCAGGAAGCCCGCCGAGGGAATGGAAGTGCGCACCGACAGCCCGCGCGCGCTGGCGTCGCAGAAGATGGTCCTGGAGCTGCTTCTTTCGGACATGCCCGATCACGAATACACGCTGAACAACAAGGTGGATGTCTGGGCGCGCAAGCTCGGCGTCGGAAAGCCCAGGTTCAAGTCGAGAGCGCAGCCGGAAGCGGACCTGTCCCACCCGGCGATCGCGGTGAACCTGGACGCGTGCATCCAGTGCACGCGGTGCCTGCGCGCCTGCCGCGAGGAGCAGGTGAACGACGTGATCGGCTACGCTTTCCGCGGCGAGCACTCGAAGATCGTGTTCGATTTCGGCGACCCGATGGGCGCGAGCACCTGCGTCGCCTGCGGCGAGTGCGTGCAGGCCTGCCCGACCGGGGCGCTCATGCCGGCGCGCCAGGCGGGGCTCGAGAAGATCGACAAAACGGTCGACTCGGTGTGCCCGTTCTGCGGCGTGGGCTGTCTGCTCACCTATCACGTGAAAGACAACCGGATCCGCTTCGTCACCGGCAAGGACGGCCCCTCGAACCACGGGCGGCTCTGCGTCAAGGGGCGCTACGGCTTCGACTACGCGCACCACCCGCACCGGCTGACGAAGCCGCTGATCCGCAAGCCGGGGGTCGCGAAATCCGCGGATCTCGCGGTGGACCCCGGGGACTGGTCCGAGGTTTTCCGCGAGGCGAGCTGGGAAGAAGCCCTGGACTTTGCCGCATCCGGCTTGAAATCAATTCAGGGGCAAGACCCCTTCGCGCTTGCCGGGTTCGGCTCGGCGAAAGGCTCGAACGAGGAGGCGTATCTCTTCCAGAAGCTGGTGCGCACCGGCTTCGGCACCAACAACGTGGACCACTGCACGCGCCTTTGCCACGCCTCGTCGGTGGCAGCGCTGCTCGAGGGCATCGGCTCGGGTGCGGTATCCAACCAGGTGAACGACGTCCTGAACGCCGAGGTGGTGTTCCTCATCGGCGCCAACCCGACCTCCAACCATCCGGTGGCCGCGACCTGGATGAAGAACGCTGCGAAGAGCGGCGTCAAGCTGATCGTCGCCGATCCGCGGCGCGGCGACCTCGCGCGCCACGCGACGCATTACCTGCAGTTCAAGCCCGACACCGACGTGGCGCTGCTCAACGCGATGCTGCACACCATTGTTGAAGAAGATCTTATCGACAGAAAATTCATATCCGACAGGACGAGTGGCTACGAAGCACTGAAGGTGAATGTCAAGAAGTTCTCGCCCGAGAAGATGGCGCCGGTGTGCGGCATCCCGGCGCAGACGATCCGCGAGGTGGCGCGCCTGTACGCGAAATCGAAGGCGTCGATGATCCTCTGGGGCATGGGGATCTCGCAGCACGTGCACGGCACGGACAATGCGAGGTGCCTCATCGCGCTCACGCTCGCGACCGGCCAGATCGGCCGGCCGGGCACCGGCCTGCACCCGCTGCGCGGGCAGAACAACGTGCAAGGGGCGTCGGACTCGGGCCTCATCCCGATGATGTATCCGGACTACCAGCGGGTGGACAACCCCGAGGCGAACAAGCGCTTCGAGAAGCACTGGGGCAGGAAGCTCGAGCTCAAGCCCGGCCTCACCGTGGTCGAGATCATGGACGCGGCGTACGCGGGCAGGATCCGCGGCATGTACGTCATGGGCGAGAACCCGGCCATGTCGGATCCGGACGTCGCGCACGCGCGCGCCGCGATGGCGAAGCTCGAGCACTTCGTGGTGCAGGACATCTTCCTCACCGAGACGGCGTATCTCGCGGACGTCGTGCTGCCCGCGAGCGCGTGGCCGGAAAAGGACGGCACGGTCACCAACACCGACCGCATGGTGCAGCTCGGGAGAAAAGCGCTCGAGCCGCCGGGCGAGGCGCGCGAGGACCTCTGGATCATCGTGCAGCTGGCGCGGCGCCTGGGCCTCGCCTGGGATTACCGGAAGGCGAGAGACGTCTGGGAAGAAATGCGCCAGTGCATGCACTCGATCGCCGGCATCACCTGGGAGCGGCTCGAGCGCGAGTCGTCGGTCACCTATCCGTGTGTGCAGGAGGGCGATCCGGGCGATCCGGTGGTGTTCCTCGAGTCCTTCCCGACGCCATCGGGGCGCGCCAGGTTCGTACCTGCCGACCTCATCTCCGCAGCAGAGCGACCGGACGCCGAGTACCCGATCGTGCTCATCACCGGGCGCCAGCTCGAACACTGGCACACCGGGTCGATGACGCGCCGCGCGTCGAACCTCGATTACATCGAGCCGGAACCGGTGGCGTCGGTGCATCCACTCGATCTCGAAGGGCTGAGCATCGCGCCGGGCGGGATCCTCACGATCGAATCGCGGCGTGGCCGGATCTCACTCTACGCGCGCGCCGATGACGGCACGCCGCGAGGCACGGTGTTCGTGCCGTTCTGCTTTTACGAGGCCGCGGCCAACATGCTGACGAACCCCGCGCTCGATCCGTTCGGGAAGATTCCCGAGTTCAAGTACTGCGCGGTGAAGGTGACGAAGGGCGGCCCGCCGCCGAAGCGAATGAGCTTCGGCGGCGGGGTCCTGCTGCCGGGACAGTAGCAGTCAGCCTTCAGCTATCAGCCTTCAGCTATCGGCCGAAAGCTGGAAGCTGGAAGCCGAAAGCCGAGAGCTGTTAAGGCAGCGCGAGCCATCGCTCGACGGGAATCGAGAGCAGCACGTAGCGCTTTCGCAGTTCCACGACGCGCGCGGGCAGCGCGCGGGTCGTGAACTCGCCGGCGCGGCATCGGTCCCTGAGCTGGCGAATCTCGTAGCGGTACAGGTCGCTGATCTGCTCGCGCAGGAGCGCGGGCGGGGTGTCCGGCTTGGGCGCCAGGCCGTGGCGCGCCAGCTCGTCGAGGATGTTAAGGGGCCAGGCCCCGATCGGCTCCAAACGTCTCACTTTTTGCAGCGCAGCAAATACGCGTCGACCTCGGTCTGCTCGACGGGCTCGAGCGAGGCGGCGGCGATCGCGCGGTAGGCCGCGCACGCGGCCGCGGTGTCGCGCAGCCGATCGCTGACGCGGGCCAGTCCCAGCCAGGCGCGCGGGCTGCCGGTCACTTTCGTGGCCCGCTCGTAGGCGTCGCGGGCCGGCAGAAAACGATCCACTTCAAACCATAACTCCCCTTCGAGCTCGTCGATCGGGAGCGGCCATTTCGCCGGCGGGCCGATCAGGGCCATCTGGTTCGACAGCGCGCGCGCGTGCTCCAGGTAGACGGCCATCTCGTCGCGCTCTTCCTGGGCCGCGGCCAGCCCGGCGCGGATCGCAGCATCGGCGTAGCGCGCCTCGACCTGCACGATCAGCGCGTCCAGCCGCTCGAGGGCGCGATTGACCGGTCCCAGCCGATCGCGCGGCGCGCCGATCGGCGCCAGGGCGCGAACGGCCAGCCACCCCTCACGCGCCACGCGCGCGACCTCCGAGTCGGCGCTCTGCGCCTGAAGCGACACGCCCGGCGCCAGCATGAGGACGACGATCGCAATCCTTGAAACCGTGTCTGACACCCCTACCCGCCCTACCCAGGCCCCAATGACACCACCGTGCGGGTGGCGTCGTCTACCACTTCCGCGGCGGGCAGCTCCCGGGCATACACGCTGAACCATCGCAGCCCGACGGCGTGCCCGGGTGGCGCCGGGGCGCCCTCGCCCATCCACGTGTTCACGCCCAGGTGATGGTGATACCCGCCCGCGGCGACGAACAGCGCGCCCGGATAGGTGCGCATCGTCGGCTCGAAGCCGACCACGCCGCAATACAGCCGCTCGGCATCGACCAGCGACGCCACGTGCAGGTGCACGTGGCCGATCACGGTGGCGGCGTCGAGCCCCGTCCACGAACGCTCGGCGCCCGGTTCGTTGGCCACGCTCTCCAGATCCAGCGGATCGGTGGCCATCATGACCTGCCCGCCGACCCGCGTCCAGGTCTCGCGCGGGCGGTCGCCGTAGATCTCGATCCCCAAGCCGTCCGGATCGCTCAGATAGAGCGCCTCGCTCACCAAGTGATCCGCGACGCCGGTCAACGGCCAGCCTTCATCGGTGAGATGGCGGAGCGATCGCCCGAGCGCCGCGCGCGTCGGTACCAGGATGGCGAAGTGAAACAGGCCCGTGCATCGTCGCGGCCGCAGCACGGCGTCGGCGCGCTCGTGCAACTCCACGAGCGTCCGCACGCCGTCGGCCGAGAGCGCGGCCTCGACGGCGGTCTCGGTCAGCACGCGAAATCCGAGCCCGTCGCGATAGAACGCGATCGAACGATCGAGATCGCGCACCGTCAGGCTCACGCTCCCGATGTGCGCATCCTCCGGTAATGCCACGGCGGTCTACTTTCTCGCCGCGATCGCCTGACGGTCGATCGCGCCACCGTTGATGAACACGCGGGCAATGCGGCGCGTGTTGGTGATGTCGTCGAGCGGATTGGCGTCGAGCACGAGGAAGTCGGCGCGCTTGCCGGCCGTCAGCGAACCGGTGTCCGCGAGGCGCAGGAACTCCGCGCCGCGGCTGGTTGCAGCGACGATGCCCTGCGACGGCGACAAGCCGGCCTCGACCATGGCCTGCAGCTCGAGATGCTCGGCGAAGCCGAACACGTGATCCTCGAGGCCGGTGTCGGCACCGAGCACGATCTTCGCGCCGGCCCTGTTCAGCTTCGCGAGGCTGCGTTGCAGGATGCCGTATCGCTGGCGCGCGCCTTCAACCTGGCGTGGATCCCTCCTGGCGAAGTACGCCTGCATCCGTTCGATCACCGGCGCGGGCACCGAGGCCGCCAGCAGGGCCATCATCGGATCGCCGCTCGTGAGCCAGGGCGGCAGGCCGGCATGCGTGGGGCGCATCGGCGTCGTGAGGTTGCCCATCACCACCACGCCCTTCCTGACGATCGCCGCCACCAGCGCGTCGTCCATCTCCACGTCGCGGACCAGGTGCGCGAAGGCGTCGATGCCGGCGTCCACGAGGTCGACCGCATCGGTGTGATAGAACACGTGCGCGATCACGCGGAGGCCGCGCTGGTGGGCCTCGTCGATCACGGCCCGATAAAGCGGGGCGCTCAGCTTCGGCGCACGGGCGTTGCGATCGTCCACCCAGATCTTGACGACGTCGACCTTGCGCGCAGCGAGCTCTGCGACCGAGCGCCTGGCCTCCGCCTCGGTGGTGATCTCGTAGGCCATGCCCGCATAGGTGGCGCCGCCCGGCCCCGCATTGGGCGCGCCGATGCCGCGTCCGGCGACCAGCAGACGCGCGCCGGCCGCGCGGCCCGCCCGCTGGTCGTCGCGGATTTGAAAGAGCACCTCGCCAGGCTCGATGCCCATCGATTGCACCGTGGACACGCCGAAGTACAGCGCGCGGGAGAGATCCGCCATCACGGTGTCTCGCGTGTAGTTGGCAGCCACGTAGGTCAGGCCGCGCTGAAAGCCCGGATGCACGTGGGTGGCGATGAGGGCCGGCATCAGCGTCTTGCCGGCCAGGTCGACGCGAACGCAGTTCGCAGGCGCCGCGAGCGCGCCGGCCCTGCCGACGCGGGCGATGCGGCCGCCTTCCACCAGCAACGCCGATCGCTCGATCGCGGGGCTGCCGTCACCCGGGATCAGCCGGGCGTTTTCGTAGAGCACCGTCCCGGTCTGCGCCTGGAGTCGATCGGTGGTGACGTTGCCGGAGACCAGACCGGCAACAATCAGGAGAGTGACAGCGATCGGCCTTCGCATGGTGGTGAGACTTCAAAAGGCGTGACGGTCAAGGTTTGGGAATGCGGAGCGTGGCGCTAATCATCGCGCTGCCGCTGGCTGCATAGATCAGCGTCAGCGGATGCAACAGCGCCGGGCCAACCTGGTACACGCCGAACCAGAGCTGCTCGTCGACGCGCCCGAGCCACTGCGCCACGCCCAGAAGCAGGACAATCACGACGCTTGTCGGGATCGGCGTCCCTTCGAAGTACTTCACCTTCCCGGTGGCCTCGTCGGCCAGTTCCGCCGACGTGGCGTTGAAGCGCGCGAGACGGCTGACGCCGCACACGACGAAATACGTCAGCACGAGCATGTCCCAGCCGCCGCGCAGTCCGAGCGTGAACCCGAGGACCGCCGGGGCGACGCCGAAGGAGATGACGTCCGCGAGCGAGTCGAGGTCCTCGCCGAGCACCGACTGCCGCTTTCGATCCAGCCGCGCGACGTAGCCGTCCAGCACGTCGAACACGAGCGCCGCCGGCAACAGGATGAAGGCCGTCCAGAGAAAGCGGCGGTTGCCGGTGGCGAGGTAGTCGAGGCACAGGAAGATCGCGATGGTGCCGCACGACGCGTTGCCGATGGTCAGCACGTCGGCCCACGTGTAGGACCGAATCATCGAGATGTGCTTGCGCGGCCCCGTCATCGGTCCACCACGGCCCCATTCTAAGGCGGCGCCCTGCTAGCCTTTCGCCTGCCCTTCCGTATTTAGGGGTATGAAACAGACGCTCCTCGCCGCCGCCCTCGCCGTGGTGAGCACGGTGGCCCCTTCGGCGATGCAGCCGGTGGCGCCCACGGCCCAGAACCCGGCGGTGGTCCCGTTGTATCAGGCCCCGGTCGACGCCCACGCCACGAGAGAGCAGCTGCAGGAAATCCTGCGGCAGTATCCGCCCGCCGTCGGCGAGGTGCTGCGGCGGGACCCGAGCCTGCTGACCCGGGCCGACTACCTGGCACCCTATCCCCAGCTGGTGGCGTTTCTGCAGCAGCATCCCGAAATCACCCGCAACGCGTCGTTCTACTTCGGCGGGTTCGACTATCAGGTTCGCCGCGAGCCGATGTCTCCCGAGATCGAGGCGCTCGGGGTCCTGCTGGGCGGCCTGGCGGGAGTCCTCGGGGCCGGCGCCTTCCTCGGCGTGCTGACCTGGCTCGTGCGGGCCGTGATCCAGCATCGCCGCTGGCTGCGGCTCTCGAAGGTGCAAGCGGAGGTGCATACCAAACTGATGGACCGCCTGACGACGAACGAGGAACTGCTCGCGTATATCCAGAGCCCTGCGGGCCGGCGCTTCCTGGAATCCGCGCCGATCCAGTCCGAATCCGACGCGCCGCGGCACGGCGCGCCGGTCGGGCCCATCATCTGGTCGATGATGGCCGGCATCGTGCTCGCCATGGTCGGCGCGGGGTTCCGATACGCCGCACAGTCGGTGACCAACGACGCGCACCAGGCGTTCACGGTGGTGGGCGTGATCATCCTCGCGCTCGGCGCCGGATTCATCCTGGCCTCGATCATGGCCTACCTCGTTTCGTCGCGGCTGGGCCTGTTCCCGCAGCGCCCCAGCCCCGACCCGAGCGCCGGCAACGCGTGACACGGTCCTGACCGACCTGGAACGCCTCGGCGCCTTCGACGAAGCCGAACGGACGTTCCAGATGACCGAGGAGGCCTTCCGGACCTTCTACGAGCTGACCGCGCGGCCGGTGCGGGTCTACCTGGCGAGAATGACGGGCGACGAGCGGCTCGCCGACGACCTCCTGCAGGAGGCCTACTACCGGTTCCTGCGATCGAACGCCGCGTTCGCCAGCGACGACCATCGCCGCAACTACTTGTTCCGCGTCGCCACCAACCTGGTGCACGACCATCGCCGGCGGCCCCGCGTCGAGGTGCCGGCACCGAACGCGGTGCACGAAACGGCAGCGGCGCCGGCCGAACGCCACACGGCCGAGCGCGCGGCGATTCGCATCGATGTGTCGCGCGCGATGAGCCAGCTGAAGCCGCGGGAGCGCAGCCTTCTCTGGCTCGCCTACGCGCAAGGCTGGTCGCATGAAGAGATCGCGGCTGCGCTCGGCCTGAAGACCGCCAGCCTGAAGTCGATGCTCCATCGCGCGCGGCGTCGTCTGGCGGCGTTGCTGAAGAACCCGGGAGGCCGGCCGTGACCCGCTTCGACTTCGCCCAGGGCAGGGGCACCGAATGCCCTCATGAAGCCCAGGTCGTCCACGCGGTATTGACGGGCTCGTGGCCCGCGCAGTGCGACGACGAGCTGACCGCTCACGCGGCGCAATGCGAGATCTGCGGCGAGGTGGCCACCGTGGCCGCCGTCCTGCGTGCCGACCACGACGAGGCGCGTCGCGCCGTGCTCGTGCCGGCAGCCGGACAGGTCTGGTGGCGGGCGGCCGTGCGCGCGCGGCTCGAACGGGCGCAGGCCGCCACCAGGCCGATGACGTGGCTCCACGGCATCACCGGCGCGATGGCCATCGGCGTGATGCTGTCGGTTATCGGGATGGCGTGGCCGTCGATTACGAGCGGCGTGGAATGGGCCCGGATCCTGGTGGTCGCGCTCGTCACGAGCGGCGACGCCGCGGGTGCGGTGACCGGAGCCCTGCGGCAAAGCGTGATCATCGCGCTGGCCGCGGGCGCGTTGCTGCTGATCGCGCCGATCGTGCTCTACTTCGCGCTCTCCGACGACTGACACGGAAGCGGCGAATCGGCCGGGGCGCGTGCCGCGTGCGCGCAGTACCGATACGTGATCCCCTGCTTGTCCTGCAGTTCCCAGAACTGCGGGCACTGCGGCCAGAACTCCAGCTCTTCGATCACTTCCTGGTGGCGTCGCAGGGCGTCGGCCACGCCGGAGATCGGCGGCGAGAAGTGGTGACCGAGCAACCCGCCCCGATCGATGTCTGCAAATGCCGATGCCCCTGCTCCCGCGGCGCCCGGTTCGCAGGGCACCACGCGTGGCGTCCGCCCGCCGGCTTCGGCCACCCTCACGCGTGACGGGCTCGGGCCGAACGATTGATACCCGACAGCGAGAAACGTCAGCGCGGTGCCGTCACGCATGGAGACCGACGCGCAGACATCGGAGCCGGCCGACCAGAAACGGTCGTTGCAGGACACGCGGACCTGATCGACGCCGGGCATGGCCCCAAGTTGGGCGCGAACGAATTCCTGTTCACGCACGCCGGGTCGCGTGCAGCCGCCGCTGAGGCCCGCGAGCAGCAGGACGATCGGCCCGCGCGCCAGTGACGCGGCTACCATCGGCCGCTCGCACCTCCCCCACCCGACGAGCCGCCGCCGAAACTGCTGCCCGACGAGCTGCTCGAACTCGAACCCGAACCGGATCCGCTGGAGTTGCCGCCGCCCATCACCCACCCGCCGCCGCTGCCGCCGCCCTTCCCGCCCTTGGGCCTGAAAGCGTCGCGCACCGATTCACGGGCGCCCATCCGATAGCCAATCACCGCCATGATCAAGGCGAACGGAAACAGCGTGAACAGCGAGAGGCGCGCGACGAAGGCAAACGACATCAGCAGCGGCATGCCGCCGAAGAGGCTGCCGAACAGCAGCGGGAACCCCGTCTTGGTGCGAACGCCGGCGCCGATCATGAAGAAGCCGATGGCGACGAACAAGCCGAGAAACGGAATGATGAAGAACACCGGGGCGCCGCTAGACGAGGACTGGTTGAAGCGCGCGAGCTCTTCAGGCGTCAGCACCTGGTGCCGCTCGACCACCTGGACGACCCGCGCCACGCCGGCTCGAATGCCGCCGGGATAGTCGTTCTCGCGGAACCTCGGAATGAAGCGATCGCGGATGATCTCGCCGGCAAGGCCGTCCGGCAACACCCCCTCGAGGCCGTACCCGACCTCAATGCGCATTTCCCGTTCGTTCGGCGCCACCAGCACGAGCACGCCGTTGTCCTGCTTCGCCTGCCCGATCCCCCACGCCTTGAAGAGCCGGTCGGCGTAATCCTCGACGGTCATGCCGTCGAGCGATTTGACAACCACGACGGCGACTTCCGACGAGGTCTTGCGCTCCAGTTCGTCGAGCTGCCCATCGAGCTCCGCTTTCGTCGCCTCATCCAGGATGCCGGCAAAGTCGCTGACGCGACCCATCGGCTTCGGAAGATTGGCCTGCGCGAAGGCAAGTCCGGCGGCGAGCACCCAGCATGCGCACGCGATCGCGCTTCGCATTGTCATCCTCCACAGATGGTGTTCCGGCTGAGGTTACATCACCAGGGCCGCAGATGACACGGATGATACAGATTTCGATCACCAG
>MELE01000231.1:32337-42966 GCA_001768615.1 Acidobacteria bacterium RIFCSPLOWO2_12_FULL_67_14b | reverse complement strand
TCCAGATGAGCTCGTAGATCTTCATCTCGTCGCTCTCGAGGATCTTGTCGAGCGACGCCGGCGTGCGATGGAAGTGCGTGGGGCGTATCGCCTCGTGCGCTTCCTGCGCGTTGCGCACCTTCGTCTGGTACTGACGCGGGCCCTTGTGATAGTCGTTGCCGTAGAGCTCCTTCACGGCGCGCTCGGCTTCCGTCAGGGCCTTGCTGCTGAGGGTCGTGGAGTCGGTGCGGTGGTACGAGATCAGGCCTTCCAGATCGCCGCCGCCGAGGTCCATGCCCTGGAAGAGGCGCTGCGCGATCTGCATGGTGCGCTCGGAGGAGAACCCCAGCTTGCGGTTGGCTTCCTGCTGCAGCGTCGACGTGGTGAAGGGCGGCGCGGGCCGCTGCGTATACGGCTTCTCTTCGACGCTCGTGACGGCCCACGGCAAGCGACGCATCAGCCCGTCGCGAAACTCATGCGCGTTCTTCTCGTCGAGGAGGCGGACCGTGCTGGACGCGAGAGCGCCCTTGCTGTCGAAGTCCTTGCCCGTGGCCACGCGCTGGCCGCCGACCTTCGCGAGCGTCGCGGTGAACTCGCTCGATCCGCCGCGCAGCCGCGCTTCGAGATCCCAGTAGCTCGCCGCGCGGAACGCAATGCGCTCTTCCTCCCGTTCGACGATCACGCGGACCGCGACGCTTTGCACGCGCCCCGCGCTCAGGCCGGTCTGGACCTTCTTCCAGAGCACCGGCGACAGCGTGTAGCCGTACAGCCGGTCCAGGATTCGCCGGCTCTCCTGCGCGCGAACGAGGTTTTCGTCGACGTCGTGCGCTTCGGCGAGCGCGGCCTTCACCGCTTCTTCGGTGATCTCGTGAAACACGATGCGGCGAACCTTGACCTTCGGCTTGAGCAGCTCTTTCAAGTGCCAGCTGATCGATTCGCCCTCGCGATCGGGGTCCGTCGCCAGGATGAGCTCGGAGGCGTCCTTCATGGCCGCCTTCAGGGCCGTGACGTTCTTCTTCTTGTCCGCGGGAACGACGTAGTAAGGCGTGAAGTCGCCGTCGGTGTCGACGCCCAGCCGGCCCCAGGACTTGCCCTTGATCTCGGCCGGCACTTCCTTCGCCGATTCGGGCAGATCACGAATATGGCCGTAGCTGGCCTCCACCCGGTACTTGCTGCCCAGGAAGCGGGCCAGCGTTCGGGCTTTGGCGGGCGATTCGACAATAACGAGCGGTTTTCCCATTCGGATATCTCTACACCTTACCCCGGGATCGAACGAACCGGCCCGATCCAATTCTCTGAATTTCGCCCGTGAGCTCCCATTCGAGCAGCCGCGCCAGGGCCTCGCCGGGCCCGAGCTTCAGTTGTTTAGCGATGTCATCTACCGTGAATTCAACGAGTTCGCCGCCTTCGCCCTCCGGGCTACGGCGGGCCAGGCTCTGGTCCAGACCCAACTCTTGAAGAATATCGACCGCAGACTCCACGAGCTTTGCCCCATCCCGGATCAGGGCGTGGGCGCCACGATTGCGGCCACCGAGCACCGGGCCGGGCACGACCATGACGTCCCGGCCCTGATCGGCGGCCAGCCGCGCGGTGATCAGGGAGCCGCTCCTCTCAGCGGCCTCGATCACGACGACGGCGCGGGAGAGGCCGCTGATGATCCGGTTGCGTCTCGGAAAGTGGAAGACCTCAGGCGGCGCGCCCGGCGAGAATTCGGTGACCAGAAGACCCGACAGCGCGATCCGCTCCGACAGCTCGCGATGCTCCGCCGGGTAGACGACGTCGATACCCGTGCCGAGCACCGCCACCGTGAGGCCGCCCGCGGCGAGGGCCCCCGCGTGCGCGGCGGAATCGATGCCTCGCGCCAGGCCGCTGACCACGACGACGCCCGCGCGGGCGAGGTCGCCGGCGATCGCGGCAGCCATGGCCAGCCCGTTGCGCGAGGCGGCTCGCGCGCCGACCACGGCAATCGCCGGCTTGAGGCAGATCGACAGATCGCCGCGGACCCAGAGCTCGTCCGGTGGATCGGGAATTTGGGCGAGAAGCGGTGGAAAAGACGGCGATCCGAGCCGGATGGTCTGCATACGCAACCCGGCCGAACGCCCCTGACCTGACGACGACGATAGCTCCGCCTTCGCCACTTGTCCACTGGTTGCTTCGGCGGACAAGCCCAGCCGGCAGGGGGAGAATGTTCACTTGCCCCCCCAGAGGCCAGTGGCTATAGTGCCAAGTAGGAACCCATGTCTGCACGGCATCTGGTGATCGGCCTGCTCTTGGCCTTGGCGTCAGCTTCCACTGTGTGGGCTGACCAGCGAGGCGATGCCAAGAAACAGGTCGAGTTCGGCATCCAGGTCGCGCAGCGCGGGCTGTGGCGGGAAGCGATCTACCGCTGGGAGCGCGCCGCCCAGATCGATCCGACCTACGCCGCAGCGTTCAACAACCTCGCGGTGGCCTACGAGCATGAGGGTCAGTTGGCGAAGGCACGAGAGGCCTACGAAAAGGCGCTCGCGCTCGAACCCAACAATGCGCTCGTCCGGCAGAACTACGACCTGTTCAAGGAAATCAATGACCGCGCGCTCCAGAAAGACGGTCGGCAGCTTTAGCCTGGCGCTCATCGCCGCCCTCGCGGCGTGTACCAGTTATACGGAGATTCCGATCGAGACGCCAATCCAGCCAAAGCTGGACGTGTCGGCGTTTCAACGGATCTTCATCGCGGGCTTCATCGCGGGCGCCAACGAGGACGTCGACGCCAACATGGAGACGGTGCGCCTGTTGCGCAGCCAGTTGCGCAACAAGGGCATCATGCGCGTGATCGATGCTGACACGCTGCCGCTGCTTGAAATCGCCAAGCAGAACAGCGGCGAGGCCACCGCCCCGCCGGTGCCCGACCAGCAGGCCGTCACGCCGCCGCAGCCCGAACAGGATCCGACCAAGGCCCCGGTCTTCAACGACGAGAAAGACCTCGAGCCGTATCAGCACATCTTCGCGAACGTCGCGTACTGGAAGCGGATCGGCGAGGAGTTCCAGCAGCCGCTGATCGTCACCGGCGCCGTGTTGTTCGCGCCGCAGCAGCGTTCGGGATTCGTGCAGCGGGAACAGGAAGTCTACGACCCGTTCGGCCGCCGCTCGGTCGTGCCCGTGCGCACCTACATGGAACGCAAGGGATTCGTCCTGCGCCCCACGTTTATCTTCATCGACGGGCGTACCGGCGAGACGCTGCATACCGAGACGTTCCGGGAAGAAATCCTCTACAACGCCAGCCAGCAGACCCCCGCCCTGTCCTCGTACTTCGAGTTGATGGACCGGCTGCTGCCCGCGTTCCTTAACACGTTGAGCGCACAGAAGATAAAGGGAACCAGGACCCTCCTGAAGTAGCCCTTACCGGGAAGGTGCCGGGAGGGCGGAACTTCAGTTCCGCCGGACCCGTGTGGTATCCTTTGTAGTTCCCGGCGGGACTAAAGTCCCGCCCTACCGGAGAGAGTCCACCGTGTTTGCAATCATTCAGGCTTCGGGCCGCCAGTTCCGTGTCGAACCGGGCGCCATCATCGCCATCGACGGCCACAACGCCGGCGAGGCCGGCGGTGAGGTGTCGTTCGACCAGGTCCTGCTCGTCAGCAACGACCAGGGCGACGTCACGGCCGGGACCCCGTTCGTGGCGGGCGCCAAGGTCGTCGGCGTGATCGGCGAGCTCGACAAGGGCAAGAAGGTCCGCGTGTTCAAGAAGAAGCGGCGCAAGCAGTATCGTCGGACGAAGGGCCACCGGAGCCTGCTGACGCGCGTCCGCATCACCGACATTCAGGTGTAGTGCGATGGCAACAAAAAAAGGTCAGGGCTCATCGCGGAACGGCCGCGACAGCAACTCGCAGCGGCTGGGCGTGAAGCGGTTCGAAGGCAACCTCGTCACGGGGGGATCGATCCTCGTGCGCCAACGCGGCCGCAAGTACCGCCCCGGCCTGAACGTCGGGCTCGGCAAGGACGACACGCTCTTCGCGAAGGTCACCGGCACGGTGAAGTTCGAAGATCACGGTCAGCGCGGTCGGTTCATCTCGGTCCACCCGGTCGAGTAAGTGTTCGTCGACGAAGTCGACATCCATATCAAATCGGGCGACGGGGGCCGAGGCTCCCTCAGCTTCCGTCGCGAGAAGTTCGTCCCCCGGGGCGGACCCGATGGCGGCAACGGCGGCGAGGGCGGCTCGGTCTTCGTGGTCGCCGACCCGCACCGCAACACGCTCGTCCATTTCCGTTTCAATCCCGACTACAAGGCGCAACGCGGCGGCGACGGCGCCGGCGCGCTGCGGACCGGGCGCGGCGGCCGCGACCTCGACATCCCCGTGCCCGTGGGCACGCTCGTCTACCTGAAGGATCCGGAGACCGCGGCGCTCACGCCGGTGGCCGACCTCACCGTGACCGGGCAGCGTGTGCGCCTGGCCAAGGGCGGACGCGGCGGGCTCGGCAACGCGCACTTTGCGACCTCGACCAACCGCGCGCCGCGCAAGGTGCAGCCGGGCGAGCCCGGCGAAGCATTCGACCTGCACCTGACGCTGAAGCTGCTGGCGGATGTCGGCCTGGTCGGCTACCCCAACGCCGGCAAGTCGACGCTGATCTCGGTGATCTCGGCCGCGAAGCCGAAGATTGCGGACTATCCCTTCACGACGCTGACGCCCAACCTGGGCGTGGTCGCGCTCAGTGACGACCGCAGCTTCGTCGTCGCCGACGTGCCCGGGCTGATCGAAGGCGCGCACGAAGGCCACGGGCTCGGGCACCAGTTCCTGCGCCATATCGAGCGCACCAAGGTCATCATCCACCTGGTCGACGTGTCGGGCGCCTCGGGGCGCGACCCGGTCGAAGACTTCGAGACGATCCGGCGCGAGCTCTCGCTCTACAACCCGGAGCTGCTCGCGAAGCCTCAACTGGTGGCGGCCAACAAGATCGACGCCGTCGACGATCCCACGCGGGTGACGGCGCTCGAAAAGCGGGCGAAGAAACTGAAGCTGCGCTTCTTCCGGATCTCCGCGGTCACCGGTGACGGCGTCAAGGCGCTGGTGGAAGCCGCGTGGCCGATCATCGCCAAGGCGCGGAAAGCCGAAGCCGACGCGATCACGTTCGCCGAGCTGGAAGAAGAAGAGCTCGAGATGCCGAAGGGCTACAACGCGGCGCTCGTTCCGCAGCTGCGCAGCGGCAAGAAGACCACCAAGAAACGATGAGGCTGGGCGTCCTCGGCGGCACGTTCGATCCCATTCACGCCGGCCACATCGCCGCCGCCGCCGCCGCCGAGCGCGCGCTGGCGCTGGGCCGCGTGCTGCTGGTGCCCTCGCGGCTGCCGCCGCACCGTCCGGAATCCGCGCGCGTGAGCCCCAGGCATCGGCTGGCGATGGCCGCGCTGGCGGCCGCGGAGCATCCGAACTGGTCGGCGAGCGATATCGAGCTCGACCGCGACGGCCCCTCCTACACGTTCGATACGCTCAGCGGCCTCGTCGCCGGGGGCCACGACCGATCGCAGATTTTTTTCATCATCGGCGCCGATGCCTTTGCAGAAATTGCCACCTGGTCGCGCTACCCCGCCGTGCTGGACCTGGCACATTTCGCGGTCGTGGCGCGGCCCGGAATCACGTTAGACTCATTGGAGAAGCGTGTACCCGATCTTGCCGACCGCATGACGACGCCAGATGCACTCAAGCCTCAAGCCCCAAGCCTCAAGGCACGTGAAAAAACCCGCGTGATTCTGATCGAAGCCACGACCCCGGACGTGTCGGCCACCGAGATCCGCCGCCGCGTGCACGACGGCGAGAGCATCGCCGGCCTCGTGCCGGACTCCGTCGCTGCGTACATTGCACGACATCGTCTGTACGTGGGGACAAACCTTCCGCCTTCGCCCGAGGCTTCGGCGTGACGCGCCGTAGCTTTAGCGTAGGCGGTTAGGTTTGGCCGAACAACTGGAAAGCACCTTGCATGGCAAAGACGACAAGCCCACGGAAACCCCGAGCGACGCGCGCCGTGGCGGTGCCGCGGCTGCCGAAACCGATTCAGGCGGTTGTTGACGCGGCCCGCGACAAGAAGGCCACGGGCATCGTCGTGCTCGACTTGCGAAAGTCGGGAGCGTTCACGGACTTCTTCGTGATCTGCTCGGCGGGCAATCCGCGGCAGGTGCAGGCCATTGCGGACTCGGTGGAAGACTCGCTCAAGTCGCAGAAGCAGCGGCCGTCGCTGGTGGAAGGCTACGCCCGCGCGGAATGGGTGCTGCTCGATTACTTCGACTTTGTCGTGCACGTGTTTTCGAAGCACGCCCGCGACTTCTACGGCCTCGATCGCCTCTGGGGCAACGCGACGCGGACCGAGTTCCCCGACCAACCCTGATGGTGGGGACAAACCTCTAGAGCAAAGGCAGAAGGCAAAAGGCAGACTTGACGGTGCCGCAATGTGGCGCGCCCTGGCCGATCGCGTTCTCTCGTCGCTGTTTGAACCGCCCTGCGCGGCGTGTGCCTCGGTGTTGCCACGCCCGCTCGATGGCGCGGTGTGCGACGCCTGCTGGTCGAGCGCCGGCCTGGGACGCCGTCTGTCCGAGCGTTTCGACGGCGGACACGCCGTCGATTACGCCGCGGCGATCGGCGAGTACGAAGGCCGGCTGCGCGACATCATCCACGCGCTGAAGTACGAAGGGCGGCGCTCGATCGCACCGCGGCTGGGCGCTCTCATGCGCGTGGCCGGCGGCGATGCCCTGATCGGCGCCGACGTCGTGGTGCCCGTGCCGCTTCATCCCAGGCGGGAACGCGCCCGCGGGTTCAATCAGGCCGAAGATCTCGCGCGCGAGCTGGGACTCCCGGTTCGCCCGCTGCTGCGGCGGGTCCGCCATACGACGTCGCAGATCGAATTGCCGGCCGGTGAGCGCCATCGCAACGTCCGCGATGCGTTTGCGTGGTCTCGGAGCCCGGAGCCCGGAGCCCGGGTCCCGGCCGTGGTCGTGTTAGTCGACGATGTCTCGACCACCGGCGCGACGCTCGACGCGTGCGCGCGGGTCTTGAAGGCGGCCGGGGTGATGGAGGTGCGGGCGCTTACGGCAGCCCGAGTGTCGACCGCACGGCGCTGAGCACGTCGGCCGAGACCGAGTCCTTGTCTTGACGGCCGTCGACATGCGCCCACGCGCGGGCCGCGCGGGCCTGCCGCAGGTAGCTCTCGCGCACGCGGCCGAGCATCGGCAGGTCGCGCTCGAACCTGTCGCGGGCCACCTGCTTGCGGGTAAGCGAGGTGGCCGGGGGGATGTCGAGCAGCACGGTCAGCGAGGGCTGCGGGAGGTGGCGTTGGATCTCCTCGAGCCACCGCGGATCGACCCCCTGGGCTTCGCCGTAGGCGATGCTCGACGCCAGGTACCGGTCACACACCACCATCGTGCCTTCCTCCAGCCACGACGCGATCTTCGGGCGGAACTCGAAGCGGTTGGCGATGTAGAGCAGCTGCAGCGTGTCGGGCGCGTAGTCGCGCTCGCCCTGCAGCGCGTGGCCGATCTCGGCGCCGATGGCCGTCTGGTATTCGGGGAACGTCAGGAACTCGGCACGGTGCCCGGCGGCACGGAAGGCGGCGAGCAACCGCTCCGCCTGCGTCTGCTTGCCGCTCTGGTCGAGGCCTTCGAAGGCAATCAAGTGACCTGCGGGCTTGGGGCTTGAGGCTTGGGGCTTGCTCGTCATTCAGATTCCAGCGAGAGGAGCTCGTCGAGCGTCTGCCGGCGTCGAATCACGCGCCACTGTCCCTGTTCCGTCATTACTTCCGGTGAGAGCGGGCGCCGCAAATAGGTGTGGCCCATCGCGGCGCCATAGGCGCCGACGTCACGGACCCGGATCAGGTCGCCGACTTCCACCGGCGGTAGTCGCCGATCGCGCGCATAGGCATCGGTGCTCTCGCAGATCGGTCCGACGATGTCCACGACGACGGACTCGCCGGCACGTGGCGCGACCGGTTCGATGCGGTGGTAGGCGTTGTAGAGCGCCGGCCGCATCAACTCGGTCATGCCGGCGTCGACGACGACGAACCGCTTGGCGCCGGGGAACTGCTTCACGTCGACGACCCGCGTGAGCAGCACGCCGGCGGGACCGACGAGCACACGCCCCGGCTCGATCGCGACCTTCAATCCGCTGCCCCGGGTGGCGTCAACCAGCGCGCGGACATATTCGGCCGGATCGACCACCGGCCCGCCGTCGTAGGAAATGCCGAGGCCGCCGCCCATGTCGAGGTGCTGGAGCGCCATGCCGCCGGCGCGCAGCTGCTGTGCGAGCGCGACCACCGCTTCGGCGGCGCGGGTCAGCGGATCGAGCGTCGTGATCTGGGAGCCGATGTGGACGTGGGCGCCGATCGGCGTCAGCCCGCGCCGTGACGCCATCTCGCGAAACAGCGCCGGCGCTTCGTCGATCGGCACGCCGAACTTGTTGGACCTGAGGCCGGTGGAAATGTGCGGATGGCTCCTGGCGTCGATGTCCGGATTGACGCGCAGCGCCACGCGGGCCACGGTGCCCTGCGCGACGGCGCGCTGGTCGATGCGATCGAGCTCGCCGGAAGACTCGACGTTGATTGCGAGCAGGCCGAGGGCCACGGCGCGATCGATTTCCGCGGCGCTCTTCCCCACGCCGGTGAACACAATCTGCTCCGGGCGGAAGCCGCAGCGTAAGGCGACGTCGACTTCGCCGAGCGAGTTGGCGTCGGCGTGGCTGCCGAGCGAGTGCAGCAGGCGGACCACCGCCAGCGCCGAGTTGGCCTTCAGGGCGTAGTGAATGGCGTGCGGGTAGCCGCCGAACGCGTCATCCAGCGTCGCGTAGGCGGCGCGGATGGCATCGGCATCGTAGACATAACACGGCGTGCCGACGGCGGCTGCGATTTCTGAGAGCCGTCCGGTGATTGCGTCGGAAGTGATCGAGGGAGCGGGTGGGGCCACTCCCTCGATATTAGCGTAGTCCGGCGATTCAGAGCAGCGCGCGGCGCGACCTACTGCTTGCGCAGCACGATTTCGTACGTGATCGGCTGTCCTCCCGGCAGTTCTCCGGCAGTGCCGAGCGTGTAGTTGAACTGCGCCTGCCCGGTGCTGGCATTGATGGTGCCCTCGCCACGGACGCCGACGTTCGGGAACCCGGCCACGGTGCCGCGGCCGGTCGCTGTGAACACGCCGTTCGTCGTGTTGTAGTCACCGGCGATCGTGACAAATGGCGACGCGTGCGCGATGGTGATCGACCCTTGGGTCAGGGTGAAGAAATTCAGCACGCGGCACAGGGCGAGTACCAGATCGTGGAAGGCCGGATCCGAGACCACCCGGCACGAGGAGGTCTGCCACGTTCCCGTCGCCGTCGGCGGCGGTGCCGGCGCCGCCGGAATCGGCGCTGGAGTGTTTGACGCCGGCGGCGCAGCAGGGGCGTTAGCAACCGCCGGCGGCTTCCCGCCGCCGGACCCGCCGGCCACAACCGCAACCGCCACGGCGGCGCCCGCCGCGGCCGCGACCTTCGCCCTCATCCCAAACCCCGCGCACTTCTTCTCGCACGCAGTGAGCTCCTGGCCGAGCCGCCTGACTTCCGCCAACAGCGGATCGAGGTCGGGGGCGACGCCACCTCTCTCGATCGCCAGCAGGAACCTGTCGCTCGCCGCGTTCAACTCGTCCGCTAGATCCCGACACGCGTTGCACCTCGTCGTGCGGTGCGTCGGTGTTGGATACGAAACAGCCGGCGGCCGCGGCGGTGGCGGAGGGGGCGGCGGCGGTGGGGGCGGCGGTGGGGGCGGCGGTGGATCGCCGACGGTCCGGTCGGGACGCGCGCACTCGATCACCTTCACTCTGACGACCACGTGCTGCACTCGCCGGCCGGTCGAGCCATCGATGATGTCGTACTCGATCGTCGTCTCGCCGAGCGGGCCCGGAAGACCCGGCCCGCCGGACGTGAAGCGAATAGTGCCGTTGGTGCCCTGCGAGCTGCCGCGCGCGCTCGTACCGGTCGTATTGGTCACCCGCACGTCATGCGGCGTGGTGTAGCGATCGCGCCCACGGTTGGTCGGGGTCATGTCATAGAACGTTCCCCGGCAAATCGTGACCGTGAAATGCCCCGGTTTCTCTGTGCCTCTGGAGTCCAGTTCAGGCTTCGGTGCCTTGAGATCGGGCTGCGCGGCCGCCGGCAGCGGCAGCAACAGCCCGAGAAGGAATAGCCATCGAAATCGCATGTGTCCCCCTGTATGGGGAAGAACGGACACGGCGATTCGGGCTGTCAGCCCCTGGTCGAAATCAGGTCACGGCGTTGGACAGGTGTTGTTAGCCCCGGTCACCGTAACGATTGCCGTCGCGCTGCTCACGAACCCGGTTCTCGACGTCACGGTGACGACGTTGGTGTACGACCCGACCTGGTTGATCCGCACCCGGAACGACCCCCGTCCGCGCGCATCGAGCCTTCCCGAGATGTTCTGGCCGGGGACCACTCCGGGACCCGTGATCTGCACCCTGAAGTCCGCTTCGGACTGGGCCGGATCCGTAATGATCACCTTGCACTCCGCCGATTCAGTGGCGCCCTGCGGGTGGTCCCATCCAGTCTGCAGCGCGACCGTGAAGCCTGCCGGCTGCGGGGCAGGTTGCGGCGGAGGAGGCGGCGCCGGTGTCGGAGCCGGCGTAACGGGAGGAGGCGCCGTCGTGGTGGGCGC
>MELE01000231.1:12203-32323 GCA_001768615.1 Acidobacteria bacterium RIFCSPLOWO2_12_FULL_67_14b | reverse complement strand
TGACCGACGTCGTGGCGCCGCCGCCGTCGCCGCCCAGCAGCAGCGGGAGTAGCACGCCGCCGGCGATGACGCTGTAAGTAAGCGGGCGCGTGAAGAGGCCGCCCCCGGCGCACGGTTTCAATCCACGCTCGCAGTCATCACCGATACCGTTCCCGTTGCCGTCTGCTTGCTGAGGATTCACCAGGCCAGGGCAATTGTCGAGGAGGTCTGGGACGCCATCGAAGTCCTTGTCGGTCGCGCCCGGTAGTGGATAACAACCCGTACTGGTCTGGCCCTCGCACGCCACCTCGGGAATAGTAGCCATGTGGTTACCGCCCGGGTGTTGCTGCGGCGGCGCTGGCGGTCCCGCCGGTTGACGCGGTGGCGCCGGCGGGCCGGCGGGTTGCTGCGGTGGACCGGCCGGCTGCTGTGGCTGCGTGGTGGTTGGCGGTGGCAAGTCCGTGAATGTTGCGCCGGTCAGCGACGTGATATTCATCGTCACCTCGTGCGTCTCGCCATTAGGAAGCGCCACCTCGTAATCGGTCGCCGTGGTGCCATCCGCCTTCATGTAGGTGTACTGCAAGCGCGTAATACCCAGGTTCAAATCCTTAATGACCTGGTTCTGGTCCACGGAGGGTTTACCAGGATCCTGCGGATCCGATGTACACGCCGCGGCCGGATCGCGATGGTCCGCTTGTCCGGGGCGTTCCCTGGCGTGATCGAATTCGTGGGCGAGCGCGGAAGTCAGCCAGTTATTGGAGACCACATCGTTGGCCGCCTGGGACTTGCTGTCGAGATGGTTCGCGACTTGCGGAATGTCGCCGACATCGAGAGCGATCTGGTTGCTGCCAGTCAGCTGCATTGCGGTCATCAGATCCGGATCGTTCCATGTCAGGCCGACGACAATGCGATTGATCTTCACGACCTTCCCGTCGGCGGTCCTAGCCTCGGTCTGGTGGACCGTGCATGCCTCTCGTACTTTCGTCCGCATGTCGTCCGAGCCCTTTAAGGCGCTGTTCAACAGTTCGGCGATCCGGGTGATCTCCGTCGCCTCCTCCGGAGTTCGCGGAGCACCTCCATTGACAGGATCCAACCGCATGCCGATGCGGCCGTCCGGCACTCGAACTCTCACGAAGTCCACCACCGGGAACAGCACTTCGCACACGAAGCCATCCTCGAAGGGAACGGTGAGCCTGATAACGCCACCTTGTGCGGGCTGCAACGACAAGCGCGCTGATCGCCCCGCCTCAAGGTGTTCCAGCCATGGCAGCAAGATGATCGCAGCCGCGATCGTGAAGTTCCGGAGTCTCGAATCGGCAATTGCCATGACGCCCTCGTGAACTAGAAGATGATCCGCTCTTGAATCGCCCAGGACCCATGACCGGGCGATTCCGGCAACCGCGTCCACGCGTCGCCATCGGCGGCATACGCGATCCATTGAAAGTCGACAGCCGGCAACCGGCGGACGACGGTCATGACGTCGAGGATCGTACGACCGGCAACATCACGCGTTTGCGTGACAGGGCCCACCGGACTTCGAAAGCGGCCAGTGGCTGGGTCACACTGCATCGTGATTCGGGCATCGATGCCGAGGTCGGCACGCTCATCTCCACTCTGTCCTGTCTTGGGATTCAGGTCGGCGTCGATCAGGAAACCGTACGATAAGACGCGCCCTGCCGTGCAGGGTGGCGGTCCCGCCAGCTGCAACCGCAGCCTGACCTTTCGGCCGCCGACGTCGCGCCAGGTTATGGGCGGCAGTTCGTTGATGCTGGCCGACACGATCGTCAGATGCGCGGGCGCTGCTGGCGGCGTTTGCGCAGTGACGCTGTCGACGCCGGGCGACACGGTGCCGCCAGACGCAACGGGCAGGATCACCCCGGTCGCGAGGAGCGCAAAGACAACGGTCATGGCCTTCCAGGGCATCGGTCCTCCGTTACTGAACCCGAGACGTTTCGAAACGATAGACGGTCCGCATCGTGCCGTCGCCGAACGCCGCCGTGGCATTGGTGAGGTTCCCGCCGGCGTCGACCGTGGCCGTGAGCCGAAGCGGGCCCGCGGTCGTCATCGCCGTGAGGTCGATGGCGCCGGTCGTCGGATTCAGTTGCCCTTGGACGGTACCAAGCGGCGACGCCCCGGCGATCTCCACCGTCGTCGCATTGATTAACCGGAAGGCCAACTGCCGGACGAGTTGGCAGAATCGAAGCAGCGCGTCGCGTTGCGCCGAATCCTCGATGCACGCGCAGTTGATGACATTCTGCGTGCTGGCCGGGTTGGCGGGTCCCGGCGACGGCGTCGGCGTCGGCTCTGGAGCGGGCATCGGTGAGGGGCTGGGGTTCGATGGCATCGCCGGCGGTGCCGCTGACACGGGTGGAGAGGACGTGAGGGCCGGCGATGAGTCGCCGCTTCCGCCGGCGGCGAGCACCCCGCCAACCGCCGCGCCTCCCAGCACCGACCCGTAGACCAGCGGCCGCGAGATGATCGACCGCCCCGCGTTACAGGTCAGGATGCACGAGGTCAGTCCGGCCCAGGCGCGAAATAGTTGGGCATCGACCTCTGCCAACTCGGACGACACTTCCGACATCGCTCTCTGCGCCTGCACGCCCGGCGAGCTTTGGGGCGTTCCGAATGGCCACGGCTCGACGGGCCGGCCCATGGCCGTTTCGTTGGCGATGAAATCAATCTCGGCTTCGATCTCGTCTTGTTCCTCGAGCAGCTCGTCCATCTCCTGCTCGAGCCGCAGGATGAGATCCGCGTACGGGCGACAGATCGTGCAGGGTATGGGCCGCGACCGCGCGGGCGTGGCCTGGGTGGTCTGAGCCGGCGTGGTCTGCGTCGGCGTGGTCTGAGCCGGCTTGCAGCGGGCCTCGCATTTCCCGAGCTGCACGCTCAGCTTGAGGATCTTCCCGTTCTGCGCCGCAATCTGGCGGTCGACCTCCGCAAGATCACGGCGGTGACGGTCGACGCCTCGTTGCTGTTGCGCGTTGACATCCTTCAGCGCATCGATGGCACCCTGCTGCTGGGCCGTTCGTCCCGACGGCGGCCGCGCACGCTCCATGCGGCCAATCGCGGCCGCCCGATCCGCCATGGCCTTTTCGGTAACGCCGATCGATTTCTGCAGCGCCAGCCTGCGATCCCACAGATAGTCGAGGGCGTCGTAGGCCTGGTTGACTTGCGTGACAAGGCTCGCGCACTGCGGACAGTTCGTGCTGATCTGCCGATGCTGCGGCTTGCCCCGCCTTGAGCCACGAGTGACGCGTGACCGCCCAGCCACAACGACAGCAGCGCGAGCAGGAGTCCTGGGTGGCGGCGCATCGGCCCTCCGTTACTGAACCTGAACCATGTCGAAGCGATAGACGGTCCGCATGGTGCCGGTGCCAAACGTCGCCAGGGCATTGGTGAAGTTCCTGGCGGCGTCGACCGTGGCCGTGAACTCGAGCGGGCCTGCGGATGTCATCGCCATGAGATCGATCGCACCGGTCGTGGCGTTGAGGGTTCCTTGCATCGTGCCAAAGGGTGACGGGCCGACCATCTCCAGCACCGTCCCATTGAATCGGGCCAGCAGTTGCGTCACGAGCTGGCAGAAGCGAAGCACCGCATCGCGTTGCGCGGAATCGTCAGTGCACACGCAACGAACAACGTTGTGCGTCGTGGCGACAGCGGTGGTGGGCGGCTCCGGCGTGGTGGGCGCGGTCGTGCCCGTCGTCGGCGACGGAGCCGCCACCGGCGTCATGGCGGTGGACGAGGTCGACGGGCTGTCGCCACCAGTGCCCAGCAGCACCCCACCGATCGCGACGGCGCCGGCAAGCGCGCCATAGCCCTGGGGCTTCGTGAAGATGCTTCCGGTTTCCTTTGTCCCGCACCGCTCGTTGCAGGCTTTCAATTCTGCGGCAGCGCGGGTGATCTCGTCGTCCAGTTTGCCCAACTCGCGTTCCAACTCCGACTCGATCAGGATCAACTTCGTGGCCGGACCGAACAGAGTGGCTCCGAGATCATCGACGCGTTGCATGATTTGCTGCGAGCGGGCCTCTTCCGCTGAGGTCAGGCCGCGGCCCCTGCTGAGTGCCTCGAGCTCTTTGAGTTCCGCAAGAAGCTTGTCGGTTTCAGCCTCAATCGAGGCTAACCGCGTTCTGTACGTCTCCAGTCGTTCAGCCAGGTCGAGTCGCTGGTCCTGTAGTTCCTTGAGACGATCGGCAGCCGCCCGACACTCCGGGCACTTCGTGACGGGTGCGGGTGGCGTCGGTACCCCCGTTCCGGGTTGGAACCCCGTCCCGGTCGGCTGCGTCGACGATGACGCCTTCCTCTCGCACCGTCGATTGCAGGCCTCCAATTCGACCGACAGAACCAGGAAGTCGGCGCGCAGCGAGCTCTGCTGGGCTTCGAGTTTTTCCGCATAAGCGGACTGGTCCTTGATCTCCGACTGCATGCGCGAGATGCGCCGTTCAAGCTGCTGTATCTGGCTGGCCCGCTCCCCGCTCGGGGGCGCTGCGCTCACACGAGCGAGATCAGCCTGGGCCACCGATAGCTCTGCCCGCAGTTGCGCGACCCGGGCGGCGGTCTCGCGGATGCGCTCGCGGACGCTGCGCTGCGTCTCCTCGAGTTGCCTGATCTTGTCGGCCAGATCCTGGCATTCCTTGCACGCCGCGGCTGGCCCGGTCTGCGCGACGACCAGCACAGCCGCAACGGGGCGGCCGGCGGCGAGCCATACCGGGAGAAGGGCGCAGAGGAAGAAAGAAGGCTGTCGCAGATCGTGTCGAGTCATTGCCTGGCGCCTTGAACGTTGAGAACGTCCTTGCAACCAGGACCACCGGCCTGAAGTGTCACCTCCAGCCGTGCACGGGACTGCTTCGCTTTCTCGACCTGCTCGCGCAGCAACTGTTCGACTCGCTGCGCAGCGCGTAGGTGCTCGCGCAGCTCGTGACAGTCTCGACAGACGACCGCGGGTGGTGGCGCGCCGGCTGGGGCGGCGATCAACACGACGCCGAACAATGCGAATGCCATCGTGTGCGCGCGCATGGTGACCTCCTCTATCGCCTGCCCGAGAGATCGTAGCGATCGAAACAATTGGCGCCCGAATGACTCTCGGTGCCGCTGATCGAATTGCCGCTGATGGTGATGTCAATCGTCGACGAGAACGCCGCGCCGAACGGCTGCGTGCTGGTGAATGGCATGCTCGATCGCAACTGGAAATCGGCTCCACTGCCGGTCACCATCACGCGATGGGCGAAGGTCCACGTATTCGGGTGCTGAGTCGTCGCGGTTCCTAAGCATGAGCTGTCGATCTGTAGTGTCAGCATCCCGGAGATGGGTGACGCAAACGTCGGGACCACACCGCCGAAGAAGCAGGAGCGCGGCGGGCGGAGAGTGCCCGTAAACGAAAAGGCCGTCCCGGATAGCGAAGTGCACGACGGCGCTGTCGGCATCGGCGGATTCGGCATTGTCGTGGGCGGCGCGGCCGTTGGCGTGGAGGGCGTCACCGTTCCGGCTGGAGCCGTGTTGGTCGGGGCATCCTCTCCCCCCAGCGTGGCACCTCCGAGGACGCCTGCGCCGATGAGAGGCAGATAAATCGACGGCCTCGTAAGCAACGGGCGGCACGCGTCCTGGCAGGTATTGGCGATAGAGATCGCGCACACGCGTGGTTTCCTGGCGCAATTGTCCGGCGAGCCCTTCGCACGCCGTGCATTTCGCTACAATGGGTTCGTCGAGCGGATCTTTCGAACCTTGGCCGCTCGCCAATCCACAGACGATCAGGACCATCGCAACGCCAGCCGGTGCTCGCGAAAAAACGCTCATTGGTGGTTACCGGGTAATTCGCGCCCGTGCCCATCGTGTAGGTCAAGCCCGCGGAACCGTTGCCGGCATCCCAAGCGTCGGCATCGCGTTCGAGGGTACCGCCCAAAGCGGACGCATCCGGGTCACGCCGCGAAAGTTTCCGGTCGCCACGTCGACCTGCGTGCCTTCGAGGCTCACGAATGGCGCGGCATACCGGATCGTGATGGATGCCACGGCGACTTCCTATGGGCCGCCCGCCAAATCGCACAGTCGAATCGTCGCGTTGTGGCGAAGCGGATCATCAACGGCGGCGCATTCAACGCAATCCTGCACACCCGCCACCGTCGGGGGCGGGTCAACTGCGGGCGGGATCCACGGCCCGCAACGCGGCTCGGGAACAGCACGCAGCTCCTCCACGAAGTCCATCCTCGTCTGTCCTAGAGACCGCCGAACTCACGCAATGCCATAAGCGTGTGTTTCCTGCGCGTGTGGAGGCCGTCGGTGCGGCCGAACTGATGCGCACGGGATGGTATCATACCGGGTCGGGGACCGTCGCCCCCGGTCCACTGAGACATGCCTGACCCTTCGTCGGTATCCACTGATGCCATCGATGCGCTCATCCAGCGCTGCCTGGGCGGCGAGCAGGGCGCGTGGGAGGAAATCGTCCGCCAGCACCGGCGCAAGGTCTTCAACATCGCCTACAAGTTCACCGGCCGGCACGACGAGGCCGAGGACCTGACGCAGGACATCTTCCTCAAGATCTTCAAGTCGCTGCACACGTTCGATCGGCGCGCAAACTTCCAGACCTGGCTCGTGAGCGTCAGCCGCAACCTTTGCATCGACCACTACCGCAGCGTGCGCAAGGAGCGCGAGACGATCGATCGCGACGTCGATGCCGGCGAGCTGACCCCGGCCGCCCCGGGCCAGACCGCCTACCAGGCGCTCGAACAGAAGGATCGCGTGCGGCTGCTCGCCAAGGCCATGCGCGAGCTGACGGCGGACCTGCGGGAAGCGGTCCGCCTGCGCGATCTGCACGAGTTGTCGTACCAGGAGATTGCGGACCGGCTGCACCTGCCGGAAGGCACCGTCAAGTCACGAATCAACCGCGGCCGAACCGAGCTGGCGCGCCAGGTCCAGCGGATCCGCGAAGAAGACGAAGGGACAACAGGATGAACCTCACAACCGATCGATCGCAAGGCGTGGCCATCGTCCGTATCGGCGAAACGCGCCTGATGTATCCGCTGCTCGCGGACTTTTCCGGCGCGGTGATGTCGCTGCTCACCGCCGGCGACAGGAAGGTGATGATCGACCTGTCGAAGGTCACTTACGTGGACTCGGCCACGATCGGGTGCCTGATGGACCTCTACCGCCAGACGGCGGCGGCCGGCGGCGAGCTGCGGCTGGCCGGGGTCAACAAGCGCGTGGAAACGATGCTGACCATGACCGGGGCGCACAATTTCCTGAAGATGTTCCCGGACGAGGCGGGCGCCCTTCAGAGCTTCGGGAGCTAGCCATGCGCAGCATCAAGACGACATCAGGCACGGAGATCCAGCTGGACGGCGACCTGCTGGCCATCCACGAGGCGCTCTACCACGAGGTCACCGTCAAGAAAGATCTGGAGCGGTCGTACGAAGACATGAACCGCGAGATCAACCACCTGATTGCGCAGATGACCGACGAGGAACGGCAGGCGTACCTGGTGGAAAGCCTGTTCCTGGGCCAGAACCGCTACGAGAACGACCGCGCCGACGCCTACTTCCGAAGGCTGAAGAAAACGGCTGAGGGCTGAGCGTTCGGAGTGCAGAGTTAAGAGTGCAGAGTTAAGAGTGCAGAGTTAAGAGTTACCGATGTCGCTCAATTACCAGGCGACGCGCTTCACGTGCTCGTGGCCGTGGTCGATCGGCGTACTGTTGTGCGACGGCCGCATTGTCTGCGGCTGCGCGGATCCGTACGCGAAGCGCGTCCTGGGCGACACCCGCACCTCGTCGGTGGCCGGCATCTGGCGCGGGCCCGCGGCCAGCCAGCTGCGCGTCGACATCAACGCCGGCGGGTCGGCGTTCTGCGGCGACTGCGCGCTCAAGCTCCCGCTCGAGGACGGCCAGGCGCCGCCGCAGCGGGACCTCGACGTCAGCGCCATTCCGGGCCGCCTGTATATCGAGTGCACCGCCGCCTGTAATATCTCCTGCTTCCAGGCCTGCTGCGCGCCCGAGACCGGCATCACGCGCACCCGCCAGGCGGGCATGCTGGACTTCGACCTGTTCAGGCGGGTGATCGACGAGGCGGGGCCGGCGCTCGGGCGGCTCGACTTCTTCAACTACGGCGAAGCCTTCCTCCACAAGCGCGCCGTCGAGATGTGCGAGTACATCAAGACGAAGTTCCCGCACATCTATCTCTACACCAGCACCAACGGGCTGGCGTTCACCGACGACAAGGTGCGGCAGCTCGCCCACTCGGGCATCGACGAAGTGACCTTTTCGATCGACGGTTCGTCGCAGGACGCCTACGTGCGCTACCGGCAGCGCGGCAACTTCGACAAGGCGATCGCCAACCTGCGGGCCCTGATCGACGAGAAGGGCAAGAGCGGCGGCGACGTGCCGTTCGTGAACTGGCGCTACATTCTCTTCAACTGGAACGATGACGACGACGAGATGACCCGCGCGCAGCAGATGGCGGCCGACCTCGGCGTCGATCGCCTGTGCTGGGAAATCACGGACCATCCCGAAGAGGGGTTCTCGCGGCGCTTTGCCCCCGGGACGCCCGATCACGAGCGCATCCGCCATCAGATCTGGGACCACAACAACCTGGGCAACGCCATCCCGGGCGCCACGCCCAGGGCCGAGATTGACGTGCGCACGGTGCTGCCCGACCTGCCGTTCCTGGCGCGGGCGGCGAGCCCGCTGACCATGACGGCGCAGGTGAGGAACCTGTCGTCGCGGCCGTTTCGCGCGCAGGCCAGCTACGGCCGGCGGCTGGTCCGCCTCGGCGCCCAGCTGATCGCCGACGATGGCACGATGATCAACCGCGATCACGCCCGCGCGTGGCTGCCGTCCGATCTGGCGCCGGGGGCGCAGGCCACCGTGCAGATCGAGGTGCCGGCGCCGGCGGCGCCGGGGCGTTACGGACTGAAGTTCGATCTCGTGAGCGAAGGCATCGACTGGTTCGAAGCCTGCGGCTCGCCGACGACGACGCGCGCGCTGTGGGTCCGGTGACCATCACCCGAAGGCGATTCCTGGAGCGCGGCGGCGGCGTGGCGGCGGCCGCGGTCGCGGCGGCGTGCGGCGCCCCCGGCCGCCTGCCGTCGCCGCCAACGCTTCGGGTGATGCTGAACGGCGGCATCTACGAAGAGCTGGCGCGGCGGCTCGTGATCGAGCCGTTCGAACGCGAGACCGGCGCCCACGTCGTGGTGGTACCGGCCTCGGCCGCGCAGATCGTGACGCGGTTGATCGCCGAACAATCGGCGCCGTCGGTCGACGTCGCCATCATCGATCAACTTGTGATGGGTCCGGCCGTCGACGCCGGCGTCTTCGACACGGTCGATGCCGCGCGCGTTCCCAACATGCGCGACCTGGCGCCGGCGGCAGTCGACCGGCGCGGCTACGGGCCGATCGTGCACTCGCACAACCTGGTGATCGGCTACAACACGAAGCGGCTGTCGGTGGAACCCCCCTCGTCGTGGGCGGACCTCTGGGACCCGCGCTTCAAGCAGACGCTGGTGCCGGGTGCGATCGAGCTGACGCCAGGGATCCTGTTCCTGCTCCAGGCCAACGCGCTCAACGGCGGATCGTACGAGAACGCGGACCCGGGGTTCGCGGCGGTCGCGCGGCTGGCGCCGAACGTGCGGAAGTATTTCCACAGCATCGGCGAGGTCCGTCCGCTCGTGAGCCGGGAGAACGTCGTCGTGGCGATCAGCAGCAACATGCTGCAGGTCGAGATCGCGCAAGGGAGCCCGGTGGGCATGGTCTTCCCCGCCGAGGGCTGCCTGGCGTCGCCCGCGGTCGCCCAAATCGTGCGCGGCACGAAGGTCCGGGCGCTCGCCGAACAGTTCGTCGACAGCTACCTCCGGCCTGAGGCGCAGCTGGGCTGGGCCCAGGACTACAACGTCAGCGTGTTCAACACCAAGGTGGTGGTGCCTGACCACGTGAAGGCACGCATCGCCGACCGCGTGGTGTTCTTCGACGCCAACGAAGTGGCGCGCCGGCGCGGCGCGTGGGTCGACCGGTGGATGCGCGAGATCAAGGGCTGATGTGGCGGTCGTCCGACTGGAACGGCTCAAGCGGTCCTTCGCCGGGCGCCTCGTGCTCGACATCGACGAACTGGACATTCACGACGGCGAGTTCTTCTCGCTGCTCGGGCCGAGCGGCTGCGGCAAGACCACGACGCTGCGATCGATTGCCGGGCTGGTGGAGCCCGACAGCGGCCGGATCCTGATCGGCGGACGCGACGTGGCCGCGGTGCCGACCTGGCAGCGCAACCTCGGCATGGTCTTCCAGAAGTACGCGCTCTTCCCCCACCTGACCATCGCCGAGAACATCGCCTACGGGCTCGAGGAACGCCACGTCCGGGCGGCCGACATCGCGGCACGGATTGCCGAGTCGCTGTCGCTGGTCTCGCTGCCCGGGATCGAGCGTCGCTATCCCCACCAGTTGTCGGGGGGACAGCAGCAGCGCGTCGCCATGGCCCGGGCGGTGGTCTATCGCCCGGACGTGCTCCTGCTCGACGAACCGCTCAGCAACCTGGACGTGAAGCTGCGTGTGGCCATGCGGGCGGAGCTGAAACGGCTGCAGCAGGCCCTGGGGATCACCACGATCTTCGTCACGCACGACCAGCACGAAGCGCTGGCGCTGTCGGATCGGCTCGGCGTGATGCGCGATGGACGCATGGACCAGGTCGGCACGCCGCAGGAGATCTACGAGTCGCCGCGATCGGTCTTCGTGGCCGATTTCGTCGGCGGCACCAACCTGGTGCCGGCGGTCGTGCGGACGTGCGACGGCGCCGGCCGAACGGTGACGGTCGAGATCGAGGGCGCGGGCACGGTGACGCTCGCCACGGCCCAGCCGCTCTCCAATGGGCAGCGCGTCAGGATTGCGGCGAAGCCCGAACGCCTCAGGCTCAGCTGGCCGGCACAGCGCGGGGCCGCGCTCGATGGCGTGATCGACTCGGCCGCGTACCTCGGCTCGGCCTACAGCTACGCGATCACGGTCGGCGCCCACCAGCTCGAGGCGCGGTGCGCCGAGGCCCTGCGCGTCGAGGGACGCCCGGCGGCGGCCGGCGATCGCATCGGCGTGACGATCGACGCGGATTCCACGCGGGTGTTCGGCGCATGAGGCCCGGACCGCTGCTGATCGCGCCGGCGATCGCGATGATCGCGCTCTTCTTCGCGCCGCTCGTCACCATGGCGCGGCGAAGCTTCGTGTCGGATGCGGGCGGCGGCATGACGCTCGAGAACTACGCCCGGTTCTTCGGCGATCCGTACTATCTGACGGCGCTGGCCGTCACGCTCGGCACCGCCGTGCTGGTGACGGTGATCACGCTGCTGTTGTCGTATCCGCTTGCCTACACCTACTGGCGGGCCCGCCGCCGCCTGCGATCGATCCTCGTCGTGCTGCTGCTCTCGCCGTTCTATGCCAACGTCGTCGTCAAGGTGTTCGGGTGGATGCTCTTGCTGCCGACCGACTTCCTCAACGGCTACCCGGCGATCGTCGTCGTCAGCGTCCATCGGTCGATGCCGTTCATGGTGCTGCTGCTGGCGAGCGCGATGGCGCGCATCGAGCCGGAGTGGCTGGAGTCGGCGCGCGTCTGCGGCGCCAGCGGCCGGCGCGTCTTCCGCACGGTGGTGGTCCCACTCAGTATGCCGGGCGTGGTCGCCGGCGGCATCGTCGTGTTCAGCCTGTCGGTGGCCGCGTACGTGGTACCCGCGCTGGTCGGCGGCGCGTCGCGAGGGCAGTTCCTGCCGGTGCTGATGTACCAGCAGATTGCGATCGCGCAGAACTGGGGGTTCGGCGCGGCGATCGGAGTGATCCTGCTCGCCACCTCGATCGTGACGATCGGTCTCGGCAACCGGGTTGCGCGGGCCGGCAGAATCGGCAGGGTGATGAGCGATGGCTTCGCCGGGTAAGTGGCTATTGGCGGGCTACAACGTCCTCGCGTATGCGTTCCTGTTGGCGCCCATCGCGCTCATCGTCGTGCTGTCGTTCAGCAACAGCGCCACGCTGGCCTTTCCACCCCAGGACCTCTCGCTGCGCTGGTTCCGTTACCTGGCGGGCCGGGACGAGTTCCTCACTGCGACGATCGTCAGCCTACAGGTTGCCGCGCTCGCCTCCATTGGCGCGGTGATGCTCGGCGTGCTGGCCGCGCTCGCCCTGGTGCGGGGCCGGCTCCGCGGCACGGCCGTGATCGAAGGCGCGCTGATGAGCCCGCTGATCCTGCCGGGCATCATCACCGGCATCGCGCTGCTGCAGTTCTTCACCGCCACCGGGCTCGTGCGCTCGTTCGATCGGCTCGTGCTCGCCCACCTGATCATCTGCATGCCGTACGCGATCAGGAGCGTGGGCGCGTGCCTGCGCGGTATCGATCCAGCGCTGGAGGACGCGTCGCGAACGCTCGGCGCCAACGGCTGGCGGACGTTCCGGCGGGTCCTGCTGCCGCTGCTGAGGCCCGGGATCGTCGCCGCGTTCATCTTCTCGTTCGTCACCTCGTTCGACAACGTCGTCGTGTCGATGTACCTGATCGGCGCCGACACGGTGACGCTGCCGATACGGATTCTCACCTACCTCGAGTGGCAGTTCGACCCATCGATCGCGGCGATCTCGACGGTTTTCATCGCCGTCACCACGGTGGTGGTTTTCGCCGCCGAGGGCCTCACCGGCATGAGCCGCCGGCCGTCGGTGTAGTATGGCGGCACCATGAACCGTCTTGTCCTCGCGATCCTGATGACGTGCGCGGCCGCGCTGCTGCCGCTCACCGGCGCTGCCCAGCAGCGCGCCGCCGATGGCGTCACCCTCAACGATGAAGGGCTGCCGCAATACTCGACGTTCTCACTCTGCGCGATCGATCCGGCCACCGGCCAGTCGGGCGCGAGCGTGACCACGCGCGTGCCGTTCGTCGGCCGCGCCGTGCCGCACGTACGCGCCGGCGTCGGCGCCGTCTGCACGCAGGCGTCCACCGTGGTCGAATACGGCCCTCGCGGGCTGGACCTGATGGCGAAAGGCGTGGAGCCGGCCGCGGCCATCGCCCAACTGCTCGCCGACGATCAGCAGCGTGAATCCCGGCAGCTCGGCATGATCGACATGAAGGGCCGCTCGGCGGCGCACACCGGCAAGGGCAACGGCAACTGGGCCGGCAGCCGCCAGGGCCTGAACTACACGGTACAGGCCAACATCATGGTCGGCCCGGAAGTGGTCGAGGCCGTCGCCACGACGTTCGAATCCACCGAGGGCACGGGCTTGCCGCTCGCCGAGCGGATGATTCTCGCGATGCAAGCCGGATACGCGAAGGGCGGCGACCGCCGCTGGGGCAACCTGCAGTCGGCGGCGATCAAGGTCGCCGATCCGAACGATCCCGGACGGGGCGGCGATCATATTACGCTCGCGATCGAAGTCGGCGAGCACGCCGATCCGGTGGCGGAAATGAAGCGAATCTACTCCACGACCGGCCGCCGTCTCGGCTATCGCACCTTCTCGCGCGTCGAAGGCGCGGATGTGATCGAGCTGAAGCGGATGCTGCACGCGCTCGGGTACTGGAGACCCACGCTCGCGGCGTTTCCCGAGGCCCCGCCGTCGGCCAACACCCCGACAATGCAGGAGCTGCGGCGAACCAACCCGGCGGCGTTCGACAAGGCCGCCGCCGAGGCGAGGCAGGCATCCGCGGCGTACACGCGGGATTACGCGACCTACGACGATGAAGCGATTGCCGCGGTGGACAAGTTCCGGGCCGATCGCAGCCTGAACTACCAGGGCAATGCGCCGGGCCTGGTCGATGCCAGGCTCGTCGACGCGCTCAAGGCCGCGTACCTAGCCACGCGGAAGGCGAAATAGCCGGCGGGCGTTGCCTTCGAAGATCTTCTCCTTCTCGGCGGCGCCCACCGGCATCGCCTCGACGGCGGGAATCGTCTCGCGGTAGACGCGCGCGCCGAGCTCATCGTCGTAGGGGCTGTCGGTGGCGAACAGCATATGGTCGGCGCCGAAGAAGTCGTACGCGCACATCAGGGCGGCCGTGTTCCCCTGGATGGCGGTGTCGCAGTAGAACAGCTTGTAGGATTCGATCGGCGGCCGGGTGAGCGTTTGCCCATCGTGGTCGTAACCCATCAGCTTCTGGTTGAAGTCCCACGATAACTCGATGCGCTTGGCGAAGAACGGCACGAGGCCGCCGGCGTGGTGCGTGACGATCTTGAGCCTGGGGAACCGCTCGAGCACGCCGCCGAACGCGAGCCTCGCCATGGCTTTCGACGTCTCGAAGGGCCAGCCGAAATTCGTGTAGATCAGGAACTTCGACGTCGCCTCGTCGGCGTAGTCCGCCGTGGTGTTGGTGCGGCGCGGGTGCAGCAGGATCGGCAGGTCGTAGCCCTGCATCTTCTCGTAGAGGGGAAAGAACTCAGGCGAGTCCACCGCTTTGCCGCAGATGTCCGTGAAGACTTCGACGCCGCAGAAGCCAAGGTCCTGGATGGCGCGATCGGCTTCGCGCAGCGCCGCGTCGACATCGTTCATCGGCAGGCACGCGGCGGCGGCGATGAAGCGGTCGGGGTGCTTCGCCACCATCCCGGCCAATTCGTCGTTGGCAATGTGGGCGAGTTCGACGGTATCGCGCGGCGCCGTGATGCTCTCGACGTTGGGGCCGGCGATGGTCAGCAGTTGCCGCACATCCGGAAACTGGTCGAGCGTGCGAAAGCGGATGTCGAGATCGGTCAGCCCGGGATTGGCCTCGAAGTACTTCGCGTACTGGGTGCCGAAAGCGCTGCCGGCCCTGCGGTTCCGTTCCTGGAGATAGCGCGGAGGGAGAAAGTGGCAGAAGACGTCGATCCGCATCGGCGCCGATGATAGCACCCGCGTTGTGCCAGAATGCGTGCGCGGAGCCTGCGATGCGAAAGATTGACATCTTCAACCACATCCTGCCGGAGCGCTACGTCAGCCGGATGAACGAGGTGGCGCCCGGGTTCAAGGACACCGGCAAGCGCATGCGCGGCGTGCCGATGCTGGTCGACCTCGACATCCGGTTCAGGGTGATGGACGCCTTCGAGGATTATCAGCAGATCCTCTCGATCGCCACGCCGCCGATCGAGGCCTACGCCAACCCGGTGGATGCGGTCGACCTCGCACGCCGTGCCAACGACGGCATGGCGGAGCTGGTCGCGCGCCATCCGGATCGGTTTCCCGGCTTCATCGCGTCGATGCCGCTGAACAACCCGGATGGCACGCTGCAGGAGATCGAACGCGCCCTCGGCGGCCTCGGCGCGCGCGGCATCCAGATCTTCTCGAACATCGCCGGCAAGCCGCTCGACGCGCCGGAGTTTCTGCCGATGTTCGACGTGATGGCCCGTCACGACCTCCCGATCTGGCTGCACCCGTATCGCGGCGCCGACTCGCCGGACTTCAAGAGCGAGGATCGGTCGCAGTATGAAATCTGGTGGACGTTCGGCTGGCCGTACGACACCAGCGCGGCGATGGCGCGGCTGGTCTTCTCGGGTGTGTTCGATCGCCTGCCCGGCCTGAAGATCATCACGCATCACATGGGAGCGATGGCGCCGTTCTTCGCGGGACGGCTCGGGCCGGGCATGGACCAGCTCGGCGTCCGCACCTCGGATCAGGACTACTCCACGGTGCTGACACGCCTCAAGAAGCGCCCGCTGGACTATTTCAAGATGTTCTATGCGGACACGGCACTGTTCGGCGCTTACGATGCCACGGTGTGCGGGCTGAAGTTCTTCGGCGCCGACCGCGTGCTGTTCGCTTCGGACGCGCCGTTCGATCCGGAAAAGGGGTCGATGTACATCCGCGAGACGATCGCCATCATCGATCGGCTGCCGATCACGAACGAGGAACGCGAACGCATCTACTCGGGTAACGCGATTCGCTTGTTGAAACTGCCATTGTAGCCCTGACGCAAGCAGCTCAGCCGCGAGACGCACGGGATGCGGCCTCGACTTGGGCAACGAGGTCGGGCCCACCGCCGGGCGTACAATGCCCTCATGGGACTGACCCACGTCAGCGTCAAGGTCGGCAATCCCGCCAACGGACGGCAGACCGAAGAGGTACGGTGCCTCGTCGACTCGGGCGCGATCTATTCGCTGGTGCCTCGCCCGGTACTGCGACGCCTCGGCATCAAGCCGCACTCGACACGCGAGTTCGTCCTGGCCAACGGCGACGTGATCCGCCGGCGCCTCGCCACGGCGACTTTCGAATACAGCGGGCTGCGTGGCGATTCGATGGTCATCGTCGGCGAACCCGGTGACGACGCGCTGCTCGGGGCAACGACACTCGAGGGGTTCGGCCTGGTGCTCGATCCGTTTCGCCGCGAGCTGCGCCCCATGCAGCTTCCGCTAAAGACACTGGCGCGGATCAAACAGGAGATCAAGAGATCAAGAGAAAACTAATTGTTCTCCTGTTCTCCTGTTCTCCTGTTAAGCTCCCGGTCTACTGCGACAGCGAGAAAGCGATGTACTCGCCGGAGTAGTTGCCGCCGCCCGACGCCACGATGATGTACTGCTTGCCATCGACGCGGTAGGTCATCGGCGATCCGCTCTGCGGCGCCGGCATCCACACCGCGCCCACCTGCTGTCCCGTCTTCTTGTCGTAGGCCCGCAGCATCGCGCCCCTGGCGCGATCCGGACTGGTGGTGACCTGCGGGTCGCCCATGATCACCAGCGTCTTGGTGACGAGCAATCCGACACCGGAGGTGGCCGCCTGCCCGGTCTTCGGCACGGTCCGGCCCCTCAACGCCGGATGGTTGCGGATGTTGTCCGGCGTGTCGCCGTGCGGCGCCTGCCACATCAGCTCACCCCGATCGAGGTCGATCGCCGCCAGCAGGCCGTACGGCGGCTTGACGATGGGGAGCCCCTGCACGGTCAGGCCGGGCGTGGACGCGGCCGCCGGAGGCGGCGTGGCCGGCGGCGTCGCCAGCGCTTCACGCGTGCGCTCGGCGGTCCGCGGTGAATCGGCCGCGCAGCAATCGCCCGGGCCCAGCACCTCGCGGAACGGCTGCCCCGCGACACCGGAGACATACCGGATGTCCGAGAACCCCTGCGGCGGTTCGACGATCGAGCGAACGCCAGGCGTGTTTCCCGCCGGAGCAAACACGATGTGCAATTCGGGATCGTAACCGCCGCCCGGCCAGTTCGTGGCCGTGCCGCCGGTAACGGCGCCGAGAATGCCCTTCGCGTTGCCGGTGACGGGCGGACTGAACGGCGTCGCCGCCCACTTGTAGAGCTTCAAGCGTTCGACCGCCTCGGCGCGCATCTCGGGCGTGAAGTCGATCAGGTCGTCCTGGATGTTCAGGTAGTTGCGCGCGTACTGCAGCTTCGCGGGCGGATGCGGCTGCGTCGGCGCGTACCACTCGCCCGGCACCTCGCCCGCCGGCACCGGCTTCTCCTCGATGGGCCAGATCGGCTCGCCGGTCACGCGATCGAACACGTACAGCCAGGCCTGCTTGCTCGGCACCGCCACCACCTTGCGCGGGCGCCCGGCCACGGTGACGTCGGCAAGAATCGGCGCCGAGGACATGTCGAAGTTCCAGATCGGGTGATGCACGAACTGGAAATGCCACTTGCGCTGGCCCGTCTTCAAGTCGACGCAGACCAGGCTCTCCGCAAACAGGTTGTTGCCCGGCCGATGGCCGCCGTAGTAATCGGACGAAGGCGTTTCGACGGGCAGGTAGACCAGCCCCAGTTCTTCGTCGACGGTGATCTGCGTCCAGACGCCGACGTTGCCGTTGGTGGCCCACGATTCGTCCTTCCACGTATCGTTGCCGAACTGGCCCGGCGGCGGGATCGTGTCGAACTGCCACAGCTTCTTGCCGGTGCGCACGTCGAACGCCCGGACGAGGCCCTTGGTGTTGTCGTGCGTCTCGACGGTGGCGCCCTCGCGCATCGCCGAGCCGACGATCACCGTGTCGCCGGTGACGATCGGCGTGGAATGGATGCCGATCTCCCCGACCTCGAGATCGATCTGGGTTCCGCGCCCTTTCACGACGCCGCCCTTCAGATCGACGATGCCCTTCGTGCCGAACGATTCGATGGGCGCGCCGGTCTTGGCGTTGAGCGACACGAGCCGATACCCCGTCGACACGTAAATGATGCGCTCGTCGCCGCGGCCGTCGGTCCAGTACGAGACGCCGCGCCCCGACAACTGCCGCGGCGACACGGCCGCGCGCTTGCCCTCGCGAAGGCTGTGGACCCAGATCGTCTCGCCCGATTTCGCCTCGAGCGCCACCACCGCCCGCCGGGTGCCGCCCGTGGCGTACAGCACGCCGTTCACCATCAGCGGCGTGCCCTCGAGCTTGAACTCGGGGAACGGGCCGAGGTTGTCGGTCTTGAACCGCCAGGCGACGGTCAGCTTGTTGAAATTCGACGCGTCGATCTGATCGAGCGGCGAATATCGGGTGCCTTTGAGGTCGGCCGTGTAATGCGGCCACTCGCCTTTGCTCGTGCTGGGTTGACCGGCGCCTTGGCCCGAAATGGCAGGAAGCATCCACGCGATAGCAACGGCCAGGACCACAGACACCGATGCGATTCGAGGCAGGGTTCTCGACATCGATCACTCCTTTGCGGCATTCACGCGAACGGACGAAAAGATGGCTCAGTCTACTCCAGCGGCCGCGTCCCGGCGCACCAGCCGGACAACCATCGTCAGCAGCACGATCACGGCCAGCGCCAACGCCGACCAGAACACCGCCGGCGGCACGGCCGGCGCCCCGGGCGGCTGGCCGCCCGGGCTGAACGGCAGCTCGGGGCCGGGCGCGACCTCCGTGGCCACCCGGCCCAGGAGCTGCGGCGCCAGCAACTGGAGGTCGTAGCGCGGCGCGGCGAGGTCGTCCTTGCCGTAGACGAGGCGCAGCGGCAGGTCCGGGCGCCGGAACAGGCGGATGGCGTACGACGGCAGGATCACCGTGGCCTTCTCGATGGGCAGCGGCTGGTTGTCGCCCTCCTCGATCAACAGGAACAGGTCGCCGCGCCGCGAATCGGGAAGGGCAAACGACAGTGGCGCGGCCGCGGTCGCTTCGTCGGCGTGCGTCCAGCGGGCGCCGTCGAGCCGCTGGAACCGCGCGGGCGTCCGCTCCTGCGCGGGCACCACCATGCCGATTGTCACCGTTCGCTCGAACACGCGCGCACGCGTGGTCAGCACCACGCGCGAGGATGGCAGGTCGGCATACGGGACGTGCACGATGTACGAGCTCGGCCGCGTCGCGGGCGGCTCGACACCCGCGGGCAGATCGCGACGCTCGACCCGCGCGTTGAGGATCAAGGGCTCGTCGCGCTTCTCCAGCAGATACGGCACCTGGAGGCTGGCGCGATCGATCACGCGCACGTCGCGCAGGCGGCGCGGCGAACCGCCGCTGCGCGACATCACGGCGGCATCCAGCGGCACCGTGATCAGTCCCGCGGGGCCGGGAGGGATCTCGCGCATGTAGGCAAAGCCCGCGGTCTCGATGGCCCGACCCGTCTCGGGCATCGGCAGCCCGTCCTCGGGCTCCGGGCCGAGCGTCATCGGCGGGCCGGGTCCCCACGAGGCGCGCGCCGGCACGGCGGGAATGGACGCGCGCGCGGCTTCCAGATCGTAGCGAGGCGCCGCCAGCCTGGGATCGCCGAAGCTCGCCGTGACGGATCCCGGCTGGGCCTCGAAATAGATCCAGGGAAGCTCCGCAAACACCGCCGTCACTCCCGTGAGCTCCAGCGGCGGGTTGTCGCCATCGTCCACGGCGAGCTCGAGCTGCGGCTCGGCCGGGGGACGGATCGGAATGCGCAACGCGTCGGCCGTCACCTGATCGCGGACGACCCGCGTCAGCCGGGCCTGCCCGATCAGGCGTGGCAGCGCTTCCTCTCCCACCAGGTTTGCCTCGAGCACGCGCGCATCGCGCGACAGGTGTCCGCCGTCCACGGTGAGCTCCAACGCAACCACGGGCATGCGGCCCGCCGGGAGCGTGATGCGAAACCGGCTGCGGCCCGGCTCGCTCGGCCGCCGCTCGAGGGCGAGCGGCGCGCGCAGGATCGGTCCGGGCGACGACACGGTGACCTGCCTGGCCGACGCCGCGTCGGGCGGCGTCACGCGTCCGCTGTTAGTGTCGTCCCACGTGATGCGGAGGTATCGGAACGATCCCGCCTCGAACTCGATCAGCGTGTGGTTCAGCTGTTCCGCCGGTAGATCGAACGCGGTGCCTTCGGCGAC
>MELE01000231.1:10672-12179 GCA_001768615.1 Acidobacteria bacterium RIFCSPLOWO2_12_FULL_67_14b | reverse complement strand
ACGAGCAGGTACGGGACCTCGGCGCCGCCAGGCGCCGCGAACAACCGAAGGTCGCTCAACCCACTGATGGCAATCCACCGCTCGCCTCGTTGCGTCACGGTGAACGGCTGGGCGCCGGCGACGAGCGCGGCGTCGACGTCCAGCCGCTGCGCGCCGCCAATGGCGACGGCGATCGACCGCTGGAATCGGAACCGTGCGTTCGCGGGCCCCTGCGCCATCAGCGCCAGCGAGCCCATCACGGCGCCGGCGACGATGAACAGGCGGAGGCGGTTCATTGAGGGCTCTCCTTTTCGGAGCTGAGGACGTACTTCTGGAGCGCCAGGGAGACGAGCGCGAGCGAGATGGCCAGCCCGACAAAGGCGCCCACGCGATAGAGCCCTGCGAGCGACCCGAGGTCATACAGGAAACACTTGAATGTCGTCACGGCAATGAGCGCGACCGAGGCCACGCGCGCGCCGCGCGCTTTGGCGACGATCCCGGCCGCGAGCATGATGATGCCGAAGATCAGCCACGCGATCGTGTAGGTCAGGTCCTGCTGGAGGCTCGAGCCGAAGCGGAACAGGATCTCGGGCCCGGTCGAGTAGTAGTCGGCAATCTCGATGTTCAGGAGCAGGAACAGCAGGATCGTCGCGCCGCAGGCCAGCAGGTTGCGGAGCCGCGGGAAGTTGTCGGCGAACCGATCGTCGGTCTTCGCCACCCACCAGCCCGCCAGGCCCATCGAGGCCGCGGCGATCAGGTAGGTGTAGAGATACCAGTTGACGATCCGCATGTCGCCGCGCGGCTCGTAGCGGAACACCTCGGGATTGAGGGCCAGCCGCACGAACACGGCGCCAAGCAGGCCGAGCGCGCTCAGGAGCAGGCCGCGATGTGGAATGCGCGTATACAACCAAGCCACCGCGGCGCCCTCGAGCGCCCAGCCGATGGTGATCCACTGTTCCTCGAGCTGCAGCGGGATGGTCACGGTCAGGAACGCGAGGGCCGCGCCGGCGACGAGCGCCAGGCGCCCGAGATCGCGCGTGCCGGCCGGCTGAATCCTCAGCAACTGGGTGAGATGCACCGTCGTCACGGCGCCGATGGCGACCGGCACCACGCCGACCATCCAACCCAGCTGCGCATCGGCCATCCCGTGACGGGCGATCAGGAACGCCCACACGCCGGCGAGGAGCGCCGCGATGTACGGGTCGCGCGTGTCTTTCGCCCGCGACCCAAGCACCAGCGGGTACAGCGCGAACGGCGCGTAGATGGCCGCCGTCTCGATCAACACGTGGCGGCCCGTGTGATCGGGCGCGACGAGCATGGCGGCGGTCGCGCCGCCGGCGAGCAGCGCGAAGCCGGGTGCCGCGTTCGGCCATTGGTAGCGGGTGGCCAGCACCAGGAGCAGCGTGAAGCCGATGACGTGCGCCGCCACCGTCACCACGAACGCGGCCGGCGACGGCTGGAACATCATCACGCTCAGGTTGATCTCGGACAGCACGATCACGGCGGCCGCGGTAGTGGCCGCGACACC
>MELE01000231.1:580-10649 GCA_001768615.1 Acidobacteria bacterium RIFCSPLOWO2_12_FULL_67_14b | reverse complement strand
TTGTGTGCCGCGAGGGCCGCGGTGCTGAACGCCAGCACGATCACCGCGAGCGCGCCAAACAACGGCCAGGGTGGCAGGGCCCAGTGGACGTTGGCGGCAACGGCGAAGAGGAAGAGGTGCCCGATCAGCGCGAGCCATAACCCCTGGCCGAAGGCCTCGCGCGCGCCTTCCGCTTCATCCGCCGGGCGGGGCGCGTGGCGCAACGCCCACATGTGTCCGCCCACCATCACGAGGGCCAGCCCGACGACGACCAGCAGCGACGAGAGGAGGCCGACGGTTGCGGCGGCTTCGCTCCACCAGGACAACAACACCAGCCACGACAGCAGGCTGCCGACCAGCGCCAGGATCGGCAGCGAGGCGGCAGCGCTTTCGATGAACAGCGCCGCGTTGAGGATCGCGAGCAGGAACGCGAGGCCCCAAAGGCCGGTGGACGCGAGGGAGCCGTTGGCCAGATACAGCAGGAGCGCCAGGCTGAGGATCAGCACCACGCCGCCGCCGGCCTCGGGCTGCAGCGGCCGGCCCCGCCGCCGCGCCAGTTGCGGCACGCCCAGATACAGCGCCGCAAAGGCCGCGTAGGTGGCGAGGCCCTGCGGCAACGTCTCCGGCGTCAGGTACTTCGCCGACCAGGCGGCTTCGGTCGCGAGGGCAAAGAACGCGGCCACGAAATACGGCAGGCCGGTGGCGCCGGCGAAGGTCCGCCAGACGATCAGGACCACGAGCGCGAAGAGGGCCGGGAACACCAGGATCGGCGAGGCCGCCAGCGGCTCGCGCGCCACGAGGATCGGGAACACCACGAGCAACAGCGGCGCCGCGAGCACCACCATGCTGCCGATCTCGTCGAATGCGTCCCCGAATCGCGCCGCGATCGCCGGTGCGGCCAGGAAGAACACGACGAAGAGCGTGACGAACCCCATGACCGGCATCGCGGAGCCGGGCAGATACGAGGTCGCCATCCACAGTACGAACACGAGCAGCGTCGTGCCGCCCCCGATGGCGTGGAGCATCTCGCGCGACCTCGCGATCGCAATCGCCAGCAGTCCCGCGTCGATCAGGAAGACCCATCCGAACAGCAGCGCGTAGTGATCGCGGAACTGCGGCGTCGCCGCCAGGTAGACCGCGAAGAACACGGGCAGCACGGACGAGGCCAGCGTGGTCCACTCGAACGAGTCTTTGTCCGCATGATCGCTCGTACCCGGACGCGACCGCGCAACCGCGAGCAACGCGTAGCCGATCACCGGGAAGATGGTGAAGATGCCGATGGCCAGCGGCAGCTGGGCGGCGTCGAGAAACCGCGCTATCCAGCCCCATTGATAGATCGTCGTGAACACGAGCGTCAGCGTGCTGAGAATGGTCCAGCCGCGCTTGTACGCCACCCACGCGAGACCGACGTTGAGCAACAGGAGGTAGGTGAACAGCGGCACCGGCTGGTTCGCCCCCGTCGACAGGAGGATCGGCGTGGCGAAACCGCCGAGCAGGCCGAGCACCGCGATGAAGAGCGAATCGTGCCTGATCGACAGGAGCACCGCGGTCAGGGTGACAAGCGCCAGCAGGCCGAAGGCCATCGTCCCCGGAATGAGGTGCCAGAGCGAGTGCGCCGCGAAGAAGGTGGCGAACAGGATGGCGATGGCCGCGGCATCCATCGCGTTGGCGAGGAGCGGGTACTTGCGGGCCGCCTTCCGATCGCAGGCAACGAGCAGGCCGATGGCGACGATGATGCCGATGACGACACGCACCGGGGGTTGCAACCAGCCGGCGTCGATCGAGTAGCGCAGGAAGAAGATGGCGGCAAACACCAGCGCGATGCCGGCGATCGCGGAGAACAGCTTCACGCCGACGAGCCGCTCCCAATCGAACGACCAACCCGGTCCGGCCGCCGGCTCCGGCTCGAGCGCGATCGGTTCCGGCGGACGCGGCGGCTCTGCGGGGGGCGGCGGCGGAGGCGGCACGATCGTCACCGGGCGCTCCGGGACGATGGGACGCGGCGTCACCACCGGCGGCGGCGGGACCACGGGGGCTGGCGTGACGACGGGCGGTGGTGCGATGACGGGCGGCGCTGTGACCACGGGCGGAGAGGTGACAGCGGGCGGAGGTGGAACGGCTGCCGCAACGGGAGCACGCGTTGGCGGCGGGGGGGCGGCCGGGGCGCTGAGCTTCGAAACCTTCCCGCCCAGGCTGCGGATCAGCTCGTCTTGCGACGCGATCCGCTGCTCGAGCTCGTCGACGCGCTCACGGAGCCGTCGCGCCATGACCCACGAGACGATGGGCAGGACGAACGGAATCGCCAGGAGCGCCAGGACAAGCGCTGCAGCCCCTTCCATGAACGGGCTAAGTCTAGCCCACCCTACTGCGCCGTCACCGGGGCAATGCAGTCCTCATCCTGGTTGACCACGACCGGCATCCAGCCCAGGAAGTTGGGCTGTGCCGCCATCATCAGCACCGGAGACAGGCCGTTTGGCGCGAATCCGGAGGCGGCGCGCGCCGCCAGCGCCTGCCTGAAACGATCGAAGCCGGGCACCTCGAACCACACGAAGTACAGCTGCCGCGTGACGCCGAGGTTCGAGACGCGGCGATACCCGACGCATCTGGCGGTGAGCGTCGCCTGTGCGAGACCGGCGTCGCGGGCGAGCGCCAGCACTTCTTCGCCGGCCACGTCGTTCGGAAGCTCGGATCGAAGCGCCAGCGGAATGCCGGGCTGGCCGGGCGTGCCCATCGATTCCATCTGGCGCGCGAACAGCTGCCGGAACAGGTTCATCGGCAGCTCCGGCGGCGGGCTCAACCAGACCACCGGCCCATCGGCGTCCCCCGACGTGTCGAGCTGGAGCGTCCAATTCCTGAGGTGTGCCGCGCTCACCGAGTACGGCTCCGACCGCGCGTCCCTGGCGCTGCGGACGAACAGATACCCGACAGCGCTCAACGCCACCAGGGCGATCAGGATCTTCTTAAGGCTCACGAGAGGAAGTGTACGCCGCGATCGCGATCATGTCGTCGACGGTCAGCTTTTCGAGCGCGCCCTTCATCAACGACGACCACGGGCCTTTGCGAACGCCCTGCTGCAGGTCGTACATCTGCCGCACGGTGTAGCTCGGCGAGCGGCCCGCGAGCGGCGGCACCGGGCCAAGCCCCTTCAGGTCCGATCCATGACACGTGCCGCACGCGACGGTCCGGCCCGCGCCACCGGTCTTCACGAGCAGCTCACCCTTCGCGATGCTTCCGGCCGGCACGTAGGCGACGAACCCGGACGACGCGTCGCGCAGCTCCGTGCGCACCAGGTCTTCGGGCATCTCGATGATCCGTTGTCCGAGCGGTTCGGTTCCGTCGTTGGCCGGTACGTGCATCGATCCCGAGACGCGCGATTTCGGGGCGTCCTTGGCCTCGACGACACGCACCCATTTCCTGTATGGGAACGAGCTGAAGTACGCCGCCGCCGATCGGATCTCCTCGTCGGTCGCCGCCTTGGCGTCCTGAATCATCGCGTTGGGCGGACCCATGCGCGGCTCCGCGCTTCGGCGATCGCCGCTCTTGAAGTCCGCCATCTGCTGGACGATGTATGCGGCGGGCAGCCCCGCGAGCGACGCGTTTTCGGGGCGGCCCTGGCCGTTCACGAGGTGACAGAACCCGCAGGCCCGCATGGCCGGCCGGCGGCCGTGCGCAACCGGCTCGGGCATTTGCGGATGCGCGGAAGGATGCCAGTCCGGCGGGTTGTAGGCATCGCGCGTCTGCGCGACCGTCAGCGACATGGTGCTGCCCGGCACCTGCTTGGGGTTCGGATCCACATCCGGCCGCGGCGCGCCCGGTGTGACCGGTGGATTCACGGTGTAGGCCCACGGCGGCGGCACCATCACAGGTGCCGCAGCCTGCGCGCCCGCCATCGTCTCGAATGGCCGGCCGGTGAGCACGGCCTGCCACGCCTTCGCGATCTTCTCCGTCGGCAGCCACGCCGTGGGCACGGTCGGAGCGGCGGCGGTCGCCACCGGTTGATACGTCACGGCCTTGAGATCACCGATGAATCCGGTCTTGTCCGGGACCGGCGTCAGGGCGCCGCTGCCGAGGCGAAGCGCGATGACGTCCTCGAAGAACATCGCGCCCACGTCGCGCGAGCGGCCGACGGCGTGGGCCGTGTCCGGCTCGGTGACCAGCGCCCACAACGCACCGGCGCGCCGGTTCACGGCGAACAGCCCGGTAATCGTGTTCGTGCGGAACTCGAGGTCCTTGTCGCCGACGAACAGGAGCGCCGGCACTTGTCGCGCCGCCGATGACACCAGCGCGCTGTAATAGATCCCGCCCTTGTTGACCACGAACGCGATCACGCGCTCCGGCTTCCAGGCCGCGAACTCGTAGTTGAACTGCCCGCCGGCCGACATCCCCCAGAGCATGATGGGCGCCGTGGCGATTTCGGGATGCTTCGATTGCATGGCGAAGGCGCCGAGCGCATTCACGAGCGCCTGGCCGCTCCCCTTCGACACGTTGACGTACTCTTCGATGAATCCCTGGTCGTGCGGCTTGTCGGTGAAGCGGCAGGCGACAATCGCCAGCCGATTCCGTGCCGCAAACCCCTGCCAGAACGCGTCGTCGGCCATCGCACGCCCGTCACCGTTCGAGCCCGGCACCAGCACGACGACCGCTCGCACGCGGGCGGCATCCCCGGGAATCCAGAGCCGGAATTCGGCTTTGTCGTAGTTGGCGCCGGCCGCCGCCGCCTCTTCGAGGGTGATGGGGCCGGCCTGGCGCGCGGCCGTGGTGCCCGCACCGAGCACCACGGCGGCGGCGAGAAGAATCATGGGACGAACAGCGTTCCTGAGCATATGAGCGCTTCCTGTTCCGAGAACGGCATGTAGGGGCGGACCTTCAGGTCCGCCTGAGCGGATTAACCCGGGTATCTCTTCCGCATGTGCTTGACGGAGGATTCGACCAGCTTCGTCAGCGTCGGCACATGCACGTCGGACAGGCGCTTGATGTACAGGCAAGACTTGCCGCACGAGTACGTGCCGAGCTTCGCCATCAGGTCGTCGTACTTGTCGAAGCCCGCCATGATGTAGAGCGTGATGTTCTGCTTGCGTGGCGAGAACCCGGTCATCATCCATTCGACCTCGCGGCCGCTCGCGTAGGTGTAGTTGAGCGTGCCGAAGCCGACGATGCTGGATCCCCACATCGCGGGCCTGGCCTTGGTGGCCTTCTGCATGATGCCGGCGATGGTCTTGCAGTCCTTGCGGACCTGATCGTCCTTGATCGCGTTGAGAAAGCTCGAAACGGACGCGGCGGTCTTCTGGGTTTTCAGTTCAGCCATGGGTCAGGCCGTCACCGTAATGTTGGTAATCCATGCCCTTCACTCCAGCGGCGCGATTCGAGACAGAATCTGTCCCTGTCGCGCCCGTTGCCAATTCTCCAGCAATTCTGCCTTGTGCAGCGCTGCCCATTCAAGCACGAGCCGTTGGGCTTCGGGAGGAAACTCGCCGCGCACCGTACCCGACTCCTTGGCTCGCGCTCTGTCGACCGGCGTCGGCGGCGAAGGACGAACCGCTTTCCGCCGTGTGTCTTCGTGCTAGGATTCGTGCCGTCAATCGTTTGACGGGTTCTGGCTCGCGAGCTCCAGGCCGTTCTTAGCTGCGGATCGTCGCAGTGAAGGGCTTGGCGGCTGTCGCAAGTCGTCCGGGTTGAGGTCTGTTCTGCGACCCATGTTGTCGGCTAAGGGCCGCGCCGGCTCACGCACGTGTGTGACGGAGACCGGCTGGTACCTTTGGAGATGGCTCGTCGTGAGCTGAATCGCGAGCGCGCTCTTCGCTGCGGAATCCTGCGCGTAAGAGCGGATTCTGGCGGTGGGTGCCGGACAGCAGAAACACTGTTAGGCCTCAACTCGAATCACTTGGCCGGGTTGAACTTCTTGAATAGCCTTCAGCGCCGAAGGCACGAGCGGCAACAGATCCTCAAGGGCATTGCTCGCGGCGCATAGCACGACCACGCCGAGTCGGCGCGTTGCCAGGTTCTGTTGAAACTGAAGATTCTGATCGCCCGTGACCAGTACGATGAATCCAGCGGCCTCGGCGGCGTCCAACAGTGCGCCGTTCTTCAGGCCCTTCCACGATTCCTGGCTCACGGTCCGGACGTCGAATCCGATCAGTGCCGGCGCAAGTTGCCGAGGCAACTGCTCATCGAGCAACACGCGCACGCGCCGTCACCGCTTCATGCGCTGCTTCGAGCGCAGCAACAGCCTGTTCGCGGGACACAGTTGGGAACGCATCCAGGAAGTCGTCAAGACTGTGATTACGGGCCAAATAGTCGATGAGATTGCGAAAGGGCACTCGTGTGCCCACAAAAACAGGCGTGCCGCCAAGAATGTCCGGATCGCTGTGAACAACGGCGATGGTGCTCTGCATGGGACCCTCTTCGACGATTCTACCGCGATCCCGGTGAGGCCTAACACCGGCTGCACCCGACGGCGGCCGTCAGCCTCGGCTACGAGTAGAATCTGCGAATACGGCCGCCGCGGGTGAGCCGTGTGCGCTAGGCTTCAGAGCGAAATATCTGGATCCGGGATTCGAACTTTTCTCAGCCGGCAGGCCTCTTGTACCTTGAAGGCCGTCAGTGATTACTCCAAGGCAAGAGGTTCTCTGGGTCTTGCGAGCCCAATGCCACGATCGAGAAGCGCTCGAATCGCTCCTCCGCAGCGTACAGCCGTCGCTGCATGGGTATCTCCGCACAATCGTCGGCGCTGACCATGCCGACGACGCCCTGCAGGACGTACTGATCCTTCTCTACCGCAAGCTTGCCGGACTCGAAAACCCAAAGGTGTTTCGGCCGTGGGCGTTCCGTATCGCCAGCCGTGTTGCGTTCCGACGACTCAAGAAGCAGAAGCTCTGGGAGCAAGACATCACTGGCGCCCCGCTCGAAGAGATTGCGGCCGCAGACGGTCCACTCACCGCTGATGCCCTGCGGGGTCTGCTAAACATAGACAGCGTCTCTCCGGCAAGTCGGGCCGTGTTGGTTCTCCACTTTCAAGAGGCGTTACCACTAGCAGATGTGGCCGCAATTCTCGAAATTCCGTTAGGTACCGTCAAGTCGCGTCTTGCCTATGGCTTGGCTGTCCTTCGCAGGCAACTCAATGACAAAAGGAGCCTCTGATGTCGCAGGAATCTGAAACGGTTTTACAAAAATCGCTCGATGCCGTCGATCATCTCCGCAGGCGGTTCCTCTGGGCCATCGCAGCCGTCATCGTGTTGGCGGTCGTAGGAGCGCTCGAATTGTTTACCGTGAGTCGCTTCGGAGACGACGTCGAGGAGCACATTCGAAGCTGGACGGTCCTGCTGTTCTTCTATATCGCGGGGTGGGCTCTGGCGGTGTGTCTTCACGTTACGCGAATGACCAAGAAGATCCTCCTTGGCATCGAACTATTGTCTAAGGGATAGTCTACGGACGCTGCGTCGTCTACGACCTCGCATTCCCAGGCTCGAAGCTCGCTGAGATTGAAGATGCACTCGCAACAACCTCTGCGGGAACCCCTCAGACGTTGCAGTGGACTCTGACAATTACCCTGAGCAATCTTGAAGGGTTTACCGAAGCATTGGAGGAAGCACGAGCTCACTACGCTCGGTAGGACTTCCGGCCGCGCGAGGCCCAACACGGCTTGCAGCCGACGGCGGCGTGCATACAATGGGCCTCTGCGGCTGAGCGCGAAACGTCAGGTGGACTCAGGCCGGAGAGGCTCCGAGCAGGCTGCGAGGCGTCGCACTCGACGTCCGGGCGAAACGATGGCAAACACTGATTCTCACGTAACGATCCACATGGCAGCGAGCCTCGACGGCTTCATCGCTCGAAAGGACGGGAGCGTCGACTGGCTCGAGACCTCAGACCAATTCGTAGGCGGGGACACCATGGACCCGGAATTCGTCGAGGCGTTCCTCAAGACGATCGACTGCTACGTCATGGGATCGCGAACATATGAGACCGCGTTGAGGTTTGAGGCCAAAGGGTTGGGGTGGTCGTACGGCGGCAAACCCACCTTCGTCCTCACTCGTCGCGAGCTGCCGCGGACCCGGGATACCATCGAGTTCTACTCAGGCGATCTCGCGCAGTTCGTGAATGGGCGGCTGCGGCCCACGTTCCGTACCATCTGGTTTGTCGGAGGCGGTGTCGTCTCCGCCGAGTGCCTTCGTCTCGGGCTAGCCGACGAAGTTCGTTATTCGATCCTGCCGATCTTGATTGGTGATGGGATCCCATTCTTCGAGAAGCTCGACAGAGATATCCCCCTCCATCTGGCGGAGGTCAAAGCCTACGGGAGCGGCATGGTGGAGCTTCGCTACGAGGTGCGAGGATTGGCGGGCCGATAGGCCACCTACCTGCGTGGTAATTCGAACACGTACAGAGTGTGGCCGTTCGACGGCGGATTGATCTCCGGCGTGATCGTCCGCGGCACCACGCGTGGGCTGCCGCCGCCCACACCGGTGGTCACCGCCACATACTGCTTGCCGTTGGCGCTGAACGACACCGGGAACCCCTGCACCGCGGTGCCAAGACGCGCGGACCACAGCACGTCGCCGGTCTTGACGTCGAGCGCGCGGAACTGGCGGTCCAGGTCGCCGATGAACACCACGCCGCCCGCCGTGCTCAGCGCCGCGGTCAGGTACGCCGCCCGCTGCTCGCGGCTCCACATCTCCTTCATCGTCGTCACGTCGATCGCCAGCAGCTTGCCGACGTTGCCGTCCGACCCCGGCATCTCGAAGAAACGCCGGCCGGCGGCCGTGCCGCCGGAGCCTTCGGCGAGCTCGACCTTCTGCGGCCTGATCTCCATGCACGACTGGCTCAACGGGATGATCAGCTGGTGCGTCGGCGGATGGTAGGTCATCGCCTGCCAGTTGTGACCGCCTTCCGTGCTCGGGCACACCGTCAGCCACTCATCCACTTTCTGATCGACGATGTCCTGGCGGTAGGTGGGAATGCCGCGCTCCGGATCGATCTTCTCGAATACGTTCTGGAACACCGTGTGCTCGAATCCCAGGAACTTCCCGGTCTTGCGCTCGATCCGCCACAGGATGCCCGCCTTGCCGATGGTGAAGAGGGCCTTTTCCGGACCGATGTCAACGAGGACCTTCTCGAACACTTCGTCGAGGTCGAGCGACTCGCCCGGCGTGTGCTGGAAGTGCCACGCCAGCGACCCATCGTCGGGCCGCAGCGCTACGGTCGACGCGGTGTAGAGCGCGGCATCCGTGATCTTGTTGCCCCGGCTCGCCGGCATCCACGGCTTGGCCTGCGCGATGCCGAAGTAGACGAGATCGAGATCCGGATCGTAGCTGCCGGCAATCCAGGTTTCGCCGCCGGCGCGCATGATGTCGGGCAGCGTGCCCCACGTGTCGCCGCCGGGCTCGCCATTTCTCGCCACCGTGTTGAACCGCCAGAGCTGCTTGCCCGTTTCGGCATCGTAGGCGCTGATGAAGCAGCGCTCGTTCCGGTAGATGCCGCACCCCTGCAACCCCTGGATCACCTTGCCGCGCACCACGATCGGCCCGCTCGTGTTGGAAAACCCCCTGGCCGCATCGGCGATGGCGATGTTCCACACGGTCTTGCCGGTGCGAGCGTCGAGCGCCACCAGGCGCGCGTCGGTCGTCGCGACAAAGACCTTGTCCTGGTAGATCGCAATATTGCGCATCGAGCCGAAGCCGACGATGGCCCCGGTGCCGTACTGGTTTTGCCAGATGAGATCGCCGGTGGCCGCGTCGAACGCCTGCATGGTATTGCCGGTGTTGGCCAGATACATGATGCCGTTGTGCACGAGCGGCATGGGCTGGTTCGCGCCGGACTCGTTCATGGCCCACGTCCAGGCGAGTTTCAGATCCTTGACGTTCTTCGACGTGATCTCGGTCAGCGGGCTGTAGCTCCATGCCTGGTAGTTGCGCCGCGCCATCAGCCAGTCGCCTGGATCCGGGTTGCGCAACATGGCGTCGGTCACGGGCACGTAGTTCTTCACTTCGCCGGTCACCGTCAGCCCGCGCGGAGGCGCAACTGTCGCCCGGCCCGCCGGTCCCGCCGGAGCCGGACGAGCCGCGGCGCGCACACCTGTGGCGATGGTCCCGATCGGCGT
>MELE01000231.1:243-561 GCA_001768615.1 Acidobacteria bacterium RIFCSPLOWO2_12_FULL_67_14b | reverse complement strand
GCCTGCGCGCCGGCGGCGGCGCCGTTGGATTGCAGGATGAACGCGGTGATGTCGAGGTAGGCCGATTCCGCGAGGCTCGGTTGCCCCGGTGGCATTGTCGCCTGCATGTACTCGACCAGATCCCTGGTCGTCCGTCCGCGCCACGTGGTCATGAAGTTGGCGCCGGCCAGCGGCGGCGCTTCGTTGCGTCCGGAGAGGTCGGGCACATGGCAGCTCGCGCAGTTGGCCTGATACAACGCCTGGCCCGCCGTGGCCTGCGCAGCCGTATAGACCGCGGGAGCAGGGGTCTGCCCCGAAGTGACCGTGAGGGACAGACCG
>MELE01000231.1:0-138 GCA_001768615.1 Acidobacteria bacterium RIFCSPLOWO2_12_FULL_67_14b | reverse complement strand
TGTGTAACTGAACGTAGAGCCGGCCGCCGGCAAGGTCGTCGGCCTGATCCCTGGTGAGCTCGATCGATCCGGCGATGGTCCCGCTGGTGCCGCCCGACGCCTTCAGGTCGGCAATCGCGGGGCCGCGCATCGCCGTCT
>MELE01000230.1:16220-17604 GCA_001768615.1 Acidobacteria bacterium RIFCSPLOWO2_12_FULL_67_14b | reverse complement strand
ACGACACGCTAACGTCGAATTACCGGGAACTGGTGGTCGATCCAAACGACCCGCAGACCGTGTATCTCGGCACCACCGACTATGTCAGTCACACGATCTACAAGACGACCGACGGCGGCTCGAACTGGCTCCCCATCCTGACCAAGCCTCAGGGATCAAATGTTTCGGACGGGTGGATCGATTTCATCGGACACACCGTTCAGTGCCTGAGCATCTCCCCGCTCAATTCGAAGGTGCTCTACTTCGGAACCTCCACGTCCGTGTTTCGTACGGCGGACGGCGGGCAAACCTGGCTGCAGACCTACACCCGGCGGAATGCGGACGGCTCGTATCAGACCAACGGCCTGGAGATCACCGGGTTGTTCTTCATCACGGTCGACCCGCGCAACCCGCAGCGCGTGTATTACGGCTACGGCGACGTCGGGTTGTTCGTGTCCGAAGACGGCGGCGCAAGCGTGCAGCGCAGGGTCAACGGCATCCCCCGGGCGTCGGCGAATACCGCCTACGCGTTGGCACTGGATCCCAGCGACCCCGCGCATCTGTGGGCCAGCTTCGGACCCCGGGAACCTGGCACGTCCGGCGTTGTCGCCCCCGGCTTCATGGTCGCCGAGTCAACCGACATGGGCCGGAACTGGGTTGCCAGGAAAGACGGCCTGCCGGACAAGGCCATCAAGAAGCTGCTGCTCGACGCGTCCGGTTCTTCGCGGCGGCTGCTCGCCGTGGTGACCGACAACGGGATCTATGCGAGCACCGACGGTGGGAAGAGTTGGTCGCCAAGCAGCGCCGGACTGCCCCATGGGGATGTGCGGGATCTCGTACCGCATTCGTCGATCCCGGGAACCTACTGGAGCGTGCTCGGAGGCAGTGGATCCACTGCCGGGATCGCTTACCGCAGTGACGACCGCGGGGTCACCTGGCAGCGACTGAGTGGCGCCGGCCTGGAAGCATGGGACGTCAAACAGCTCGCCGTGTCCAGGAACCTCTATCTGGCGGCGCGCCGGACGGTGGTTGGAGCGAAGGTCTATCCCGGTGGCATTTATGCCAGCGAGGACGGCGGCGTGACGTGGAAGCTCATTCTCGACGACCCCTTTGCCCAGTCGGTGGCCGTCGACCCACGCGACGCGCGGGTCATCTACGCCGGGCTGACGGACCATCCCTTTCACGACGACAGCCGGGGCAACGGCTTGAAAGTAAGCCGCGATGGCGGCGTCACCTGGACCGCAGTCACCACGCTTCCGATAGGCCGGATCGCGGTTCTCACCCTCCATCCCACGAATTCAAACCGCTTGTTGGTCGGCACGACCGGCAACGGAGTCGTTGCCGTGGATTTCTAATAGCGAAAACATTCCTTATGGTGGTTAGGTAGAATCACTCCTATGAACCA
>MELE01000230.1:473-16207 GCA_001768615.1 Acidobacteria bacterium RIFCSPLOWO2_12_FULL_67_14b | reverse complement strand
CGGCTCGACGCCGCAGCGCGTAGGGGCGAAGATGCTCGTGTTCGGCGACGGCCGCATTGTCGGAACCGTGGGCGGCGGGTGCTACGAGCACGATGCGATCGGCGTCGCGAAGCAGGTGCTCGCCAGCCGCAAGCCGCGGACCGTGAAGTACGACCTCAACGACGATTTCGCGGAAGCGACCGGCCTCGTGTGCGGCGGGCAGATGGAAGTGTTCATCGAGCCGATCGAGGCATCGCCGGCCGTTTATATCTTCGGCGCCGGCCACGTCGGGTTCTACCTCGCGCGCCTGGCCCAGGACGCCGGGTTCGGCGTGCACGTGATCGACGACCGGGCGGCGTTCGCGAACGCCGAGCGCTTTCCGGCGGCCGCGTCGATCGTGGTCGACGACATTCCGCAGTGGCTGGCGCGCACGACCATTCCGCCGGCGGCCTACGCCGTGATCGTGACGCGCGGCCATCGCAACGATCTCGATGTGCTGCGTGAAATCGCCCCGCGGGATCTGCGTTACATCGGCCTGATCGGCAGCCGCGCCAAGGTGGCGCGTCTCTACGACGCCGTCACCGCCGAAGGCGCGATCACACCGGAACAGCTCGAGCGGATCCACGCCCCGATCGGCCTCGACATCGGCGCCGTCACGCCCCAGGAGATCGCCGTGAGCATCACGGCCGAGCTGATCGCCGTCCGGCGCGGCAAGGCGGACACGCTCAAAGCCGCGTCGCTGCAATGGATGCCCACGCTCAAGGCCCTTCGTTAGCCGGGCCCCACGCGCGGCAGCCGCGCGTGGGTGGTCTTGCCGTCCGCGGCGCGACCATCCTCACCATGAACGACGCCTTCGACATTGTCGAAGGCGACCTGCTCGTGCGTGACGGGCGCATTGCCGCCATCGGCCAGGTCGATCCGCACGAGCGCGTGGACCATACCATCCAGGCGCACGGCGCCTACCTGCTACCCGGCTTCGTCCAGACCCACATTCACCTCTGCCAGACGATCTTCCGCGGCTATGCCGACGACCTCGCGCTGCTCGACTGGCTGAAGACGCGGATCTGGCCGATGGAGGCCGCTCACAACGCGTCGTCGTTGGCGGCCTCGGCGCGCTACGCGGCCTGCGAGCTGTTGCAGGGAGGCACGACGACCATCCTGTCGATGGAAACCGTGCACGACACCGATGCGGTGTTCGAGGCGCTCGAGCCCATGGGCCTGCGCGCGGTGGTCGGCAAGTGCATGATGGATTCCGATCCGGCGGTGCCGGCGCGGTTGCTCGAACGCACGGCCCAGTCGATCGACGAGAGTGTCGCGATCGCGAAGCGATGGCACGGCCGCGCCAACGGACGGCTGCGGGCGGCGTTCGCGCCGCGCTTTGCCGTGTCCTGTTCGCGCGAGCTGCTCGAGGCGGTGGGTGCCCTTTCGAAAGAACACGGCCTCGTGGTCCACACGCACGCCTCGGAGAACCGCGACGAGGTGGCGTTGATGCGGTCGCGGACGGGCCTGTCGAACATTCACTACCTTGCCAACACGGGCCTGGCGTCGCCGCGCCTGTGCCTCGCCCATTGCGTGTGGGTGGACGAGAGCGAGCAGGCGCTGATGGCCGGCCACGACGTCAAGGTCCTGCATTGCCCGGGGTCGAACCTCAAGCTCGGCTCCGGACTGGCGCCGGTCGTGGAAATGCGGGCGAAAGGGATCTCGGTATCCCTCGGAGCGGACGGGGCGGCGTGCAACAACCACCTCGACATGTTCGGGGAGATGCGGCTGGCGGCGGTGCTGCAATCGGTGCGCAAGGGGCCGGGCGCCCTGAAGGCCCGCGAGGTGGTGGCGATGGCCACGCGCGAGGGCGCGCGGGCCCTCGGCCTGGACGCCGAGATCGGGTCGATCGAGCCCGGCAAGCGGCCCGACTTCATCCTCGTGGACCGACGCCGGCCGCACCTGGCCCTGGGCACCGACCCCTACTCGACGCTGGTCTACGCCGCGCGTGGGACGGATGTGAGCACGACCGTGGTGGACGGCCACGTCCTGGTCGAGAACTTCCGGGCCACGCGCTGGGACGCCCAGGACCTGGCCCGCGCCGCCCGAACCGAGGCCAACGCGCTCGCCTCTCGCGCCGGCTTCTAGGCAGACCTTCTCGGCGGCTCAGCACGGGGACTCTCTACGGAGTGCCGTGCTACACTGTTAGCAGTCTGGTTCAACGACTGCTAATGACTGCCCTTGCCCTTTCTGACCGCCCCCGCCGCATTCTCGCGACGCTCGTCCGCGCGTACATCGAAACGGGCGAGCCGGTGGCCTCGGGGATCCTCGCGCATCGCGCGGGATTGAACCTGTCTTCGGCGACCGTCCGCAACGTGCTGGCGCAGCTCGAGGAGATGGGTTACGTGTGGCAACCGCACACCTCGGCCGGCCGCGTGCCGACTGATGTCGGCTATCGCTGCTACGTCGACATGCTGCTCGAAGGCCGCCGACCCACCAAGGACGTGTCGGCCGTGGAGGCGCGGCTCAGGCAGGAAGCCGGCGACGCGCCGCTGATGGACGACCTGCTGTCGTCGACGTCGCACGTCCTGTCGGAAGCGTCGAAGAGCGTGGGCTTCGCCATTGCGCCGCCCAACGCGCAGGCGCTGTTCCAGCGCATCGAGTTCGTGCCGCTCTCCGGCAGCCGCATTCTCGTCGTCGTCGTGGCGAGCGGCAACCAGGTGTCGCAGAAGACCGTGGACATCGGCGAAGCGGTCACCGGATCGGAGCTGGTCCAGGCGGCGAACTTCCTCAACTCGGAGTTCTCGGGCCGCACGCTCGAGGAAGTCCGCAACGGCGTGGTCGAGCGGCTCAAGGAAGAGCGTTCGCTCTACGACCAGCTCCTCGGCCTGGCGCTGCGCCTGGCCAGCAGCTCGTTCGAGAACCTGGAGCGGCCCACCGCCGTCTACATCGATGGCGCCTCGTCCCTGCTGGAAGAGGTCGTCCAGGCGAGCGGGATCTCGGCGGCGACGCTGCGGGCGCTGCTGCGCATGGTCGAAGAAAAGCAGCGGCTGGTCCGCATGCTCACGGAATACATCGACGGTCCCGGCCTCACGGTGGTGATCGGCGCCGAGCACAACGACCCGGAGCTGCGGCCGTTCAGCCTGATCGCTTCGACGTATTTCGATGGACGCAGTACCGGCACGGTCGGGGTGATCGGCCCCACGCGCATGCGCTACTCGAAAGCCATCAGCGTCGTCGACATCGCGGCGCTCGCGGTGGCCCGCGTCCTGCGCAACCCGAACTGATATTCTGGGCCACCGGCCCGAGCGCGATTTCATGAGTGACGAACCGAACGATCCACTGGAGCCCGGCAACGGTGCGACCGAAGCCGACGCCGCGGCCGCAACGGCCGGGCCCGACGCCCTGCAGCGCGAGCGCGATGACCTCTACGATCGGCTCCTCCGCAAGACCGCCGAGTTCGACAACTTCCGCAAGCGCATGGAGCGCGACCGCAGGGACATGATCGAGTGGGCGGCCGCCGATGTGCTCGGCGATCTGATCAACATCGTCGACGACCTCGATCGCGCGCTCGCGGCCGACGCGCCGCCGGAGGCGCTGCCGTACAAGGCCGGTTTCGAGCTGATCCAGCGCCAGCTGGCCGACATGCTCAAGAAGCGCGGCGTGACGATGGTCGATGCCCTCGGCGCGGATTTCGATCCGCACCTCCACCAGGCCGTGGCCTACGAAGAAGTGCCCGGCGCGCGCGAGGGCGAGGTCGTCGGCATGCTCGCCAAGGGCTACAAGCTCGGCGATCGCCTGCTGCGGCCGGCCATGGTTAGGGTGGCGAAGGCATCGTGAGCAAGCGCGACTATTACGAGATTCTCGGCGTCGGGAAGACCGCCAGCGACCAGGACATCAAGAGCGCCTATCGCAAGCTGGCGCTCAAGCACCACCCGGATCGCAATCCCGGCGACAAGGTGGCCGAGGACAAATTCAAGGAAGCCGCCGAGGCGTACGCGGTACTCTGCGACGACGACAAGCGCGCCCGCTACGACCGGTTCGGTCATGCCGGCGTCGGTGGCGCGGCTGGTCCGGGCGGGTTCGATCCGTCGGTCTTCACCGAATTCCAGGACATCTTCGGGGGGCTCGGCGACATCTTCGGCTTCGGCGGCGGACGCCGCGGGGGCCCGCAGCGCGGCGCGGACTTGCGCTACGACCTCGAGATCGAATTCGTGCAAGCGGCGAAGGGGGTCGAGACTTCGATCCAGATTCCACGTCACGAGACGTGCGAGGCGTGCAAGGGTTCCGGCGCGGCCCCGGGCAGCTCGCCCACGACCTGTCCGCAGTGCCGGGGCGCGGGCCAACTCCGCTACCAGCAGGGCTTCTTTACGGTCGCCCGGACGTGCGGCCAATGCCGCGGCGCCGGCAAAGTCATCGCCAAGCCCTGCCACACGTGCAAAGGCGGCGGTACGGTTGAGAAAACACGCAAGCTGACGGTGAAGATTCCCGCCGGCATCGCCACGGGCCAGCGGCTGCGCCTGACCGGCGAGGGCGAAGCCGGCACGCACGGCGGCCCAACCGGCGACCTCTACGTCGTGATCATCGTCCGCGAGCACGAGTTCTTCCAGCGCGACGGCAACGACCTGCACTGCCGCGTCCCCCTCCCGTTCACGACGCTGGCGCTCGGCGGCGAGATCAAGGTGCCGGGTATCGAGGGCACCGAGACGATCAAGGTGGCCGAGAGCACGCAAACCGGCACGGTGTTCCGGCTGCGGGGCAAGGGCCTGCCGGATGTCTCGGGCCGGGGCCGCGGCGATCTGCTGATCACCGTCCAGGCGGTGACGCCGAAGAAGCTCACCAAGGATCAGCGGCGGCTGCTCGAAGAACTGGCCGCGACACTGCCCGAGCAGAAGGTCAAGCCGCAGGCGCGGGACGAAGACGACGACCGCGGCATCTTCGGCAAGGTCAAAGACATTTTTGGCTAGGCCACCCACACGCGGGTACCGCGTGCGGGGCCCGGCTAGGCCACCCACGCGCGGGTGCCGCGCGCGGGGCCCGGCCAGCTGGCCGGCCGTGGTCGTGCGCGCGATCGCCCTCGACGATCCGCCGCAGGCCGACGAGGCGGTCGCGGCGGTCCTCGACGACTGTGCGCCCGCGGCGATCGAAGATCTGGCCGAGCGCCCGCTGCCACCGGGCGGATTGTGGGATCCCACGTATCCGCCGATTCCCGACCCGCCTCCCACGCCGATCCATTGGCGCGTGTTCTTTCAGAACGATGCCGACCGCGCCCGCGCCATCGACGCGCTTCGCGCCGCCTTCCCGACGCTCGGTCTCGAGGTCGTCGATGTGCCGGACGAGGACTGGGCCGCCCGGTCTCAACAATCGCTGACCGCCGTCCGCGCCGGGTCGTTCATCGTCGCGCCGCCATGGGACCTGCCCGCGTCACCTCCGGACGCGGTGACCGTGATCGTGATCGAGCCCTCGATGGGATTCGGCACGGGTCATCATGCGACGACGCGGATGTGCTTGCAGCTGCTGTCGGATCTCGACGTCTCCGATCTGGACGTGCTGGACCTCGGGACCGGTTCCGGCGTGCTGTCGATGGCCGCCGCGCTGCGCGGGGCGCGACGAGTCGTCGGCATCGACGTCGACGTCGACGCCATCGCGTCGGCGGAAGCGAGTGCCGCTCTGAATACGCTGCCCGACACGATCGAGTTTCGCGTGGGCGACTTTCGGACCTCACCACCAGGACCGGCCGACCTCGTGCTCGCCAACCTCACCGGCGGGATGCTGACGTCGGCCTCCGCGCCACTGGCCGCACTGATCCGGCCTGGTGGCACGGCGATCCTCAGTGGATTCGATCACACGGAAGTGGACTCGGTGGTGCGGGCCTTCCCCGGCTTCACCGAGCATGCCCGCCTCGCCGAAGACACCTGGATCGCGCTACGTCTGACTCGGCCGTCCTGAGCGGTCCGGCGTGCCGCCGTCGAGGACCACCGATTCTTCAATCTGCCGCGCCGATACGGTCCAGTAGCGACGCAAGAGCGCCGCTTTCTCGGACTCTGGAACCAGACGGAACCCATGCCGTTCGTAGAACCTCACGGCCCAGGTCGCCGCCCGCCAGGTCCCGATCAGGATCCGCCGATCGGTCTGCGCCTGAAGATGAGCGAGAAGCGCGGTGCCGACGCCCGTGCCCTGGCGTGCCGTCCGAGTGTAGGCGTGGCGAATGAGCGCGACATCGGCGACCTCCTGGATGCCCATCACCCCCACGAGCTGGCCGTTGTCGAAGCCTCCCCAAAACCGCACGCCGACCTCGATCTCGTGCTGCAGTTCCTCCGCAGGCATGTAGGGCTCGGTCCAGCAGTCCGCGGCAATGACGCCGCGGTACGCGATGGCCGCGTCGTTGACCACGGCGTAGACGTCGTCGAAATCAGCGGGACTACAGGGACGAATGGTCATGGCTAGTACGCGATCAGGGCAACCTTGTGAACGTAAGTGGCGTCATCGAGCTGGCTGAGGATGAAGTGCGCGACGTCGGCCCTCGAGATCGCGGGCATGCCCGGCAGGGCGAATCGTTCGCCGGTGCGGTAGCTGCGCGTCAAGGGGCCGTCGGTGAGCTGCGCCGGCTGCACCAGCGTCCACTCCAGATCGCTCCGCCGAATGTGCGCTTCACCGGCGGCCTTGTCGGCGTAGATATTCCTCAACAGCGTACGGCTGAAGATTCTCGGAAATAGCGGCACCTCGTAGATCGTCTCTCCGACGCCGATCGCCGACGTGAAGATCAGGCGCCGGATGCCGTGCGTCTTCATCGCCGCCAGAATCGGCGGGACGCTCCGCTGAATGAGATTGGTCGACTTGAACGACCGGCCGCGGCCCAGGGCGCTCGTCACCGCACCCTGGCCCTGCATGGCGCGGTCGAGCCCGAGCGGGTCGTCGGTCACGCTGCCGGACATGACCCGCAAACGCTCGTGCGTGCGAAACGGGTGTGCGGAATCCCGGGTGAGCGCCGTGACCTCATGGCCGGCGTCCAGCGCCTGCTGCACGAGCTGCCGCCCGGTGCCGCCGGTCGCGCCGAGGATCAGGAGCTTCATCCCTACTCCTTCACCGGCCGCTGCTGGTTCTTGAGACGACGCTCATTCCAGCCTTCGACGAGCCGCCGCATCTCCTTGAAGGGATCCGGACTGTCGTCCACCTGCAGGCGCAGTACCGTATCGTTGTTGAGCCACACGCCGCCGCCCTCCTTGACGATCAGCATCGCGGCCGACTGCATCCCGCGCGTGTCGCCGCCGGCGGCCTGGCCGGCGTCGAGCGCCGCCATCAGGCGCATCGACAGGTGGCCCTTCGTCTCCTCGAACGCCTTGATCATCCCCTCGACCACCGCCGGACCGGCGAGGATGTTGCCCTGCGCCGTGCAGAACTTGCCCTGCTTGCCGCCGGCCCAGGTCGTGGCCTTCGGTCCGGTGAAGGTCGCGGTCTCGCCCTTCAGGTTGATCACCGCGAACTGACGGCCTTGTTTGGTCCACCGTTCGGGTTGCGGATCGGGATCGCTCTCCCAGATCTGCTGGATGATCGCCTCGGGCGCGAGCCCCTTCCTGAGCAGCTCGATCGCCTTCGGCCCGTAGCTGACATCAACGATGGCCTGCGTGGCCGCCACGCCGCCCTTCGGGTCGGCCCACAGCACGCCGTTGCCGACGCTGAACACCCGGGACTGGACGGCGCCGCCGACCTCGCCGGTCTCCGGATCGAAGCCGAGAATCGAGAAGGTCGCCACCGATGGCGGCAGCGGGTCGGGCGCCTGCGCGAGCAGGGACGCGAGGCCGATCGACGAGGCCAACAGGGCAAGCAGAATCCGTTTCATCATGTCAGTTCACTCCAGGTCGTGAGCAACGCCGTCAGGGCCACGATCGGCACGGCATCGGCGCGAAGCGTGCGGCCGCCGAGCGACATCAGGATGGCGCCGCACTCGTGGGCCGCGGCCACCTCGGGCACCGTCCATCCCCCCTCGGGGCCAATAATCACATGGGCCGCGCGTGGCTTGGGCACGTCTTGCACGGACGCGACGTGCCCCAGCGCCGCCGACGGCTCCACGCACATCACCCGGGCGGCCTCCGTCTTTTCGGTCCACCACCGATCGAGCGGCAGCGGGTCGTGGATGGCTGGCACCACGGCGCGGCCGCATTGTTTGGCGGACGACACGGCAATCCGTTGCCATCGGGCGATCCGGCGGCTCCTCGCCAGCGTCGCCAGGCTGATCTCCGCGCGCTGGCTGACGACCGGCTGAATGGCGGACACGCCCAGCATCACGGCATCGCGCACGACATCGTCCATCTTGTCGCCCTTGAGCACGCTCACCACGAGCGACACGCGGACGCCGATCTCGCGCGCCGGCATCACGGCTTCGACCGGACGAACCGCCGCGGATGTCCTTCCGGCCTGCACCACGACGGCACGCCACAGTCCGCCGCGGCCGTCGAACACCTCCACCTCATCGCCGGCACGGAGCCGCAGCACCCGCACGAGATGTGCGGCCTCCTCGTCCGGCAACGCGACGCGCTCCGCCACCGGATCCAGGTCGGGCACGTAGAAGCGCGGACGCACGCGGAGAGTATACTCATCGGCACCGATGTTCTTCCGCGGCCAGACAGTCGGGAAATACCGCATCCTCTCGCCCCTGGGAAGCGGCGGCTTTGGCAGCGTCTATCTCGCGGAAGACACCTGGATCGACAAGAAGGTCGCCATCAAGGTTCCGCACCGGCAGAACCTCGACTTCGGCGAGCTGGTGCGCGAGCCGCGCTTGCTCGCCTCCCTCAGCCATCCCAACATCGTCACCGTGCTCACCGCCGAGCGGCAGGACGATGTGTTCTTCATCGTGATGGAGTACGTGCCGGGCGATACGCTCGAAGCGGTGATCGAGCGCGACGGCACGCTCGACCTCGCCCGCGCGCTCGACTACACCTGCCAGATCTGCAACGCGATGGACCACGCGCACAAGCAGGGCGTCATCCATCGCGACCTGCGCCCCGGCAACGTGCTGGTGACCGATCAGGGCCTGATCAAGGTCGCGGATTTCGGGACGTCGCGGTTCCTCGAGATCGCCGCCCACGGCACGACCGTGATCGGCAGCCCGCCGTACATGGCGCCCGAACAGTTCCAGGGCCGGGCCGTGTTCGCCTCGGACATCTACTCGCTGGGCATCACGATGTATCAGATGTTCACGGGCGTGTTGCCGTACGACACGCCGATGCCCGCCGACATCGACCGGCTGATGAAGGGCGAACTGGTGGTACCGCCCAGGCAGAAGAACCCGAAGCTGCCGAAGGCCATCAGCGACATCGTGATGAAGGCGATTGCGGCCGACATTAAGTCGCGCTACCAGCGCGCCTCGGACCTGCTCGAGGCCGTGCTCGCGGCACGCACCCCCTCCCCGGCGCGCCGCCCCTGGAAGCCGGCACCCGGCTCCGCGTCAGGCGGCGGGTCCGATGAGGTCAGCGACATCCAGGCCCGGCTGAAGGCCCGGGAATCGCTGCAGCCCCGTTTCTGCTGGAAATGCGGAAAGGCGCTGCACGCCCGTGCCGACCGCTGCCCGTTCTGCCAGGAACTGCAGTGAAGGCCTTCTGCCTTCTGCCTTCTGCCTTCTTCGAGGATAATTCCTCGACTATGGCTTTTACGGGTACCGGCAAGGTCTGGATGAGCGGCTCGCTGGTGGCATGGAAGGACGCCACCGTGCATGTCGCCTCCCACGCGCTTCACTACGGCACCGGCGTCTTCGAGGGGCTTCGCGCCTACGACTCGAAGACCGGCACCAATGTCTTCCGGCTCGAGCCCCACATGCGGCGGCTGATGGATTCCTGCCGCGTCTACCGCATGGAGCCGCGGTGGTCGCAGGACGATCTGTCGCAGGCCGTGCTCGACACCGTCCGCGAGAACGGCTTCAAGAGCTGCTACATCCGGCCGCTGGTGTATCGCGGCTACGAGCAGCTCGGGCTCAACCCGATGCCCTGCCCCGTCGAGGCGTCGATCATCGTGTGGGAATGGGACCAGATGCTGGGCGCCGGCGCCCTCGACCAGGGCATCGACGCCGGCGTGAGTTCGTGGACCCGCCTGGCGCCGAACACGCTGCCCGCCCTCGCCAAGGGCACGGCCAACTACGCGAACTCCGGCCTGATCAAGATGCAGGCCACGCTCGACGGCTACGGCGAAGGCATCGCGCTCGACGAGCGCGGGCTGTTGAGCGAAGGCAGCGGCCAGAACCTGTTCCTCGTGCGCGACCGCGTCGTCTACACGCCGTCGCTCGGCTCGTCCGTGCTCCAGGGGATCACGCGCGACAGCGTGGTGACGATGGCGCAGGATCTGGGGTACGAGGTGCGCGATACGTCGATTCCACGCGAGTTCCTGTACATGGCCGACGAGGCGTTCTTCTGCGGCACGGCCGTCGAGATTACCCCCATCCGGTCGATCGACAAGATCACCGTCGGTAACGGAAAGCGTGGCCCGATTACAGAAGCGTTGCAGAAGCGCTTTTTCGGCATCTTGCGGGGCGATTTGCCCGACACCCACTTCTGGCTGACCCCTGTGGGCTCGGCCGTTGCCGCCCGATAGAGGATCTATGCACGTCAACGACCTTCTGAAGGCTGCGGTTGAAAAGGGCGCCTCGGACCTCCACCTGAAGGTGGGCAGCTATCCGATGTGCCGGATCCACGGCCACCTCGCGCCGGTGTCCGAGGAGAAGAAACTCGACCACGAAGACCTCGTCGAGATGGCGGCGTCGATCATGTCGACGGCGCAGCGGCAGAAGTTCAAGGACTCGCAGGAGACGGACCTGGCCTACAGCGTGCCGGGCCTCGGCCGGTTCCGCTGCAACGTGTTCCAGCAGCGCGGCACCATCGGCTGCGTGCTCCGCGTGATCCCGGTCACGGTGAAGAACCTCGAAGAGCTCGGGCTGCCGCCGGTGCTGAAGACAATCGCCGCCGAAGAGCGCGGCCTGGTGCTCGTCACCGGCACCACCGGCAGCGGCAAGAGCACGACGCTGGCGGCGATGATCGACTACATCAACAACAGCCGCACCGCGCACGTGATCACGATCGAGGACCCGATCGAATACCTGCACCGCGACAACCAGTGCATCATCAACCAGCGCGAGATCGGCGTCGACACCCGGTCGTTCGCCTACGCGCTGCGCAGCGCGCTCCGTCAGGACCCGGACGTCATCCTCGTGGGCGAAATGCGCGACATGGAGACCATCGAAACCGCCATGCACGCGGCCGAGACCGGCCACCTCGTGTTCTCGACCTTGCACACGCTCGATGCGACGGAAACCATCAACCGCATCATCTCGGTGTTCCCGCCGCACCAGCAGAAGCAGATCCGTTTGCAGCTGGCGTCGGTGCTGAAGGCCGCGATTGCGCAGCGCCTGATCCCGCGCAAGGACGGCACGGGCCGGTCACCGGCGGTCGAAGTGCTGGTGGCCACGCCGTTCATCAAGGACTGCATTGTCGACAAGGACAAGACGCACCTGATCCAGGGCGCCATCGCGCAAGGCACGTCGCAGTACGGCATGCAGACGTTCGACCAGTCGATCTTCGGCCTGTTCCAGAACGAGCTGATCTCGTACGAAGAGGCGTTGCGCTGGGCGTCGAACGTCGACGAGTTCAAGCTCAAGGTCCAGGGCATTTCGACCACCGCCGACACGGCCCGCGATCAGATGGCCTCGACGATCTTCTCCGGCCCGAGCAAGCCGGCGCCCGGGGCGGCAAAGCCAGGCGCCGCGGCGGCGAAGCCGCCCGCCAAACCGCCCGAGATCACCCGCTTCGGGAAGTAGTGCCTGACGCCTACATCGTTGCGCTGACACTGCTCTCCGCGCGCGAGCTGTCGGAGGCGCAGCTGCGCACGCGCCTCACCCGGCGCGCGCTCGACCCCGGCGACATCGACACCGCCATCGCGCGGCTCCTCGCGGACGGCACCCTGAACGATCGCCGGGTGGCGCTGGCGGCCGCCCGCATGGAGAGCGCGGTGCGGCATCGCGGCCGAGCGCGGGTCCTCCAGAAGATCCGGCAGCTGGGCATCGACCCGTCGACGGCTGAAGCGGCCGTCAACGAGGTCTTCGAAGAGGTGGACGAGGGCGCCCTGCTCGACCGCGCCTTCGAACGGCGTCTCCGCGGCCGGTCGCCGACGGACCTGGACGAAAAGGGGCGCGCGCGCATCGTCCGCGGCCTGGCCGCGCAAGGCTTCGCGATCGAGGCCATCCTGAAGCGCCTGCGCGCCTGATCGTCCGGAGCCCGGAGCCCGGCCGCCGGAGCCCGCTACAATAGAGAGATGCACCCGGCGGAGATTCGCAGTTCCTTCCTGAAGTACTTCGAGCAGCACGGGCACCGCGTGGTGCCGAGCAGCCCCCTGCTGCCCGGCGACGACCCGACGCTCCTGTTCACCAACGCCGGGATGAACCAGTTCAAGGACGTCTTCCTCGGGCGCGAGCAGCGCGACTACACGCGGGCGGCCTCGTCCCAGAAGTGCATGCGGGTCAGCGGCAAGCACAACGACCTCGACAACGTCGGGCCGTCGCTGCGCCACCACACCTTCTTCGAGATGCTCGGGAACTTCTCCTTCGGCGACTATTTCAAGCAGGACGCCATCGAGCTGGCGTGGCATCTCCTGACGAAGGACTGGGGGATCGATCCGGCGCGGCTCTACGTGACGGTCTTCAAGGGCGAGCCCGGCATTCCGCGCGACGACGAGGCGTACACGCGCTGGCTCGACTTCGTGCCGGCGGACCGTATCGGCGAGCTCGGCATGGCCGACAATTTCTGGGCCATGGGCGACACCGGGCCGTGCGGCCGCTGCTCGGAAATCTACGTCGATCGCGGACCCGGCGTGAGCGGCACCGGCCGGTTCGTCACCGACGTCGAATCCGGCAGCGAGCGCTTCGTCGAGATCTGGAACAACGTCTTCATGGAATTCGCGCGCGACGACAAGGGTGTGCTGACGCCGCTGCCGGCGCCGTCGATCGATACCGGCATGGGCCTCGAACGTATTTCCGCGGTGATGCAGAACACGCTGTCGAACTATGACACCCCGTTGTTCATGCCGCTGCTGGACGCCATCGGGAAGATGTCGGGGCACGCCTACGGCCGGTCGATGTCGGCATCCGACGTCTCGATGCGGGTCGTCGCCGACCACGCCCGCGCCTCGACCTTCCTGATCGCCGACGGCGTCGTGCCGTCCAACGAATGGCGCGGCTACGTGCTCCGCAAGATCATGCGGCGCGCCATGCGCCACGGACGCAAGCTCGGCATGCACGAGCCCTTCCTGTTCTCGCTCGTCGACGTGCTCGTCGGCGAGATGGGCGGCGCCTATCCGGAGCTCAAGGCCGGGCGCGACGCAGTGTCGCAGGTGATCAGGAGCGAAGAAGAGCGCTTCGACGCCGTCCTCACCGGCGGGCTCCCCCGTCTCGAGGACGTGCTCGAGCGCGCCGCCAGGGGATCGAAGGTGGTCGGCGGAGACGAGGCGTTCAAGCTCTACGACACCTATGGCCTGCCGCGCGACTTCATCGAGGACCTGGCGAGCAACCAGGGCTTGCGCTTCGACGCGGAAGGCTTTGACGCGGCGATGGAAGGCCAACGGGTGAAGGCGCGGGCCGGCAGCTCGTTCGAAGGCAAGAAAGGCGAGGACTTCTCGTTCGCGTCGGACGCCGCTCGCGAGAGCTTACGCCAGGTCGGCGACGTCTTCGAGGGCTACACGACGACGATCGCTCAGGGCGTACCGGTGCTCGCGCTGTTCGACGACCAGAAGAAAGCCGTTGACGCGATCGAGGACGGTTCGCCGGGGTACGTCGCCCTGGCGAAAACGCCGTTCTACCTGGAATCCGGCGGACAGGTGTCGGACCAGGGCTGGATCGACCCCGCTTCCGGCGATCGCTCCCGCGTCAGCGGCGTCGCGCGGCTTGGGCCCGGACTGCCGCGCGCGCACCGCATCGAGAACGTCCACGGCCGCATCGCGCTCCGCGACATGGTCACGGTGGAAGTCGATGCCCCGCTGCGCGATGCGACGCGGCGCAATCACACCGCCACCCACTTGCTGCACGCGGCGCTGCGCAAGGTGCTCGGCGCGCACGTCAAGCAGGCCGGGTCGCTCGTCGCGCCCGACCGCCTCCGCTTCGACTTCGTGCACTTCTCGGCGATCACCCCGGAGGAAATGCTGCAGATCGAGCGGCTGGTGAACGCAGCGATTCAGAACAACGAGGCCGTGAACACCGCGGTCCGCAACACGCAGGATGCGATCGCCTCTGGCGCCATGGCGCTCTTCGGCGAGAAGTACGGCGACAAGGTCCGGGTCGTCGCGGTCGGCGACGGCGCCTTCAGCACGGAGCTGTGCGGCGGGACGCATGTGCGGGCGACGGGCGACATCGGCGCGTTTCTCATCACCGAGGAATCCGGCGTCGCCGCGGGCGTGCGGCGCATCGAGGCCGTCACCGGCATGGGCGCGATTGACCTCGCGCGCAGTGCGATGGCCGAGATGAAGGAGGCGCTCGCCGAATCGGGCGCCAAGCGCGGCGAGCTCCGGCCCTGGATGCGCACCCAGCAGCAGACCCTCAAAGCCGCGCAAAAGGAGGTGCAGCAGCTGAAGACGAAGCTGGCCCTGGGCGGCTCCGGGGGCGGCGGCGCGGCTGACGAGGACAAGGTGGAAATTGCGGGGGCGACGCTCATCGCGCGCCAGGTGGCGGACGTCGACAAGGAATCGCTGCGCGCGCTCGCCGACACGCTGAAGTCGCGGCTCACGACCGGCGTCATCATCCTCGCGGCGGAAATGCCCGACGGCAAGGTCTCGTTGATTGCCTCGGTCACACCGGACCTGTTGAAGAAGGCACCGGCGGGACAGCTGGTCAAGCAGTTGGCGCCCATTGTCGGCGGCGGCGGCGGCGGGCGGCCAGACTTCGCCGAAGCCGGGGGCAAAGATCCGGCGAAGATACAGGAATTGCTCAAGGAAGCTCGCCAACTGGTGGAGAAACTCCTCCGCTAGGGAGGGGACAGACCCAGGCACCAGCTGCCGATAAGGTAGACTGGAAGCCTTCGTGAAACTCAGCCTTCTGGTCCTCGGCGTGTGCCTCAGCCTGGCTACCCCTGCGGCCGCCCAGATTTACTCCTGGCGCGACATGGACGGCAAGCTCGTCTTGTCGGACGAGCCGCGCTCGGGCGCCGCCGCCATGACCACCTATGCGGTGCCTGGCGCCGCCACCGTCCGGGCCACCAAGCCCCTCACGATCAAGACCAGCCGCTTCGACGACACCATCCGGGTCCACGCCGGCAAGCACGGCGTGTCCGCCGATCTCGTTCGCGCCGTCATCCAGGTCGAATCCGCCTTCAACCCCATCGCCGTGTCGCCCAAGGGCGCCATGGGGCTGATGCAGCTGATGCCGGCGACGGCCGTCGAATACGGCGTCGGCAACCCCTTCGAGCCCGAAGAGAACATCAGCGGCGGCGTCGCCTACCTGAGGCACCTGCTCGATCGCTACGATCAGAAGATCGAGCTGGCGCTGGCCGCCTATAATGCCGGCCCCGGCAACGTCGAGAAGTACGGCGACGTGCCGCCCTTCCGGGAAACGCAGAACTACGTCAGGAAGATCACGGAATCGGCGCCGGCCGCCCCGCCCAACACGATCTATCGCTGGATGGAGCTGGTCAACGGACGCCCGGTGGCTCGCTATTCCAACAAGCCTCCTGCCTCAGGCGCCTACGACATCGTCGGCCGCCGCTAGTCGGGTTTCAGCTCGCAGCCTTCAGCCTTCAGGGGCCGTGATATAC
>MELE01000230.1:0-387 GCA_001768615.1 Acidobacteria bacterium RIFCSPLOWO2_12_FULL_67_14b | reverse complement strand
ATCAAGCGGCGCGAACACAACCGGGAGTTGCGTTCGAAGCTCCGCACGGGCCTCAAGAGCGTCCGCAAGTCGCTCGACGATAAGAGCGTCGACGGCGCGAAGGCCGCCCTGAAGACCCTGCAGTCGCTCGTGGACAAGATGGCCACCAAGGGCATCATCCACCGCAAGACCGCCTCCCGCTACAAGTCGCGCCTCTCGGCGCGAATCGCGAAGTAGCGCCGGTTCAACGCCCGCAGATCTCCACCACGAGGCGTTCCAGCAAGAACCGGGGAACGCCGGCCGAGGACTTGATAGCCAGGTCCGTCCTGAACACCGCGTCGAGGCTGTTCCGAATCCGCGTATCGGGCCGCAAGCGGATGGCGGCGGCGCGAATCTGTCCGAGGATCA
>MELE01000229.1 GCA_001768615.1 Acidobacteria bacterium RIFCSPLOWO2_12_FULL_67_14b | reverse complement strand
GCGCACGGCTCGTCGGTGGCGTTATAGAGGTAAAAACCGCTCAGCGACACGCTGTCGCTGAACCGGTGATCCATCTTGCCCGAGTACATCATGGCGCGGTCGATGATTTCCGCGGTGCTGGAGAAGTTGGACCCGCCATTACTGACGTCGGTCTGCGGATTCGGCAGGTAGCTCAACATCTTCGTCGCCACCGGGTTGAGCCTATTCGCCGGAATCACGTTGCCGGGGAACGCAGTCCGGCCATTGCCGTTGGCGTCGCCGGTCAGCGGGTCGTAGATCACGACCTGACGGCCAGCCGAATCGACCGACTGCGAGAAGTCGCCGGCCTTCTCACGTGAGGTAGGCAGGCGGATCGAGGGTGAGTTGCGGGTCGTGTTCGAACCGTAGCCTTCCATCGCGTACCAGAAGAAGGTACGGTTCCTGATAATCGGGCCGCCAACGCCGCCGCCGGCGAGGTGGTAGTAGGTGTTCGGCTTGGGGTTACCCGCTTTCTCCGAGAAGTAGTTGTTGGCCGAGCCCCAGCGTGGACGCGTCTGGTAAAAGCCGCTGCCATGCCAGTCGTTGGTGCCCGACTTGGTGGCGACGTTGAACGTGCCGCCGCCGGTGCGGCCGGCCTCGGCGTCGTACTGGTGCACCTGCACCGCCACGTCGTCGAGCGCCTCGATCGAAGGATTGGCTGACGCGCGGTTGCGGATGTCGGTCACCGGCACGCCGTCGACCAGGTAGTTGTTGCCGCGGCGCGTGCCGCCGCCAAGCGAGAGCAGCGACGCGTTGGTCTGATCCTGCTGGCGGTTGAACTGCGGGTCGCCGGAGGCCACCACCGTCGGCAGCGTCACGGCGAAGAGGAACGCCGAACGGCCGCCGCTCGGCAGCGTCGATAGCTGCTCGGTGCTGATGACGCCGCCGCCCGTGGCGTTCGACGTGTCGATCAGCGGGGCCTCACCGGTCACGGTGATGGTTTCCTGCAACTGGCCGACTTCAAGCGTGATGTCAACTGTCAGGAACTGCTGCGCGGCCACGCGCAACGCCGTGTTCTCGAAGGTCTTGAACCCCGTGAGCTCGGCCTTGACCGTGTAAACGCCCGGAGGCACGGCAGCGAAGTTGTACTGCCCCTGATCGTTCGAGACGGCATCGCGCGTGGCGCCGTTCGCCTCGTTGATGAGCGTCACGGTCACGCCTGGAACCACACCGCCCGAATCGCGGACGGCGCCGCGAACACCCCCGGTGAACGTCTGCGCCCACGCGGTGCTGGAAACCAGTGGAACAATCAGCAGGGCCAAGAAGCACCACCGCGACAAGGATTTCCTCATACTCGCTTTCCTCCAAATCGAAAGAGTCCGGCCGCCAACGGCACTCGGCGTGACGGACACAACGCCGCCGCTATAGATTAAGCCAAGTCGAACGAGTGAGCTTTCTTGACGCCTTTGTGACAGAGATGCCGGAGTGTAGGTCAGCCAGCTTCGGCATTGCAAGGCCTGAGCGTCCTCCGGCCCTACAAAAAATTGGATATCGCAGGGGCGGGTCGTAGAGGCGGGGCTTAAGACCCGCCTCTACAAATCCGTCACCGCGCCAGTGCTGGCAGTTGAGACCTGACGGGCGTACTTGGCCAGGACGCCCCGCGTGTACGCTGGTCTGCGCGGCCGCCACGTCTTGCGCCGCGCCCGCAGCTGTTTGTCCGAGAGATCCACGCTCACCGTCCGCGCCCGCGCGTCGATGGTGATGCGGTCGCCGTTCTTCACCAGTGCGAGCGGTCCACCGGCGAAGGCTTCGGGGGTGATGTGACCGACCACGAATCCGTGCGTGCCGCCGCTGAAGCGCCCGTCGGTGATGAGCGCCACCTCAGCCCCCAGGCCCCGGCCCATGATGGCGCTCGTCGGCGACAACATCTCGCGCATGCCGGGTCCGCCGCGCGGGCCTTCGTAGCGGATCACGACGACGTCGCCCTTCTTGACGCGGCCCTTGAGAATGGCGGCCAGCGCGGCTTCCTCGCGATCGAACACGCGGGCGCGGCCCTCGAACCGCTCCCCTTCCTTCCCGCTGATTTTCGCCACCGCGCCCTCGGGCGCGAGGTTGCCGCGGAGGATCACCAGGTGGCCGTCTTTCTTGACCGGTGCATCGAAGCCGCGGATCACGTCCTGCCCGGCGGGATAGTCGGCCACGCCGCGCAGGTTGTCGGCCAGCGTCCGGCCGGTCACGGTCATGACGTCGCCGTGGAGCAGGCCGCGATCGAGCAGGCGCTTCATGAGCGGCACGAGCCCGCCGATCTTGACGAGCTCTGCCATCACGTACTTGCCGCTGGGCTTGAGGTCGGCGACCACCGGCACGCGCCGGCCGATGCGCGTGAAGTCGTCCATCGACAGCCGCACCTTCGCCGCGTGCGCCATCGCCAGCAGGTGCAGCACCGCGTTGGTGGAGCCGCCGAGGGCGATTACGGTGGTGATCGCGTTTTCGAACGCCTTGCGCGTCAGGATGTCGCGCGGGCGAATGCCCGCCTCGAGCAGGCGCACCGCGGCCGCGCCGGCGCGCGCGCAATCGTCGCGCTTCTCGTCCGACACGGCGGCCTGCGCCGAGCTGTTGGGCAGGCTGAGGCCCAACGCTTCGATGGCCGAGGCCATGGTGTTCGCCGTGTACATGCCGCCGCAAGAGCCCGCGCCCGGGCAGGCGTGCTGTTCGAGATCGGCCAGCGCCGCGTCCGACAGCTTCCCCGCGGCGTGCCGGCCCACGGCCTCGAACACCGAGACGATGTCGACCGGCCGACCCTGGAAGGTCCCGGGCAGGATCGTGCCGCCGTAGACGAACACGGCCGGACGATTGAGGCGCGCCATGGCCATCACGCACGCGGGCATGTTCTTGTCGCACCCGCCGATCGCGACCAGCGCGTCGAGGCCCTCGGCGCCCATCACCGTCTCGATGGAATCGGCGATCACCTCGCGCGACACGAGCGAGTACTTCATCCCCTCGGTGCCCATCGAGATGCCATCCGAGACCGTGATGGTGTTGAAGATGACGGGCTTGCCTCCCGCGCCGGCGACGCCGCCGGCGGCATGGCGGGCCAGCGCGTCGATGTGCACGTTGCACGGGGTCACCTGGCTCCAGGTCGAGCAGACGCCGACCTGCGACTTCTGGAAGTCGTCCCGCGTATAGCCCACAGCGTGCAGCATCGCGCGCCCCGGGGCTCTCTCTGGGCCATCCAAGACCAACGAGGAATGAGGTCGCTTCATAGGTGCATCAGCCTGACACAAATTAACAGGAGACCAGGAGATCAGGAGACATTTGATCAAAATTCTTCTGGCCTCCTGAACTCCTGTTTGATTTCGCGCGCGCCTATAATTTCCGGATGGATTCCGTGCGGTTGGATACTTGGCTCGACGTGGCGTGCGTGTTCAAGACCCGGTCCGAGGCGCAGAAGGCCTGCAAGCTGGGCAAGGTGAGCGTGAACGGCGCCACCGCGAAACCGCATCGAGAGCTGCGCGCCGGCGACGAGCTCGTCATTCAGCGGCCGCTTGGGCGCAAACAGTTGCTCACCGTGCTGGGCCTGGCCGATACCCACATCTCCAGGGCCGACGCACGGCTCTTGTATGAGGACCGCACGCCCAAGCCGACGCTAGAGGAAATCGAGGTTCGCCGGCTGGAACGCATCTATCGGGCGGCGGCGACGCCCGCGGCCAAGCCCGACCGTAACCAGCGCCGGACGCTCCGCCGGTTGAAGCGGGGCGAGTAAGATGCCTCCCATGCCCTTTCGCGTGCTGCTGCTCATCCTCGCCGGCGCGGCGATCTTCGTCCTGCCGGTCACGGTTGACTTCCTGACCGACTGGATGTGGTTCGGCGAGGTCGGCTATCGCTCGGTGTACTCGACCGAGATCACGGCCCGGGCGGTCCTGGCCGCCGGCGCGTTCGTGGCCGCCATCGGCTGGCTCGCCGTACACATGCGGCGCGCCCTCGCCTCGGTCTCGCCCGCGCCCCTGGCCTTTACGACGCGGGAAGGGTTTACCGTCTCGCTGCCGACCCGCGATCAGCTCCGTCCGCTCGTGATGCTGATCGTGGCGGGCGCGGCGTTCCTGTTCGCCTCGTACGCGTCCTCGCAGTGGCTCACGGTCCTGAGCTGGTGGCACCAGGTGCCATTCGGCCGCAACGACCCGATCCTCGGCCGCGATGCGGCGTTCTACGTGTTCACGCTGCCGCTGCTCGAACTCACCCGCGGCCTCGCCCTCGGGCTGGTGCTGCTCGCCGCCGCCGGATCCTCCGCGCTCTACGTCGCCTCCGGCCAGCTGGCGCTCACGCCGTTCGGACTGGCCGTCGGCGACCGCGCCCGCCGGCACCTCACGTGGCTCGCAGCGGCGTTTTTCGTGGTGCTCGCGCTGGGCGCGTGGCTCGGCCGGGTGCAGGAGATCGTGGCGCCGTCGGGCATCATCCAGGGCGCCAGCTATGCCGACGTCCACGCGCGAATGCCGGCCGCGCTGGCGCTGACGGCGGCGGCGCTCGTGGCGGCGGGGCTCGCGGCGGCCTCCGCCATCGGCGGCTCGCGCCGGTTGCTGATCGGCGGCGCGGCGCTCTACGGCGTGACGCTCGTCGCCGGCGGCGGCTACGCGGCGATGCTCCAGCGCTTTGCGGTGACGCCGAACGAGCAGGTCCGTGAAACGCCGTTCATGGAACACAACATTGCCGCCACGCGCGCGGCCTTCGCCCTCGATCGGGTCGAGGAGCGGGAGCTGCCGGGCGAGGCAGCGCTCACGCACGCCAACATCGAAGCCAATCGCGCCACGCTCGATAACGTGCGCCTGTGGGATCACCAGCCGCTGCTGGAGACCTTCGGGCAGATCCAGGAGATCCGGACGTACTACGACTTCGTCTCGGTCGACAACGACCGTTATCAGATCAACGGGCAGAACCGCCAGGTGATGCTGTCGGTGCGCGAGTTGAATCCCGCGGCCCTTCCCAACCGCACCTGGGTCAACGAGCGTCTGGTCTTCACCCACGGGCACGGCCTCACGCTCGGCCCGGTGAACGAGGTCACGACCGAAGGCCTGCCCGTGCTGTTCGTGAAGGACCTGCCGCCGGTGACGTCGGCCGACATCCACATCACCGAGCCGAGCATCTACTTCGGCGAGCTGGTCGGCGACTATGTGATCGTCCGCACGAACGCCCAGGAGTTCCACTATCCGAAGGGCGAAGACAACGTCTACAACCAGTACGCCGGCACCGGCGGCGTCCCGATCGGCTCGTTCTGGCGCAAGCTCCTGTTCGCCGCGCGCTTCCGCTCGTACCAGATTCTCCTGAGCGACGACATCACGAGCGAGAGCCGGATCATGTTCGACCGGCAGGTTCGCGGGCGCGTCGCGAAGATCGCCCCGTTCCTGCTGTTTGACGACGACCCGTACCCCGTGGTCAGCGACGGACGCATCTTCTGGATCCAGGACGCCTACACGGTGTCCGATCGCTACCCGTACGCCACCGCCGCTGCCCGCGGCGTCAACTACATGCGCAACTCGGTCAAGGTCGTCATCGACGCCTACCAGGGCACGGTGGCGTTCTACCTCGCCGAGCCCAACGACCCGATCGCGCAGACGGTGGCGGCGATCTTTCCGGGCCTGCTGCGGCCGCTCACCGAGATGCCCGAAGACCTGCGGCGCCACGTGCGGTATCCCGAAGGCATCTTCCAGATTCAAGCGTCGGTCTACGCCACGTATCACATGACCAACCCGGCCGTCTTCTACAACAAGGAGGATCAGTGGGAGGCGCCCGTGGTCGACAGCAGCGGCGAGAACCGGCGCATGGAGCCGTACTACACGATGATGAAGGTGCCCGGCGAGCAGGACGCCGAGTTCATCCAGATGCTGCCGTTCACGCCGCGCCGCCGCGACAACCTCGCTTCGTGGATGATCGCGCGCAGCGACGGCGAGCACTACGGCAAGCTGGTGGTGTTCCAGTTCCCCAAGCAGATTCTGGTCTTCGGCCCGCAGCAGGTCGTGGCGCGCATCAACCAGGACCAGGTGATCTCGCCGCAGATCACCCTGTGGAGCCAGCAGGGCTCGCAGGTCATCCAGGGCACGTTGATGGTGATCCCAATTGAGGAGTCGCTGATCTACGTGCGCCCGCTCTACCTGCGCGCGCAGGCGGGCCGCATTCCCGAGCTCACCCGCGTGATCGTGGCCCACCAGAACCGCATCGTGATGGAGCGGACGCTCGACCAGGCGATCGATCGCCTGTTTGGTGACGGCGATCGCGCCGCGAAGCCGGCGGCGACGACGCCCGCGCCCACCGCCGCGACCTCGCCTGCCACCACACCGTCGACCGCGGACGCGACGGCGTGGGCGCGGATGGCCTCTGAGGCGCGCGACACCTACCAGCGCGCGCTCGATGCCCAGCGCGCGGGTGATTGGGCGAAATACGGAGAAGAAATACGGCGCCTGGGCGAACTCCTTGAACGGATGCGACAACAACGCTAGGGTGCGTGGCTCAAACGCTCCAATAAGACCGCCGCCGGTGCAGGTGCCGATCGCCGGCAGCGTACTCAGCAGGCCCTCGGGATCCCAATCCCGTCGCCACAAGTGCCCTGACAGCAACATGCGATCGAGCCACGCGCCGATGTTGCCGGCCAGCGCGATGGTCCACGATGTGAGAAGCTTCGACGGGATCGCGACGTGCGCACCTTGGCACTGCCGCACTGTGGCACCAAACCCTTAGGCACTCCAGGCACCGTACGCACCTGAGGCACCGACACAGTATGATCACCTCAGTGTCAGTCCTCGACGTCCACCAGCGTCCGCTCCGCAACCTGCGCCTGTCGGTCACCGATCGGTGCAACCTGCGGTGCCAGTACTGCATGCCGGAAGCCGACTACCTGTGGCTGCCGCGCGAAGACATCCTGCAGTTCGAGGAAGTCGACCGGCTCGTCGATCAGTTCCTGGCGCTGGGCGTCGACAAGGTCCGGCTCACGGGCGGCGAGCCGCTGCTGCGCCGGGATCTGCCCGCGCTGGTCGAGCGGCTGTCGGCCAAGGCGGCCATCCGCGACCTGGCGATGACGACCAACGCGGTGCTGCTCGCGCAGGCGGCCGGCGATCTCAAGGCCGCCGGCCTGCACCGGCTGAGCATCAGCCTCGACACGCTCCAGCGCGATCGCTTCGTCAAGCTCGCTCGCTTCGATGAGCTGCCGCGTGTGCTCGCGGGCATCGATGCGGCGGCCGACGTGTTTCCAGGTTTCAAGATCGATTCGGTCATGATCCGCGGCGTCAACGACGACGAACTGATCCCCTTGATGGAGTTCGCGCGGGCGCGCGGCGCCGAAATCCGGTTCATCGAATACATGGACGTCGGCGGCGCCACGACGTGGTCGGGCGATCAGGTCGTGTCGCGCCGGGAGATGCTCGACACGCTCGCGGCGCACTACGGTCCGATCGCTCCCCTCCACGAGGACTCGTCGGCGCCGGCCGATCGCTTCCGCCTGCCGGATAACACGGTCTTCGGCATCATCGCGTCGACGACCGCGCCGTTCTGCGCGTCGTGCGACCGCAGCCGGCTCACCGCCGATGGCGTCTGGTACTTGTGCCTCTACGCCGCGCGGGGGGTGGACCTGCGTGGACCGCTACGAGGCGGGGCGACCGATGAGGCGTTGCGGGACCTGATCACGAGCGTGTGGCACGCGCGCACGGATCGGGGCGCCGAGGCGCGGCTCGGCCTGCGCGGGCGCTCACCGCTGATTCCGGTGAACACGCTGCGCCGCGATCCGCACCTCGAAATGCATACGCGCGGGGGGTAACGGAGTTTGGAGTTTAGAGTGCAGAGTTTAGAGTTTAGAGTTAAGAGTTAAGAGTTAAGAGTGCAGAGTGGGTTCACAGAAACTGCGGCGTGATTTCGGCTTCGCCGACGCAGTTTCTGCGATCCTCTTCCCGGGTATCTCGCGATTTCCGAAGAAACTCGAGGGGCAGTCCGTTTGCTCCATATCTGGGCATGCCATCCAAGAATCCCTCGCCGAATCGCGCCCGCACCCTCGCGCTTCAGCAGCGCTCGTTCGAACTTACCTGCGGAATCATCTGTGCTTATCCAAAGGCGAAGCCCCTGGATGATCCGAGCCGTGACATGTGGCGGAACCTGGTCCGCGCGGCGAGCTCGAGCACGTTCAACCTGGAGGAGGCGGATGCGGCGTCCAGCGACGCCGACTTCGTCGCCAAGATGCGCATCTCGCTACGCGAGGCCAAAGAAGCGCACGTCAATATCCGAATCATCACGAGATGCAAGCTCGCGTCGCACGAGCAGGTCGGCCGGTTCCAGGACGAGGCGAACCAACTCGCCTCGATCTTCACGACGATCGTGAAGAATAAGTTGGCCAATATGACGCGCGACGCGAACTCGGAACTCTAAACTCGGAACTCTAAACTCTAAACTCTAAACTCTAAACTCAGCAGTGCGTGTCGAACGCTTTCTGCAGGTCGGCTGCGATCACGTCGGCCGATCGGTTCTCGATGTCGCGCCGCTCCATCAAGTACACGAGCTTGCCGTCCTTCAGCAGGCCAATCGACGGCGACGAAGGCGGGTACGGTGCGAAGTAGCCGCGGGCCTGCTCGGTCGCCTCGATGTCGGCGCCGGCAAACACGGTCGTGAGGTGCGCGGGCCGCTTGCCCTGTCGCAGCGCCAGCGCAATGCCGGGCCGGGCCTTCCCCGCCGCGCAGCCACACACGGAGTTCACGACCATCATCGTCGTGCCCGGCTGCTTGACAGCCGCATCCACGGCCTCCGGGGTCTTCAGATCTTCGAAGCCCAGGCGCGACAGCTCCGCGCGCATGGGGGCGATGAACGGCTCAGGATAGCGTTGGACAATCATGATCCCATTATAGGGCTACCCGAGCAGCCGCCGAATCTCGGCTTCCACGCGCGCAAACTCGCGATCGACCGACTCGACAAGGGGCCCGGTGCCCGACAGGTCGCCGACCCTGCCGTGCTCGTCGAGTTGCCGGCACGCCGCGTGAAGCGCCTTCGCGCCGACGTTGCCGGCGCTGCCCTTCAACGAGTGCGCGACCTTGTGGACCTCGGCGGCATCGCCGTTGCTCCAGGCCGCGCGCAGTTTCGCGATGCGGCGCGGCACGTCCTTGAGGAACAGCTGCAGCACTTCGGCCAGAACGTCCGGCTCGCCGGGCGGGGTCAACTGCCGGAGGCTGTCGATCACCGCCTCATCGAGAACGGGCTCGCTCACGGCCGGTTTGGCTTGCGGGTCGCATCACTCACGTCTTCCAGCGCGTCGAGCTGTGGCTTCACGAAGCGCTCGTAGCAGTTCGGGCAGTAGCTGTGGGAAAACGACACGCCCGAGTGATCGTGGAAATAGGTTTCGACCTTCTCCCAGTAGTTCTGGTCGTTGCGGATGGCCTTGCAGTACGCGCACATCGGCAACAAGGTCTGCAGGGCCCTGACGTTGGCCAGGGCTTCTTCGAGGTTGTGCACCCGATCGGCCAGCGCGCCCTGCAGCTCGACCACGCGCGCGCCAACGTTGACGCGCGCCACCAGCTCGTCTTCATTCGCCGGCTTGGTCACGTAGTCGTCGGCGCCCGCCTTGAGCCCGGCGACGATGTCGGCCGACGAGTCTCGCGAGGTCAGCAGGATCACGTAGGTGGGCGTGGGTGAGGCGTGGGCGCGGATGCGGGCGATGACCTCGGGACCCGCGAGCCCCGGCATCTCCCAGTCGAGCAGGGCAATCGCCGGCGGGTCGTCGCCGTTCAGCTGCGCCCAGGCCTGCTCGCCGTCGGGGGCATAGGTGACGGCGTACCCGGCCTTCTTCAGCATGGCGCCCACCACCGTGCGCGAGACGGGCTCGTCGTCAGCGACCAGGACTTGAAGAACACTCATGGGCAGATGTTACCATTCGACTCACCGGGCGCGTCGCTTCGCGACACGCCCGGTTCGCTCTTGGCAGGCCCGATGATAGACTCCGTCGCCATGCGAACCCTCTCCGCGACATTCCTGGCATTTGCGCTCGTGACCGCGGCCAGCGGCCTGGCGGCCGCGCAGCCAACGGCATTCGTGGGTGGACGGTTGATCGACGGCACCGGCCGCGTGATCGACAGCGGCACGGTGGTCGTCGACGGCGGCAAGATTGCCGCCGTCGGCCCGACCGCGTCGACCGCGGTGCCGGCGGGCGCCACGCGGATCGACGTGACGGGCAAGACGCTGATGCCCGGCCTCATCAACGCGCACGGCCACGTCGCCGCCACCGTGGGCCTGCGCGCCGATCCGTCGTCCTACACGCGGGAGAATCTCCTGCGGCAACTGCGGACCTACGCGCAATACGGCGTGACCACGGTCTACAGCCTTGGCGACGATCAAGCCGCCGGGTTTGTGCTGCGCAACGAGCAATCGACCGGCACCGTCGACCGCGCCAGGCTGTTCCTGGCCGGCCCGGTGATCACCGGCGACACGGCCGAGGCCGCCCGCGCCAACGCCAACAAAGCCGCGGACCTCAAGCCAGACCTGCTGAAGATCCGCGTCGACGACAATCTCGGCACCGGCCGCAAGATGCCGGAAGCCGCGTGGCGCGCCACGATCGAGCAGGCACACGCGCGCGGCCTGCGGATCGCCGTGCACATCTATTCGCTGGACGATGCCAAGGCCACGCTGGCCGCCGGCGCCGACTTCATCGCGCACAGCGTGCGGGACCAGCCCGTGGACGAGGCGTTCATCAACGGGCTGAAGAGCCGCGAGGCCTGCTACTGCCCGACGTTCACGCGCGAGATCTCCACGTTCATCTACGACGCGACGCCGTCGTGGGTCGATGACCCCTTCTTCGTGAAGGGCGTGGACAAGGACATTCCCGCGCAGCTCAGCGATCCGAAACGGCACGAGCAGATCCGCGCCAGCAACGCCTGGAAAGCGGGACAGCAGTACAAGGTCGGCCTCGAGGTGGCCAAGCGCAACCTCAAGACGCTGGTCGACCGCGGTGTGCGGATCGCGTTCGGCACCGACACCGGCCCGCCCGCGCGCTTTCAGGGGTTCTTCGAACACCTCGAGCTCGAGATGATGGTCGACGCCGGGCTCACGCCCATGCAGGCACTGGTGTCCGCAACCGGCGACGCGGCGCGCTGCCACCGGAAGACCGGCGAGCTCGGCACGCTGGCGGCGGGCGCCGCGGCCGACGTGCTGATCCTCGGGGCCAACCCGCTCGACAACATCCGGAACACGCGGACGATCGAGCAGGTGTGGATTGCCGGCAAGCGCGCGTTTTAGCCCTCATGGCCGGCGGGCCGGGCCGTACAACGGCCGGCCCGGACGCGCGCCCGTGAGCCCCTTCGGATCGAGCACGGGCACACCGTTCACGATCACGTAGTCGATGCCGGTCGGGTACTGATGCGGCCGGTCGTAGGTCGCGTTGTCCTTCACGGTGGCGGGGTTGAACACCACGAGGTCGGCGAACGCCCCCGGCGCGATCAGGCCGCGGTCCTTGATGCGCATCTGCGTGGCGGCGCCCCAGGTCATGCGGCGGATCGCCTCCGGCAGCTCGATGGCCTTGTCGTCGCGCACGTACTTGCCGAGGATGCGCGGGAACGTGCCGTACGACCGCGGATGCGGGGAGCCCTGGGCCAGGAGGCCTTCGCTGCGCAGCGCCGACGAATCGGTCCCGATGGTGACCATGTGCGACCGCAAGCCCGTGGTCACGTCCGCCTCGCTCATCATGTGATACAGCGCGCCGATGCGCCCGCCGCTTTCGATCAGCAGCTGGAAATAGATGTCCCAGGGATCGCGCTTGCGCTCGGCGGCGATCGCCGTGATCCGCTTGCCGAGCACGGTCTGATCGAACTCCTTCGGCACCGACGCGATCTGGATGCCGTCGAACGTCGCCGCCAGCAACAGGTTCTCCCACCCGTCGATCTTGGTCTCGATCTCCTGCCGCGCCCGCGCGCGTGTCGCGGGATCGTTCAGGCGCGCGACCATCTTCTCGCGACCGCCTTCCTGCACCCACAGTGGCAACGTCGCCGCCAGGCCGGTCCCGCCCGCCGTATACGGGTACATGGTGGCGCTCACCGCCACGCCGTTGGCGTTGGCGGTCCCGATCTTGTTGAGCGCCTCGCCCATGCGTCCCCAGTTGGCCTTCGCGCCGACCTTCAGATGGTAGATCACGACCGGAATCGACGCCTCGCGGCCGATGCCGATCGCCTCGTCCAGCGCGTTGAACAGGTTGAAGCTCTCGCCGCGGATGTGCGAGATGTAGATGCCCTTGTACTTCGACGCGACCTTCGCCAGCGCCACGAGCTCGTCGGTCTTCGCAAACGATCCCGGCACGTAGATCAGCGCGCTCGACAGCCCGAACGCCCCGTCGCGCATGGCCTGATCGACCATCGCCTCCATGCGCCGCAGCTCGTCCGGCGTGGGCGGGCGGTTGTCGAGCCCGACGATCGCGCGCCGTACCATGGTCGCGGGCACGAAGGTGCCCAGGTTGATCGCGATGCCGCGCTGGCGCAGGCGCTCGAAGTAGCCGGCAAATCCCGTCCAGTCGAACGACACACCGAAGGGCGCGAGCCCGTCGGCGTCGCCGGTCTCCGCCGTCCAGAAAGCCGGGGACCCGCCCTCGCCGATGATCTCGCTCGTAATGCCCTGCCGCAGGTGGCTCTCGCCGTTGCCGTCGGCCAGCAGCGTGGTGCCCGACTGCCCCTGCACGTCGATGAAGCCCGGGGAAACCATGAGGCCGGCCGCGTCGATCACGCGGCCGGCGCGGGCGGCGCCGAGGTCGCCGATGGCGACGATGCGATCGCCCTTGATGCCGACATCGGCGCGCCGCGCCGGCTTGCCGCTGCCGTCGAGCACGTCGCCGCCGCGAACCACGACGTCCAGGACCGCCTCCGGCACTTCACAGGCCGAGGTCAGCAGGAGCGTCGCAAACAGCAGCACCGGGAGCCGACGGGCCATCGCCGGCCACTATAATCGCTTTTATTCCCGCCCGACACACGTCCTCGGCCTTCGTGCCCGCCGCGCCGCGCGGCTCGGCGTCTCGCGGACTGTTCTCCGCGTCGGACTACGCAGACGTGTGCGCTTTCTTCGATGCGCGCCCCGCCCTGCAGGCCACGCCCACGCGCCGCCTGCCGGCGCTCGCCGCGCACCTCGGCCTGGCGGATCTCGCCGTCAAGGACGAGACCGGCCGCTTCGGCCTCAATGCCTTCAAGCTGCTCGGCGACCGCTTCGCCGTCGAAACCCTGATCGCCGAAGGTGCCATTCACCCCGGCGACACCCTCGTGTGCGCGAGCGAAGGCAATCACGGCCGCGCCGTCGCCCGCGCGGCCAGGGAAGCGGGCTGCGAGTCGCGCGTCTACATGGCCGGCGACGCCGCGTCCGCTCGCGTCGAGGCCATCGCGAGTGAGGGCGCCACGGTCGTCCGCGTGGACGGCTCGTACGACGATGCGGTCCGCGTCATGAGTCGCGAGGCCGCGGCACAGGGCTGGACCATCGTGTCGGACACGTCGTGGGAGGGTTACGAGCGCATCCCGCGCCTCATCATGCTCGGCTACACGCGCATGATCGACGAGATCGCCATCCCGTTCGATGTGGTGTTCGTGCAGGGTGGTGTGGGCGGCCTGCTGTGCGGTGTCGCCAGCGCGTGCGCCTTCCGGTTTCCCGATCGCCGGCCCCGCGTAATCAGCGTCGAGCCCGCACAGGCCGCGTGCCTGCAGGCGTCGGCGCGGGCCGGACATCCCGTGGCCGTCGAGGGCCCGCTCGAGACGCAGATGGCGGGACTGCGCAACCGTGAAGTGTCTCCCCTGGCTTTCGGTGCCGTGCAGCCGATCGTCGATGCCTACATGGCGATCGACGATGCGTGGGCCTACGAGGCCATGCGGCGCCTGGCGAAACCACTCGGCACGGACCCGCGTGTGGCCGCGGGCGCCTCGGGCGCCGCCGCGCTCGGCGGCTTGCTCGCGCTCGTCGGCGACCCGGCATTGGCGGGCGCGCGAGAACAACTGGCGCTCGATCAAACATCGCGCGTGCTCGCCATCGTCAGCGAAGGCGTCACGGACCCGGCGTTGTGGAAGAAGATAGTAGAGTCGGCGTGAATGGTCCGGACATGGTCTTCCGGCTGTCGAGGGAGTCCCATCGACGGCCCCGGGCAGTCCCACGACCGAACACTCCATCGGTCCCTGGAGGGAACCTTCGGACCCTAACTCTCGTTGTTTCAGTATGTTGGCCATGCCCAAGAAGCTGGCACAACCCTTGAGTAAGCAGGTAACAAACCGGTGCCATCGTTTTTGGTGGTGATCACCGTCTAAACAGGGCAACTCGACACATGGACATTCAGCGTCCCGCATCCGTCGCCAAGCAGAAGAAGCTCCGCCAAATCGGCCTTGCCATTGCCGCCGTCCTCGCCATCGGGGCGGTTTCGGTCGTGCTCGCGCGGCTCAAACCGGCAGCGCCCACCGTCGAGCGCGCCACCGTGTGGGTCGATACGGTCAAGCGCGGCCCCATGGTGCGGCAGGTACGCGGCCTCGGCACGCTGGTGCCGGTGGACGAAGCGCGTCGATGGGTGCCGGCCTCGACGCAGGGCCGCGTGGAAAAGATCATCCTGCGGCCGGGTGTGCAGGTCACGCCAGACACCGTGGTCCTCGAACTCAGCGACCCGCAGGCGCAACAGGCGCTGAGCGACGCCGAGCAGCAGCTGCGCGCGACCGAAGCCGACTACGGCAGCCTCAAGGCCCAGCTCGACACCGAGAACCTGAATCAGCGCTCGGCCGCCGCGATCGTCGAAGCCGACTACTTGAACGCGCGGCTCGAAAAGGAAGTGAACGAAGGCCTCGCCAAAGACGGCTTGGTGTCGAACCTGATCCTGAGGCAGTCCACGGTGCGCGCCGACTCGCTCGCGACGCGCGACAAGATTGAGAAGGAACGATTGAAGGTGAACGAGGCGAGCGTGCTCGCCCGGCTCCAGGCCCAGCAGGCGCGCATCGACCAGCTTCGCTCGCTGTATGCCCTCCGCCGGCAGCAGGTGGATCAGTTGCGCGTGCGCGCCGGCATGTTCGGCGTGCTCGAGCAGGTGCCGGTGGAAGTCGGCCAGCAGGTCGCGCCGGGCACGAACCTCGTGCGCGTGGCGGACCCGACCCGGCTCAAGGCCGAGTTGCGCGTCGCGGAAACGCAGGCCCGCGACCTGACGATCGGGCAGATCGCGCAAGTGGATACGCGCAACGGCATCATTCCCGGCAAGGTGATCCGCATCGACCCGGCCGCGCAGAACGGCACGGTCACGGTGGACGTGGCGCTCGAGGGCGCGCTCCCGCGCGGCGCCCGCCCGGACCTGAGCGTCGACGGCACGATTGAACTCGAACGGCTGGATAACGTCCTGTATGTTGGGCGTCCGGCGTTCGGGCAGGAACAGAGCACCGTCGGGCTCTTCAAGCTCGACAAGGAAACCGGCGAAGCGAACCGGGCCCAGGTGCAGCTTGGACGAAGTTCGGTGAACACCATCGAGATTCTCGGCGGCCTGGCGGAGGGGGATGAGGTCGTCCTCTCCGACATGTCGGCCTGGGATCAATTTGATCGCATTCGGTTGCGGTAACTCTATAAGGAGCCTCAGATGAACGCTTCCGCACAGCCCCTGATTCGCCTCGACGACATCAAGAAGGTGTTCTACACGGACGAGGTCGAGACCCACGCCCTGGCCGGCATTCACCTGGAGATTCAGCAGGGTGAATACGTGGCCATCGCCGGCCCGTCGGGCTGTGGCAAGTCGACGCTGCTCGCCATTCTGGGGCTGCTGGACACCGCGACCGAGGGCACCTACACACTGAACGGCAACGAGGTGGCCAACCTCTCGCTGTCGGAGCGCGCGCGCGTCCGCAACCGCGAGATCGGGTTCATCTTCCAGAGCTTCAACCTGATCGGCGACCTCACGGTCTTCGAGAACGTGGAGCTGCCGCTCATTTACCGCGGCATGAAGGCCGCCGAGCGGCGCGAGCGCGCCAACGCGGCGCTCGAGCGCGTCGGCATGGCCCACCGCGCGAAGCACCTGCCCTCCCAGCTGTCAGGCGGTCAGCAGCAGCGCGTCGCCGTCGCGCGCGCGGTTGGCGGCCAGCCGTCGATCCTGCTGGCGGACGAGCCGACCGGTAACCTCGACTCCAAGAACGGCGAGGCCGTGATGGATCTGCTGCGCGAACTGCACCGTGGCGGTGCCACGATCTGCATGGTGACGCACGATCCGCGCTACGCCGCCCACGCCGACCGCGGCGTCCACCTCTTCGACGGCCGGGTCGTCGACGAGAACGTCGGCGCGACGGCTTAACCAAGGCAGAAGGCAGAAGGCAGAACAAGGCAGAAGTGGGACGCTCGGGGTTTTGCCTTTTGCCTTCAGCCTTTTGCCTTGAACACGAGTCAAGCCTGTGAGCGCCATCGGCCAGGACGTTCGATACGCGCTCCGGTCGTTTGTGAGGGCCCCGGGCTTCACGCTCGTGGCCCTCATCACGCTCGCCCTCGGCATCGGCGGCACCACGGCCATCTTCAGCATCGTTGATGGCGTGGTGCTCCGCCCGCTTCCCTATCACGACTCCGAGCGCATCCTCCGGCTGGTCCGCGCCCGCGCCGGCGGCGACGATGCGTCGTTTTCGGCGGCGGACTACCGGGACCTCAAGAAGGACGCGACGGCCCTGTCGAGCGTCGCCGGCTATCGCTCCGACATCGTCGACATGACGGGGCGCGGCGAGCCGGTCCGCATCATCGGCATGCAGACGACCGCCGGGTTCTTCGACGTCTTCGATGCGCCGCCGCTGCGCGGCCGGACCTACCACGAAGCCACCGACAAGCCGGGCGCCGCCGTCGCCGTGCTTGGCGAGGCCATCTGGCGCCAACAGTTCGGCGGCGCCGACTCGGTGATCGGCTCGCAGGTGCGGCTCAACGGCGCGCCGACCGAGATCATCGGAGTCGTGCCGGAGTGGTTCCGCCATCCCTCCAAGAGCGCAGCGTGGATGCTCTCGCCGCTCGACGTGCCGACCTCGCCGTTTGGCGTGGATGCCTCGTCCGGCGACCGCTCGGTGCAGTACTTCACCGCCGTCGCCCGGGTCGGGCGGGGCCAGACCGTCGTCCAGGCGCGGGAACAGTTGAACGCCATCGGCGCCAGGGTGGCGGCGGAGTTTGCCGCGACCAATGCCGGCGAGACGCTCGACGGGCAGCCACTGGCCGACAGCCTGGTGGCCGACGTCCGCACGGCGCTGTTCGTGTTGATGGGCGCGGTCGGGTTCGTCCTGCTGATCGCCTGCGCCAACGTGGCGGGCCTGCTCGTCGCCAGGGGCGCCTCACGGCGCCGGGAGCTCGCCGTGCGGACGGCGCTCGGCGCCGCACGCGGCCGGCTGATGCAGCAACTGCTGACCGAGAGCCTCGTGCTGGCCGTCGCCGGTGGCGTCCTGGGCCTCGTCGTCGCGACCTGGACGCTGCAACTGCTGGTCGGGGTCGCGCCCGAGAATCTGCCGCGGTTGGACGAGGTCGCGCTCGACTGGCGGGTGGCGCTCTTCACGTTCGCGGCGACGATTGTCGTCGGCGTGCTGTTCGGCCTCGCGCCCGCGATGCAGGCGTCGCAACCGGAGCTCAACACGGATCTGAAAGACGGCGGCCGCACCGGAACCTTACGCACCGGCGCCCGCAACGTGATGGTGGTCGCGCAGGTGGCCCTCGCCCTCGTGCTGCTGATCGGCGCGGGGCTGATGCTCACGAGCTTCGCGCGCTTGCGCGCCGTCGATCCGGGTTTCCGCACCTCCGAGCTCGTCACGGTGGAATTGATGCTGCCGCTCGCCCGATACAACGAGGCGGCGCAGCGCGGCTTCTACATGGGCGTGCTCGAACGGCTGCAGGCCAATCCGCTCACCGCGCAATCGGCGATGCTGTTTCCCTTCCCGTTCGGCGGCGGCAATGCGCAGGCGTCATTCCACGTGATCGGCCAGCCAGAGAAGCCGCCGTCCGAGAAGACCGTCGCCGACCTGAACTCGATCTCGCCGGGTTATCTGCGAACCGCGGGCCTCCGGCTGATCGACGGCCGCGATTTCGCGGTGACCGACGGCCCCGATTCGCTGCCGGTGGCGCTGGTGAACGAAGCCTCGCGCGGTGAATTCGGCGGCAGAAATCCGATCGGCGAGCGCGTCAATCTTGGCAGCCCGGTGACCGTGGTGGGCATCGTCTCCGACGCGCGGCGTCAATCGCTCGACCGGCCGCCCCGCCCGGCCGTCTACCTCCCCTACTCGCAGTTCGTGCTGCCCTACATGGGCGCGGTGGTCAGGACCGACCAGGGCGCGGCGGCCACGGCGTCGGCCGTGAAGGCGGCGGTGGCCCAGGTGGATCCGGACCTGCCGATCGGCGATGTGAAGACGATCGAGCAGATCATCGACGACTCCACGGGCCAGCCGCGCTTCCGCTCGTTCCTGATCGCGAGCTTCGCGAGCCTGGCGCTGCTGCTCGCAGCGGTCGGCGTCTACGGCCTGATCAGCTTCACGGTCACGCAGCGCGTGCCTGAAATCGGCGTGCGGCTCGCGCTCGGCGCCAACCCCTGGCAGGTGTTCAGCCTCGTGATCGGCCAGGGCCTGCGTCTGGCCGCGATCGGCGTCGCCCTTGGCCTCGTCGTGGCGGTGGCGGCGACCCGCCTGGTGCAGGGCCTGCTCTTCAACACGAGCGCCACGGACCCGGTGATTTACGCCTCGCTCGCGTTGTTGCTGCTGACGATGGCGGCCGTGGCGTGCTATGTTCCGGCCAGGCGCGCGATGCGCGTAGACCCGATGAGCGCGTTGCGATCCGAATAGCAACGCTTTCGTTATTCGTTATTCGTTATTCGTTATTTCCAAATGATCAAACTTCAAGCCATCGAAAAATCCTACCGGCACGGCCTGTCGCAGACCTTCGTGCTGCGCCGGGTCAACGCCGAGATCCGGCAGGGCGACTTCGTCTCCATCATGGGGCCGTCGGGCGCCGGCAAGAGCACACTCCTGCACATTCTCGGCATGCACGACAGCGTGTGGACCGGCGAATACTGGCTGTTCGACGACCCGATCCACCAGCTGTCGGCGAAGGACCGGATGCGCGTGCAGAAGCAGCACATCGGGTTCGTGTTCCAGAGCTATCACCTGCTGGACAACCTGACAGTCTACGAAAACATCGACCTGCCGCTGTCGTATCGCGACGTGAAGAAGGCCGAGCGTGAAGGCATGGTGGCCGACATCCTCGACCGCTTCAACATCGTCGGCAAGAAGGACCTGTTCCCGAACCAGCTGTCGGGCGGACAACAGCAGCTGGTGGCGATCGCGCGCGCCGTGGTGGCCAAGCCCACCCTGATCCTGGCCGACGAGCCGACAGGCAACCTGCATACGGACCAGGGCAAGGAGATCATGGAGCTGTTCCGCCGGCTGAACGAGGCCGGCACCACGATCGTCCAGGTGACGCATTCGCAGGCCAACGCCGCCTACGGCCGCCGCGTCATCAACCTGAAGGACGGCTGGATCGTTGATGAGAACTGATCCGCCATCACGGATCCTCATCGCCGACGACCAGGCCGACGTCATCGAGGCGCTGCGGCTGCTGCTCAAGCCCGAGGGCTTCGTCATCGACACGGCCGCCTCGCCGCCGCAGATCGTCCGGGCGCTCGAGCTCAAGGACTACGACGTGGTCCTGATGGACCTCAATTACACGCGCGACACGACATCGGGCGAGGAGGGCCTCGAGCTCCTGCAACGGATCCACACCGGCGACGAGTCGCTGCCGATCGTGGTGATGACCGCATGGGGATCGGTCAACGTGGCGGTGGAGGCCATGCGCCGCGGGGCGCGGGATTTCGTGCAGAAGCCGTGGGAGAACGAGCGGCTGCTGTCGATCGTCCGCACCCAGACCGAGCTTGGCCGGGCGATCCGCCGCGGCCGTCAGCTGGAGGCGGCCAACCAGGCGCTGCAGGCCGACGGGCGATCGCCGATCCTCGCCGAAGCGGCGACCATGCGCCCGGTGCTCGAGATGATCGCGCGGGTCGGGCCCTCCGACGCCAACGTGCTCATCACCGGCGAGAACGGCACCGGCAAGAGCCTGGTGGCACAGGCGCTGCACACCGTGTCGCCGCGCGCCGGCCGGCCGATGGTCACGGTCAATGCCGGCGGCATGGCCGAAGGCGTGTTCGAGTCGGAGCTGTTCGGCCACCTCAAGGGCGCGTTTACCGACGCCAAGGCGGATCGCGTGGGCCGCTTCGAGCTGGCCGACGGCAGCACGCTCTTCCTCGACGAGATCGCCAACGTGCCGATGATGCAACAGCAGAAGCTGCTGCGCGTGATCGAAACCGGCGAGTTCGAGCGGCTGGGATCGTCGAAAACGCGGAAGGTCAGCGTCCGGCTGATCTCGGCGACCAACGCCGACCTGAACGCGGAGGTCGAAGCGGGACGCTTCCGGCAGGACCTGTACTTCCGCCTCAACACGATCGAGATTCACCTGCCGCCGCTGCGCGACCGGCGCGAGGACATCCCGCTGCTGGCGAAGCACTTCCTGCGCCAGCACGCGCAGCGCTACCGCAAGGTCCTGTCGGGATTCGATCCGGCCGCCCTGCAGGTCCTGATGGATCACCGCTGGCCCGGCAACGTCCGCGAGATGGATCACTCGGTCGAGCGCGCGGTGCTGATGGCCGGCGGGCCGACGATCCGGGCCACCGACCTGGGCCTGCGCGCCGACGGCGGGTCGACCGCCCGGCTGGAAGACATGAGCCTCGAAGAGGTCGAGGCGTTTCTGATCAAGAAAGCGATGGCGCGCTACGGCAACGTGAGTCATGCGGCGCGGGCGCTCGGGCTGTCGCGCAGCGCCTTGTACCGTCGGCTCGAGCGGTACAAACTGTGACGGCTTGAGGCCTGAGGCTTGCGGCTTGAATTCCCAAGCCCCAAGCCCCAAGCCCCAAGCCCCAAGCCAATTACAATCCCCCCGTGTGGCGTAGGCTCCGGCTCGATCAGCAGGTCTTCATCCTCGCCGTCGGCGCCGGCGTGCCCGGCGCGCTGACCGCGCTCTGGATTCTGTGGACGGAGGGTTACACCCCCAAGGTCCAATGGACGCTGACGGTCCTGATTCTCGGCACGCTGTTCGGCCTGGCCGCGTCGGTGCGCACGCGCATCGTCGTGCCGCTGCAGACGCTGGCCAACCTGATGGCGGCGTTGCGCGAAGACGACTTCTCGATCCGCGGGCGCACGGCCAATCCTGACGATCCGCTGGGGGCGGCGTTGCTCGAGGTCAACGCCCTTGCCGAAACCCTCCACGAACAACGCCTCGGCGCGGTCGAAGCGACGGCGCTGCTGCGCAACGTCATGGAGCAGATCGACGTCGCGGTCTTCGCCTTCGATCCCACGCACCGGCTGCGCATCGTCAATCGCACGGGCGAGCGGCTCATGGGCCGGAGCGCCGAGCACATGCTGGGCCGCACGGCCGACGAGCTGTCGCTGACCGAGTGGTTCGGCGAGGCGCCCCGCGTCGTCGACATCTCGCCGCCGGGCGGCGGCGCCGGCCGGTGGGAAGTCCGCCGGACGACGTTCCGGCTCGGCGGCCTGCCCCATGACCTGCTGGTGCTCTCGGACGTCAGCCGGCCGCTGCGCGAACAGGAACGGCAGGCGTGGCAGCGGCTGATCCGCGTGATCGGCCACGAGCTCGGCAACTCGCTGGGCCCCATCAAGTCGATCGCGGGCACGCTCGAAACGCTGCTGCAGCGAAACCCGCCGCCGGCGGACTGGCGGGAAGACATGCAGCGCGGGCTGCAGGTGATCGCGTCGAGGACCGATTCGCTGAGCCGCTTCACGGGCGCGTCCTCGCGGCTGGCCCGGCTGCCAGCGCCGCGCCTCGCGCCGGTGGTCCTGAAGCCGCTGCTGCAACGCGTCGCCGAATTCGACACGCGCGTGCCGGTCCGGGTCAAGCCGGGCCCCGATGTCACCGTCGAAGCCGATGCCGACCAGCTCGAACAACTGCTGATCAACCTGCTGCGCAACGCCGCCGACGCCTGCCTCGAAGTGGGCGGCGGCACCGTGACGACGGGGTGGCAACGCACGCGCGCGGGTCTCGAGATCTTCGTCGAGGACGAAGGCCCGGGGCTGTCGAACACGTCGAACCTGTTCGTCCCGTTCTTCACGACCAAACCCGGCGGGTCGGGCATCGGCCTCGTGCTCTGCCGGCAGATCGCCGAAGCGCACGAGGGCACGCTGACGCTGGCGAATCGCAAGGACGCGCGCGGCTGCCGCGCGACGTTGACGCTCCCGGCGCCGTGAGACATGATCGGCGGCATGAACAACGCGCACGGCTCCGGCTCCATGAAGATCATCATCACCGACGGCCAGCACTGCTACGACTTCGATTACACCATCGCCCGGCCCTGATTTCGCCCTGGAGGCTGCATGCGCGCGCTCGTCTCGTTCCTGCTCGCCGTCATCGTCGTCTCGTGGTCGCCGGTCGCGGCACAGAAGTATTCGGGCGCCGACGGCAAGCTCCTGGTGGCGCTCGCCCAGCAGCCGCTCGGGCCGAACGGACCGTCGAAAGGCCCCGACACCATGGCCAACGGCGGCATCCAGAAGGTCCTGGCGCAACTCGGAGCCACCGTGCGCATCGAACGGGCGGAGCTGACGACAGAAGAAGACACCGAATACGGCGGATGGAAGCGGCTCGGCATGAGCCTCGGCCACTTCGCCGACATCGTGAAGAAGAACGAACGCGACGGGTATTTCACCGTCGGCCTGCTGGCCACCTGTCCTTCGATGCCCGGCCTCGTCGCCGGCCTGCAGCGATCCGGGACCACGATCGAGCCGCTGCGAATCGGGATGCTGTGGCTCGATGCGCACCCCGACATCAACACGCCCGAAACCACGCGCAGCGGATCGCTCGGCGGCATGCCGGTCGCGGTGGCCACGGGCCGCGCGCTGCAGGCGATGCGGCGGGACGCCACGCTCGAGCCGCCGCTGTCGGATCGCCACGTCGTGATGGGCGGCGTGCGGCTCACCGATCCGCTCGAGCAGCGGTTGCTCGACGACTCGCAGATCGAGCAGCTGTCGGTGGACGATCTGCGGAACATGACACCGGCGGTGTGGGCGCAGCTCGATCGCCTGAACCGCATCAGCGACAAGCTGTACATCCACATCGACATGGACGTGCTCGACCCGCGCGAGGTCATGGCACACGGCAACAAGGTGCCGAACGGGCCGTCGAGCGAGCAGCTGGCGCGGTTGTTCGAGGAGATCTTCAAGCGCTACCCGAAGGCGTCGGCGATCGGGTTCGCGACGATTCCGCCCACCGACGAGGGCGGGTTGTGGATCGCGGCGCTCAACCGCATGATCGCGGCCGCGGTCCGCGGCGTCGCCGCCCGCCCGCGATAGGTCTGGGATGACCCTGCGATCGTGAAGCGCCTGTCGCTCGTCATCCCCGCGTTCAACGAGGCCAGGCTCCTGCCGCGGCTGCTCGACAGCGTCGACGCGGCCAGGGCGCGGTTCACCGGCGGCGCTGATGCCGTCGAGGTGATCGTCGCCGACAACGCCTCGACGGATGCGACCGCCTCGATGGCGCTCGCGCGCGGCTGCCGCGTGGCGACGGTGGCGACACGGATGATCGGCGCCGCCCGCAACGGCGGCGCCGCCCTGGCCACCGCCCCCCTCCTCTGCTTCGTCGACGCCGACACGCAGATCCATCCCGACACCTTCAACGCCATCGCGGGCGCGCTCGCCAATCACCGCATCGTGGGCGGCGCCACCGGCGTCACGCTGGAGCGCTGGTCGGCCGGCATCGCGGCGACCTACGCCCTGATGGTGCCGCTGGTGTGGCTGACGGGCATGGATACCGGCGTGGTGTTCTGCCACCGCGACGACTTCCTCCGGGTCGGGGGCTACGACGAATCCCGCCATTACGCCGAGGACGTGGACTTCCTGTGGAAGCTCAAGCGCCTCGGCTGGTCCCGCCGCCAGCGGCTGGCCCGGTTGCGGCCCGTGAAGGCGGTCGCCTCCACGCGCAAGTTCGACAGGTATGGCGACTGGCATTACTTCACGCTGATGCCGGCGATGGCGGCGGGCACGTTCCGGCCGCGCTCGGGCGGGACCGCGGCGGCCAGGAGATATTGGTACGAAGACAGATAACGACCATGGTATATTCGTACCAAGATACCAATGGCCACATCCCGCTCCGCCCGCCCCGATCCGCTGCTGGTTGAACGCATCCAGACCGGCGTGCGCCTCGAGAAGCGGCTGCTCAAGGTCCTGAAGGCGTTCGCCGACTACCATGACCTGACGCTCGGCGACCTCCTGGAAGGCATCGTGCTGCATGCCTTCGAGGGCAAAGCGCCGTTTGGCGCCGACAGCCTGACCCGGATCAAGGAGCTGAAGAAGGTCTTCGGGCTGACGCTCAACGCCTCGCACGCCCACAAGTTGCGGGAGGAGCCGCGCCGTGCCAGGAAGCGACGCTGACCGCCGATTCCTGGAACGCCTTCGCCGCCGCCAATCCCGACCTGCTGGTGTGGAAGCCGTCGATCCTGGAACGCTATT
>MELE01000228.1 GCA_001768615.1 Acidobacteria bacterium RIFCSPLOWO2_12_FULL_67_14b | reverse complement strand
GCACGACCTGAACAACGCGCTGGCGCCCATCACCATGTCGCTCTCGCTCCTGCGCGCGCGGCCGGACAATCCGCGCATGATCGACACGATGGAGCGCAGCGCCATGCGTGCGGTTGGCATGGTGCGCCAGCTGCTCGCCTTTGCCAAAGGCGCCGAGGGCCAGCGCGTGCCGGTCGAGACGCGCCACCTCGTCACCGATCTCGAGGCCATCATCCGGCCCACGTTTCCGAAGAACATCCAGGTAGTCACCCGCGTCCCCGAGACGGCGCCAATGGTGCTGGGCGACGCCACGCAATTGCACCAGGTGCTGCTCAACCTCTGCGTCAATGCCCGGGACGCCATGCCCGGTGGCGGCACTCTGACGCTGGGGACTGCCGCAGTTGTAGTGGACGCCGCTTTCGCAGCCAGTGCGCAAGATGCGAACGCCCAGCCCGGGCGCTACGTCGTCCTGAGGGTCGCCGACACGGGCACGGGCATTCCACCCGAAGTGGCCGAGCGTATGTTCGATCCGTTCTTCACCACGAAGGGGCCCGAGTATGGCACCGGACTCGGCTTGTCCACGGTGCTGGGCGTCGTGAAAGGACACGGTGGGTTTATCCAAGTCGCCTCGCACGCCGGGATCGGCACGACCTTCACCGTGTATCTGCCGGCCGATGCGGGCGCGGTCGTCGAGACACCAGCCGAAAAGCATGAAGGCTTCACGGGCGCTGGCGAGACGGTGCTCTTCGTGGACGACGAGGCGGCGGTGCGGGAGGCGGCCCGGCAGGTGCTCAGGCGGCTGAACCTCACGCCCGTCCTGGCCGCCGATGGCGCGGAGGCCCTCGCGCAAGTAGCGCGCTACCGCGACCGACTGCATGCGGTCGTCACGGATCTGCACATGCCGAAAATGGACGGCCTGGCGTTTGTCTATGCGCTCCGCGAGCTGCTACCGGACATTCCGGTGATCGTGTCGAGCGGGCGCCTCGACGATGGCCCTGCCGCCGAGTTCATGGCCCTCGGGGTGCACCTGATTCTCGACAAGCCGTTCACCGAAGACAGCTTAGCCAACGCCCTCAAGGCCGCTTTGCGATCCTCGTCATCGTGACGCGGGCTACGGACAGAGTTCGGCGTAGCCGGCGATGTATTGCGCGGCCATCGCTGCCAGTGAAAAGTCGTGTTCCACGCGGCGCCGCGCTGCGCGAGCCCGGCCAAGCGCAGCCGGTGGATCCGCAAGAGTCCAGGCAATCGCGTCAGCCAGGGCCAGGGGGTCGCCCGGCTCCACCAGCAGCGCCTCGTTCGGATGTGCGGCGGCCTCGGGGATCCCGCCCACGCGGCTGGCAATCACGGGAACCCCGTAAGCCATGGCCTGCAGGAGAACCAGCGGTAAGGCGTCGGATCGTGACGGGACCACCACCAGGTCGACCTGATCGAAGAAGCTCACCGTTGAGACGGCACCGAGCCAGCTCACCCGCGGCAACGGCAGGAGCTTGGCGCTCAACGATCGCAAAGCCGCTTCAGCTTCACCGGTGCCGGCCACGATGAGCCGGCGCCACCTATCGGGGCCGAGCTGCGCGAGCGCGCGGAGGAGCACGTCAACACCCTTGCGCTCGATGAGATGCGCCATCACGCCAATGCGCGTGAGTGTCCCGGCGGGATCAACGCGCGCAAGATCGCGCGAGGGATCGAGCGCCACGCCGTGCAGGATCAATCGCACGTCGGGCCGCGTGACCCCGGCCGCCCGCACTTCCGCGCGCACGGCCTCTGACACCACCGTGACGATGTCACATCGCTCCAGGAGGGCGGCATCCATGGACCGTTGCCACCCAGCCTTCTCCGCCGCCCACCCCACCACCGAGCACATCACCGGCCGGTGATCTAAGCTGGCTGCCGCGGCGGGCGCCGTGAAGGCGTGAATGACGGCGATCTGCCGTTCGCGGCAGATCGTCCCCACCCGGGCGGAGGCGGCTCGCATCACCGCCGGGTCGCGGCTGAAGACGTCCGCGTGATGGACGGCGCCGCCGCGCCCGACGATCTCGGCGAGTTGCTGCGGGTCGTCCTGCATCTCCTTCGTGCCACCGCACGTCAGCACGTCGACACTCCAGCCCTCGGCCGCGGCAGCGTGCGCGAGATCAATGGCGAGGCGGCCGACTCCGAAATGCAGGAACGGCAACGCGAAGAGCAGCCGTCGTTGGTTCACGTCCTCTGGCATATCGCTTGCTCCCGTGCCTGTCGCACGCGCACGTGGCAGGGATTCTGGCTTCGAAGGACTGCATGAATGAGGCCATCCGCACAGGGCGCTGCCTGCCTCCGAGAGCGGAGGGAAGTGACCGGAATGTCGTCCGGGCATGTCGGCCGGCCGACCCGAGGATGTCTGACAGACGCGCAGGGATCGTGCGGAAGGGAAATGCGATGTTGGCGACGACCACGACGACGGCGGCTCGACGTCCGGCGACTGCCGGTGGCACTCCCGTGCGGGGCGAGTACCTGACCTTCGGGCGTCCTCATCTGGACGAGGTCGCGATTGACGAAGTACTGAAGACACTCCGCTCCGGATGGATCGGGACCGGGCCGAAGACGGCGCAGTTCGAAGCGGAGCTGGCCGCGTATCTCGGTGTGAAGCACGTCGTGGCGGTGAACTCGTGCACGGCGGCGCTGCACATCTCACTGGTGGCCGCGGGGATTGGCCCGGGCGACGATGTCCTGGTGCCCGCCATGACGTTTGTGGCCACGGCCAACGCCGTGCTTCACGCCGGCGCGCGCCCGGTGCTGTGCGATGTGGATCCGGTGAGCCAGATGGCCACCTCCGCGCACCTGGCCGCGGCGGTGACGCCTCACACCCAGGCGATCGTGCCCGTGCACTTTGCCGGCCGGGCAGCGGATATGACCGACATCCTCGACTTCGCCTGGCGCAAGGGCTGCCTGGTGATCAACGACGCGGCCCATGCGATCGAGACGCGTCACGCCGGCCGCAACATCTCGGGCCAGGGCGCGATGAGCTGCTACAGCTTCTACCCGACCAAGAACCTGACCACGGGCGAGGGAGGCGCCGTGGCGACCGATGACGACGCGCTCGCTGATCGGCTGCGCATGCTGCGCCTGCACGGCCTGTCGGCCGATGCGTGGAAGCGGTACTCGGACACGGGATTCAAGCACTACGAAGCGGTGGCACTGGGCTTCAAGTGCAACATGACCGACGTGCAGGCCTCGCTCGGCCTGCCCCAGCTAGCCAGGATCGAAGAGTGGTCGCGCCGGCGCATGAGCATCTGGACGCGATACAACGAAGCGTTTGCCACCCTGCCGGTAACCACACCGGCAGGGTGGCCCGCCGCCGATCGGCACGCGCTGCATCTCTACACGCTGATGCTGGACCTCGATCGCCTCAGCGCCAACCGCGACACCATCGCGCACGCGTTGCACCTGGAAGGCGTCGGCACGGGCGTGCATTATCGAGGCCTGCACCTGCAGCCGCTTTATCGCGACCGATACAATCTGCGGCCCGAGATGTTCCCGACGGCGAGCCGCATCTCCGCGCAGACCCTGTCGATCCCGCTTTCGCCGGCGCTCTCCGATCGCGATGTGGACGATGTGACGGAAGCAGTGCAGCGCGTGTTGACACATTTCGCGCGTTAGGCGCAGCCCGATGGCAAGCGCTGCGGACACGCTCGCCGGCAATCTGCGGGTGCTCGAGCTGGCGCTAGGGCGTCCCATCACGCTGCCCTCGGACGCCACCGGGCCCGTGACGATCGAGCCGGGGCCTCCGATGACGGCCTATCTGCGCGACGACCAAGGCAGCCCCCTGCTGTTCCACAGTCGCCGGAACCCGATCGCCGAAGCTGAGGGCACGCTCGCTGCCGTGATAGGCGACGACGCGCCGGCGTCGGTGGTCGTGATCGGTGCGGGACTGGGGTACTTGCCCGAGGCGATCGAACGGAAGTTCCCGGGCACGCGCGTGCTTGTGATCGAGCCGGAGCCCGCGTTCGCGCGACACATGCTGTCGCGCCGCGATTGGCGCGAGAGGATCGGATCGGGCCGGCTGATCCTGCTCGTGGGCCCCGACTACCACGGTACGTCCGGCGCGTGGCGCCTGGTGGGCGACCAGGCGCGGCCGGTGACCATCGAGCATCCCGTACTCTCGCGTGTGCGGCCGGCCGCGATCGCGGAGGCGCGAGCTGTTGCGGAGCGCATCTGCTTCGACGCGAGAGCCAACGCCGAAGCGCGTCGGAAGCTCGAAGCGCCTTATCTGCTCAACACGCTCCAGAACCTGCCCGTGCTCGCCCGTGAAGCGGACGCGGCGGCGTTGACGTCGAAATTCGAACGTATGCCGGCGGTGCTCGTGGCGGCAGGGCCGTCGCTCGATCGCCAGCTCCACGGCTTGCGGGCGGTTCAGGACCGTGCCCTGATCGTCGCCGTCGACACGGCACTTCGGCCGCTGCTGTTGGCCGGCGTGAAGCCGCACTTCGTGGTGGCGGTCGACCCGAGCGCCGCCAACGCCCTTCACCTGGAAGGGCTGCCGCCGGAGCATGGCGCCTGGATGGTCGGCGAGTGCAGTCTGCACCCGACCGCCTTTGATGCCTTCTCCGGGCGGACCTTCTGCTACCGTGTGGCCGAACATGAACCGTGGCCATGGCTCCGAGCCGCCGGCCTCGAGGCAGGGTTCCTCCGTGCGTGGGGGTCGGTGCTGACGACGGCGTTCGATCTCACCCTGCGGATGGGGTGCGATCCCATCGTGTTCGTGGGCGCCGATCTCGCCTACACCGACGGCCGGCCGTATTGCCGGGCCACGATTTACGAGAATGATTGGGCCCGGGCCACCGCGCGCGGGCAGGACCTCCAGGCCGTGTGGAGTCAGTGGCTGGAGACGGGCGCAGTGGTGCGCGAAGCCGGCCTCGATGGCACCGACGTCGTGACGGCGCCGCGTCTCGTCGCGTTTCGCGACTGGATCGTCGGGACTGCGTCCAGTTGCGCCGGGCGGCGGTTCATCAATGCAACCGGCGGCGGCATCCTGCACGGTGGCAGCATCGAGCTGTCAACGCTCGAGCAGGCGATCGGTCGTGGACGTCCGCCCTTCGATCGATCGGCGATCGCGGATCTCTGGCGCTCGAGCGCCAACCCGTCCGGGAGAGTACCGGCGGCGACGCATGCGCTCGATGTCGTGCAGCGCGGCGAAACTCCAGAGACGATCGCGCGCTGGCGGGCAATCTGCGAACACGGCGCGCTCGATCTCGACGCCGTGCTGTTGTCCGCGGCGGATGGCCTCGCAGGGCGCGCTCAACGGTCGCCGGCGTTGCCGTCTGCTCTAGAGCGTCCGGGTCCCCACCTGCCTGAGAGCCTGGCGTTACTGAGATGTGTCCTGGTGTCAGAGACCGCAGGCGGCGCCGCGTCGCCCACCCTTGCGGCCACGGCCTGGGGCCACGGCCTGCGGCGTGCGGCACACCTGTTGCGCGACGTCGTCTCCGCA
>MELE01000227.1 GCA_001768615.1 Acidobacteria bacterium RIFCSPLOWO2_12_FULL_67_14b | reverse complement strand
TGCTGCCGGAGGGGCGGCGCGATGCCGACGATGGTGAAGCGCTGCGGCGGGACGTCCGGGGCCCGCTCGTTGACGAGCAGGACCTGGCGGCCGATCGGATCGATGCCACGCGAGAACCGTTCGGCGAATCGTTCGTTGACGAGGGCCGAGGTCGCGCGGACGGAGGCGTCGAGGTCCTCGAGGCGCGCCCCCCTGACCACGTTCAGCCCGAGCGTGTCGAAGTAGCGATCGCCGATCGCGACCATACGCGCGGTCGGCAGTTGATCGGACGACACACCTAAAGGTGTGTCGCCACCTGGACTCGAAGGTTTGTCGCCACCGAGCGAGTCGTGGTCCATGAGGATGCCGCGGCTGTCGCGCGCGTTGAACGGCGCGCTGCCGGCCAGCGCCCCGGACTCCATGCCCGGCGCCGCGGCCAGCCGTTCGTCGAGCGCGCGATAGAACGCCAGGCGACGATCGTTCGCGGCGTACTGCGGCTGCGGCAGCGCCACGCGGAACTCCCACAGGTTTGCCAGGTCGATCGCCTGATCGGCGCGAGACACGACGCCGGCGCTCCGCACCAGCGCACCGGCGCTGGCCAACAGGATCACGGTGAGCGCCAGCTCGCCCACCAGCAGGCCGCCCGTGATCCGATGCGTGCGCGGGCCCGCCGTTCCCGATCGGCCGCCCTGGTTGAGCACCTCCGTCAGGTTGGTCTTCGACAGATGCAGCGCCGGCAGGACGCCGAACGCGATGCCGGTGTTCACGCACAACAGCGCGATCACCGCGACCAGCCGCGCGTCGAACGTGAACCGGGTCCAGTAGGGCAGGCCGAAGCCGGTGACTTCGTTTGCGAACGCGCGGACGCCGAACGACGCCAGCGCCACGCCGAGCACACCCGCCATCAGCGCGAGCAGGACGCTTTCGACCAGCAGCTGCCGCACGATGCGCCCGCGGCTGGCGCCGAGGGCCGCGCGCATCGACATCTCGCGCCTGCGCGCAGACGACCGCGCCAGCAGCAGGCTTGCCGCATGGCTGCAGGCGATCAGCAGCACGACGAGCACCGCGGCCAGCATCATCATCGGCACCGGCTGCATCGCCTTGCCGAAATACGCTTCGTTGAGCGGCATCACCACGGTGCGCCGCGTCCGATCCGCCTCCGGCACCGTCGCCAGCGCGGACACGATCGCGGCCAGCTCGGCGCGCGCCGCCTCGGCGGACACGCCGTCGGCGAGCCGCGCGACGATGCGCAACGGGCGTTGGCCGGCCGCGGGCGTCGCCATGCCGGGCAGGGCGGCCAGCGGCCGCCACACCTGCTGATCGACTGGGTAATTGAAGCCCTCCGGCATCACCCCGATCACGGTGGCCGGCTGTCCGTTCGCACGCACCGGGCGCCCGAGGATCGCGGGATCCGAGCCGTAGCGATCCGTCCAGACGCGATGGCCGATGATGACGACCGCCGGCGCGCCGGCGCGGTCGTCGTCCGGGCTGAAGCCGCGGCCGAGGATCGGGCGCTCGCCCAGGAGGGCGAAGCCGTTGTGGCTCAGGAACGTGCCGGCAAATTGATCGGTGGCGTTGGTGTCGTCGCCGAGGTTGATCACCGCATCCGCTTCCGCGGCCATGCCGCTGAAGCTGCGGGACGCCGATCGCCATGCGTCGAAGACGGCGAAGGGCACCCGCTGGCCCTGCGCGGGAGTGGGTTCGGCGGCGAGCGCGACCAGGGCCGACGCCTGCTCGAACGGCAGGCCGCGGAAGTTCATGCTGTAGAGCAGCGTGACCATCGTGCTGCTCACGCCGATGCCCATGGCCAGCGCGATCACCGCCGCGGAGGTGAACCATCGATCGCGCGCGATCATCCGAAGCGCGGACTTCGTGTCCTGGATGAGCCCGTCGATCAGCGGGAACCCGCGCTGATCGCGGTAACGCTCCTTGATCTGATCGACGCCGCCGAACGCCCTGCGGGCGGCGAGCCGCGCGTCGGCCGGCGCCATCCCACGCGCGATGTGCTCGTCGGCGAGCATGTCGAGGTGCGCCTGCACTTCTTCCGACAACCGATCTTCCCGCCGGCGGCGGAGCAGGACGTCGATGAGCCGCGACATGAAGGTGCCCATCGCGTCACTCGTGACGCAACGCCGCCACCGGATCGAGGTGTGCGGCACGGCGCGCCGGCACCATCGCCGCGGCGAGCGCAATGCCGCCGAGCAGCGCGGCAATGGCCGCCGGCAGCATCCAGTCGCTCGCGGCCGCCTGGGCGACGAACACCTTCATCAGGTCCCGCGAGCCATACGCGGCCGCCGCGCCGATGGCGCAGGCCACGACGATCAGCGCGGTCGCGTGCCGCGCGATCATCCAGGTGATCGCGCCGGCGGGCGCACCCACCGCGAGGCGCACGCCGATCTCCTGCGTGCGGATGGTCACCGCATGCGCGGTGATCACATACAGGCCCGCCGTCGACACGAGGAGCGCGACGAATCCCAGCGCGATGAAGAGCCCGGCGGTCAGGTTGTGCGTGAACAGCCGCACCGACAGCATTTCCTCGGTCGTCTGCGGGTTGAACAGCGCGATCGTGTCGTCAACAGCCTTCAACTCCTCGCGCAATGCCGGCATGGCCGCGGCGGTGCTGCCGGCCGCGCGCACAATCACATCCAGACGCGGCAGCGGCTCACCGCGATAGGGGACGTAGACCACCGGCGTCCCTTCGGTGACCACGGCCTGCCGAACCGACGGCGACACGCCGACGATGGTCAGCCACGCCGCCGCCGATTCTTTGCCGGCTTCGACTGCCTGGATCTGCTGGCCGATCGGGTCGGCGTTCGGAAAGTGGGCGTCCGCGAACCGGCGGTTGACGATGGCCACCGGCGCGCCGAGCCGATCGCCGTGGTCGAAGGCACGGCCGCGCAGTACCGCGACGCCAAGCGATTCGAAATACCCCGCCCCCACGCTGATCACGCCGATCTCCGGGCCGCCTGGCGCCGTCGTGACCGGCGCGCCGGGCAGTCCGAGACGGCGCAGCGGGAAGATCCCCGAGAGCGGCATCGTGCTCGCGAGGCTGGCGGCCGCGATCGAGGGGTTGGCGCGCAGGCGATCACCAAACCGGGTGACGAAGTCCAGCCGCTGATCGGCGGTCTTGTACGAGGCCGGCAGGGTCAGGCCGGCGGTGATGAGGTGATCGGCATCGATCACGCGATCCGCGTCGCGCAGCGACAGCATCGTCCGAATCAGGATGCCGGTGCAGGTGAGCACCACCAGCGAGAGTGCGATCTCGGCGACCACGAGGCCGCTGGTCCAGCGGTGCAGGCGTCGCGAGGTCGAGCCGCGGCCGCCTTCCTTCAGCAGCTCTCCGCCTTTCGTGCGCGACAGGTGCCACGCCGGCAGCAGGCCGAACAGGATCGGGGTCACCAGGCACAGGCCCGCGAGGAACATCAGAACCTGCGCGTCCATCGTGAAGTCAGTCCAGCGCGGACGAACGCTGACGTTCCTCATGGTGTGCTCGACGTAGCGGATGCCCGCCACCGATACGAGCCACGCCACGCCCCCGGCGGCGATTGCCAGCGTGACGCTTTCGATCATCAGCTGGCGGACGATGCGGCCGCGGGTGGCGCCGAGCGAGACGCGCAGCGCGATTTCGCGCGAGCGGCCCGCTGCCCTCGCGAGCAACAGGTTGGCCGTGTTCGCGCACGCGATCAGCAGCACCAGGCCGGCGACGAGGATCAGCGCCGGCAGGACTTGCCACCAGCCGCCGTTGTGGAATTCGGCGACGGTTTCCACGCGCGGCCGGACCACCTTGTTGGTGTCGGGGTGGAGCGTCGCATCGCGCTCGCCAATCGCCGCCATCTCCTGGCGGACAGTGGCCATCGTCGCGCCGGGCACGCGACGAGCGAGCAGCGACAGGTTGCGCGTGGTCCGCGGCTGCGCCAGCAATCCCGGCATCTGGGCCAGCGGCTGCCAGGCGTCGGAGATGGCCGGGAAACTTTCGCCGGCAGGCATCACGCCGATCACGGTCACCGGTGTGTCCCCGATCAGCACGCTGCGGCCGAGAATCGCCGGGTCGCTGCCGTAGCGTCGCTTCCACAAGGCGTCGGCGATGACCACGGTTGGCGGCGCGCCGGCCCGTTCTTCGTCCGGCGTGAACGTGCGGCCCAACTGTGGCGACAGGCCGAGGATCGCGAACGACCGTTCCGACAGATGGTTGAGCCAGATCAGTTCCGGTGCGGCGCCATCACCGCGAAGACCGGCTTGCCGGGTGCGATGGGCGAGCAGGCTCCTGACCGACCGCAGCTCCGTTTGCCATTCCCGGAACTCGGGGAGCGATACACCGCCGGGGCGCGACAGCTCGATGTTGCGCGTGCCGATCGCGACCAGCTCATGGCCGTTCCTGACGGGCAAATCACGCAGCAAGAACGCGTTGAACATCGTGAAGACGGTGTTGTTGGCGCCGATGCCGATGCCGAGCGTGACGACGGCGGTCAGTGTCAGCGCGCGTTCGCGGCCCATCATGCGGACGCTGTAGCGAAGGTCCTGCACCAGCCCGTCGATCAGCGGCAGGCCGCGCTGGTCGCGATAGGCCTCCTTGATCTGATCGACACCGCCAAATGACCGGCGCGCCGCCAGCCGCGCCTCCGCAGGAGACATCCCGCGCGCGATGTGCTCGTCAGCGAGCAGATCGAGATGCGCCTGGAGCTCTTCGGAGAGCCGATCCTCGCGTTGGCGACGGAGGAGCAGATCCAGAAGGCGAGAGATGAAGGTTCGCATGGGAGGCTTTAGATCTGTGTCATCTGCGTCATCTGCGGCCCCGGTTTGAAATCTGCGTCAATCGGTGGCCAGCAGCCGGTTGACCATCGCGACCGTGCGCGCCCAGCTGTCGGCCTCGGCCGCGAGGTGCCGGCGGCCGGCCGCGGTGATCGAATAGAAGCGGGCGCGGCGGTTGTTCTCGCTCGTGCCCCACTCGCTCTTGATCCACGCCTTCTGCTCGAGGCGGAGCAGCGCCGGGTAGATCGTGCCCTGGTTGAGGTTCAGTGAACCCTGCGCGACCTGCTCGATGCGCCGGGCGATGCCGTAGCCATGCTGCGGCCCCAGCCCCGCGAGCGTCTTGAGGACCATCAGGTCGAGCGTGCCGTACGGAACTTCGCTGTTTGGTGTCGTCATGTTGATAGGCCACAGAAGATCTCACAGCTTCTGTGGAAAGGCAACAGGAACATAGACACCGGTTTCTCACGGAGGTTCCTCACGAAGGTTCGGCCACGCCGGCGTTCGGTGCAGCGGCGTCGCGAGGCTGGAGTGACCGGCCGCGGTCAGGGCTCGGCCCACGGCCGCGCCTTGAGGAGGGCGGAAAGGATCGGCGACGTCATCATCGTGGTGACGAGTGCCATGATCACCAGCATCGTGAACAAGCGCGGCGTGATCATGCCGAGGTCGAGGCCGATGTTCAGGACGATCAGCTCGACCAGCCCGCGCGTGTTCATCAGGACCCCCAGCGCCGCGCTGTCTCGCCAGTTCAGCCCGGCCAGGCGTGATGCGAGCGCCGTGCCGCCGAGTTTCCCCACCGTGGCCACGGCGATGATCAGGCCGCAGATCAGCCAGTCGTCGACCGTCCGCACGAGGCCGATTTCGGTGCGCAGGCCGGTGAACGCGAAGAATGCGGGCAGGAACATGACGCGGACGATGTCGGCGAGCCGATCGGTCACGTGCCGGGCAATCCGGCTCTCGTGCGGGATGATCGCGCCGAGCAGGAAGGCGCCGAAGATGGCGTGGATGCCGATGAACTCGGTCGCCACCGCCGACAGCAGCACCGCGGCGAGCACGAGGGCGAGGCTCTGCTCGCCGATCCGGGGCGACGAGTCGAGCCGTGCCACGGCCGTGGCCATCACGCTGCGCCCGACGGTCAACATCAGCGCCACGTAGACGGCGGTCAGCGCCACGGTCAGCGCCGCGGCGCCGGGCGTGGCCCGCGTCACGCTGACCACGAACGCGAGCAGGCACCACGCCACCGCGTCGTTGATGGCCGCGCAGGTCAGCGCCAGGATGCCCATGGCGGTCCGCTGCAACCCGCGATCGCCCAGGATGCGCGCCAGCACGGGGAACGCAGTGATCGACATCGACACGCCGAGAAACAGCGCGAACGACGTGAACGCCACACCCGCCGGCGACAGCGTCTCGTAGAGCAGCGTGGCCAGCCCCGCCCCCAGCGCGAACGGCACGACGATGCTGGCGATCGAGATCGCCAGCGTGAACGCGACGCGGCTGCGCAGCACGTGCAGGTCGAGCTCGAGGCCGACGAGGAACATGTAGAGGATCACGCCGAGCTGCGAGATGACGCCCAGAAACGGCGCCGCCTCGGCGGGGAAGAGCACGGCGGCGGCCTCCGGCCAGAGGCGGCCGAGCAGCGACGGCCCCAGCAGGATGCCGCCCACCACTTCGCCAATCACCGCCGGCTGATGGAGCCGCGCGAAGATCGCGCCCAGCACGCGGGCCGTGATCATGATGACCGTAAGGGCCATCAGGACGTTCAGCAGCATGAAGCCGCCATTATCTCCGGTCAACCCTTGGACCGGGTGCCGGGGAGAAGGGCGTTGCGGGTGGATCCGTCAGCAGGCGGTTCGCGTCTTCTCGACGTTGAGATCGAACATCGGCCGCAGGCTCGTGCCCGCGATGTTGCCCGCGAAGGCGGCGACCAGCCACAGCCATCCGTGCAGGCTGCCTGACGCGATACCGCTGAAGTAGGCGCCGATGTTGCAGCCGTAGGCGATGCGCGCGCCGTAGCCGAGCAGAAGGCCGCCGATCACGGCCGCGGCGAGCGATCGGTTCGACACCTGCCACGCCGGTGCGAAGCGGCCGGCCAGCATCGCGGCCATCAGCGCGCCGAGGATGATCCCGATGTCCATCACCGAGGTGACGTCGGCGAGCACGCTGGACCGGAGCGCGGCGGCCTGGGCCGATGCGGTCCAGTACGGCCACGCGGCCACGTCGATGCCCAGGGCCGCAAACCATTTTGCGCCCCACAACGCAAACGCCGAGGTGACGCCCCAGGGCCGGCCACCAATGGTCAGCGTCGCGATGTTGACCACGGCGAGGCCGACGGCCCCGGCCACGAGCGGCCACGGGCCCTTCAGCCATCGCGGTCCGACGGCCTGCCGCAATTCGTTCACGACCTCGCCGTGGCGCTTCCGCTCCGCGACGCGCGTGGCCCAGCCGATGCCTCCGAACAGCGCCAGACACACCGCCAGCCCCGGCCACGGCCCCATCGCCGTCACCACCGAGGTGGCGGGGAAGGACGCCTGGGCGTTCCACCAGGGCGTGTGCGCCGTGCCGATCACCGAACCGATGATGAAGAAGAACAGCGTGACGAGCATGCGCGTGCTGCCGCCGCCGACGCTGAAGAGCGTGCCGGAGGCGCAGCCGCCGCCGAGCTGCATGCCGAGCCCGAAGATGAAGGCGCCGGCGGCGACGCCGATGCCGGCGGGCGAGACCGATCCGCGCAGGGGCTGGCCGAGAAACGACCCGGAGGCGAGCAGCGGGAAGAACACCGCGCAGGTGATCGCCAGCATCAGCATCTGCGCGCGCAGGCCCGCGCCGCGCCGATCCGAGATGAAGACGCGCCAGGACGAGGTGAAGCCGAACGCGGCGTGATACAGCACCACGCCCGCGCCGGCGCCGACCAGGAAGAGCGCGCCCTGGCGCCAGCCAATCGCGGTGCTCAGGTACCACGCGGCCAGCGCGATCACGATCGCCGTGATCGCCGCGGGCCCGGGCACCAGGGTCCGCGACTCGATCGCGAGCGGAGCGGTGGGATTGAGCGTCTGCGTCGTCATGGCATCTCCAACGAAACGACGAAGCTCACGACGTCAACCACGACGAACACGAACGATTCTTTCAAGTCGCGTTTCGAAGATAGGTCTTCGTGATCTTCGTGATGGCCTTCGCGATCTTCGTGGTCTCTTTTGGTCACATCAGAACGTGACGCCCGCGCTGAGGCCGAACGTCCGCGGACGGCCATTCTCGCCGACAAACCCCGACGGCGCAAAGCCCTGGTAGGAAAAGGCGATCGGGACGTAGGCTGTGTCGAACGCGTTGCGAATCCACGCCTCCACGAACAGGAGCTTCCCGCGGGCGCCGCCGCGCAGATTCACCAGTGAATACGCGTCCTGGCGCGCCGTGTTCGCATCGTCGTATTCGAAAGGGCCGTACATCACCGCCTCGCCGCGGCCGTAGAGCGTGATTGCGGAGGTGAGCGCGCGCGTCAGCTGCGTGCCGACCACCGCCGTGTAGTCGGGCGTGAACGGCAGGTTGTTGTCGGTGACGTCGACGCCGCTCGACATCGTGCCGGCCTGAAAACGCGCGCTGGTGAAGCCGAACGACGCAAAGACGTCGATCGACGGGCGCGGGCGAGCCGTCACCTCGAATTCCATGCCGCGGCTGCGGGCGCCGCCGACGTTGGCAATGTAGAACTGGCCGGGCACGAACGGGTTCGGCACGTTGAGCTGCAGGTCGTTCCAGTCGATGTGGAACACCGCGGCGTTGGCCGACACCTTGCCGCCGGCGAAGGTCGACTTCACGCCGCCTTCGATGTGCCACGCGTGTTCCTCGCCGTAGGCCTCGCTGCCGGGCAGCGCCGCCGGGTTGAAGCCGCCCGCCTTGTAGCCGCGGCTGGCCGACGCGTACGCCATCGTGTCCCGCACGCGATAGCCGAACGCGAACTGCGGCGAGATGTCGGAGAAGGATGCGTCCGCGGCGACCGCATTGGGCGGCGCAATGGCCGGCGTGAAGAACGTGTTCAGCGTCGCCTCGCTCTTCGCGTGATCGAAGCGCAGGCCCACCGTGAGGTCGGCCTTGTCGTGGAAGGTGAGGGTGCCCTGGCCGAACACGCCGACGCCGGTGTCGTCGATGGCCGACTGCGGTGAGGTCTGCGCCACGGGGAACGGAATCTGCGGCGACAGGACGAAAGCGCCGAGGTTGTTGATGGCGAGCTGGTCGTAATTCTGCTTGAAGAACTCGACGCCGCCCTGCCACTTGAACATCACGTTGTCCGAAAGCCGCGCCGGCGCATTCTCGGGCGAGGCCAGGCGGAACTCCTGCGTGAACTGCGTGTCTTCCTCGGTGTTGCTCCGCGTGGCGAGCGCCAGCGGCGTGTAGTCGAGGTCGGTCTCGTCTTCGGTCTTCCACTTCACGACGCCGGTGTTGCTCTCGATCGACACCCGCTCGCCGTTGCCGCGCAGGTTGAGCGTGGTGGCGTTGATGTCGCGGTTGGTGAAGCCCTCGAAGTCGCGCGACACGACAAACGGCGTCTGCCGGATGGCGTCGAGATCACCGAGGGCGTAGTCGCCGTCACGGTTGCGCTCGTGCGAGTAGATCACGCGCGCCTGCCAGTTCTGCGTCGGCGTGAGCAACAGCTGCGCCTTCGCGAACGTGCCGTCGCGCGAGTCGAGGTCGTGGCCGGTGATCCGGTTCGTCGTGTAGCCCTCGCGCTGCTGCCTGCCCGCGGCCACGCCGACCGCCGCCTTGTCGCCCAGCGGCCCCGACACCGAGCCGCGGACTTCCCTCGATGCGTGGTCGCCAAACGGCGCCACCACCGAGCCGGTCCACTTCGACGTCGACGGCTTCGTGCTGCGGATGTTGACGATGCCGCCGAGAGTGTTGCGGCCGAAGAGCGGGCTCTGCGGCCCGCGGACGAACTCGATTTGATCCACCGCGAGCAGCTCGATGCTCGACGAGTTGCTGTTCAACTGCGGCACGCCGTCGATGTAGGTCGTGACCGCCGGGTTGGCCGGGCTCGATCCGATGCCGCGGAACCGCGGGTTGCTCACCTTGCGCGCGGTGAATTCGGTGAACACCGTGTTCGGCGCGAACACCGCAGCCTCGCTGACGATGCGGATGCCGGCGTTGGCGAGCGTGTCGGCGGTGACCACGGTCACGCTGGCGGGCACGGCCTTGACGTCGGTCGGCTCCTTCTGCGCCGTGACGATCACGGTGGGCAACGTCACCAGGGGGGCCTGGGTCGATTGAGCGAACGCGGCCGTGGGGGCCAGCAGGGAAATCAGGACAGCAACACGCGAAATCGGCATCCGGTCATTATGCACGGGTGAAGTTGAGGACGGGAGGAATCGGCCCCCGCGGGTTTCTGAATTTGACAAGAATTGGCATATTATACCAATCTGTAACCATATGGTTACAGATAATAGCTGCGCCGATCCGATCGTGTTCCACGCCATTGCCGATCCGACGCGCCGGGCGATCCTGGATTTCCTGCGGGAGGGGCAGTTGTCGGCCGGGGAGCTGGCGCGCCGATTCCCGGTGAGCCGCCCGGCGGTGTCGCGTCACGTGCGCGTGCTGCGGGACGCCGGCCTCGTCCGACAGTCGCGCGACCGGCAGACGCTGCATTACGCGCTCAATCCCGCGCCGCTGGCGGCGGTCGATCGCTGGCTGACGGATTACCGGGTTGTTCTGGGGCGCGCGGCCACGACCTGAGGCGGTACGTTGAAGATCAAGAAACCACCAAGACCACGAAGTGAATCACGAAGAACGCGAAGGAATTCTTTCGTGGTTTCTAGTGGACTCACTCTCATACGTTCGCGCTGCCCGGCACGGCGGCCGCTTCGAGATAAACCGTCCGCTTATGCATCCGCCCGCAGCGCGTCGGTTGGGTGAATGCGCAGGGCGCGGCGCGCCGGCACCAGGCACGCGAGCAGTGTGACCCCGAGGATGAACGCCGCCACCGTGACTGCCGTGATGGCCGCCACGACCGGTCCGGATCCCCGGAATTGGTCCGGCGCGCTGGTGGCGATCAGCAGTGCGCCAGGCACGCTGCCCACGACAATGCCGAGGGTCACTTGCGCGAACGCCCGCGAGAAGATCCCGGTGAGAATGCGCCGCGCGCTCGCGCCCACCGCCACGCGGATGCCGATTTCGCGCGTCCGCCGCGTGACGTTGAACGACATCAGCGCGTAGACACCGGCGGTCGCCAGGATCAGCGTCACCGCGCTCACGACGGCGATGACCCGCAGAAAAAACGCGAGCGTCAGCTGGTCCGATTCGTCCAGCTGGTCGAGGCGCTTGAAGTCGTAGAGCCGCAACGTCGCGTCCGCCTCCGCGGCCATCGCGCGGAGGCGAGGCGCAAACGCGGTCGCGTCGCCGGAGACGTGAACGGCCATGATCGTTCGAGCGGTCAGGCCCGGCGTCCCGGGCCGATACAGCACTGCATCCACCGACCGTTTCCGCGGGGCGTTGGTCAAGTCCGCCACCACGCCGACGATTTCGTGCCAGGGCCCCGCCTCGGGATTCTCGGCGGTCTTCGGCTGGCGCACGAGCTGGCCGATGGCATTGCGGCCGCCCAGGACCTGCCGCACGAACGTTTGATCGACGATCGCGACCGGGCGTTCGATCTCCACGTCGGCCTGTGTGAAGGCGCGGCCCGCGACGATCTGTGCGTTGAAGGTGTCGAAGAAGCCGGCGCCCACCAACGCGGTCCGCACGGTCAGGGCCGACCCGTCAGCCGGCACGGGCGTCTCGATGCCCTGCAACTCGACATCGAATCCGCTGTGGCCCATGCCGGGAAGCGCGGTGGCGTAGGTCACGCCGGTGATACCCGGTTCGGCGGACACGCGCCGCTCCAGTTCCCGGTAGGTGGCGGCGAATCGAGTCCGGAATTCCGCCTGTGCTCGAGGACTCGAACCGGCCGGTGAGGCGTCACGGTCCATGTCGAGCCGGACCGAGAGGTACTGCGCGCGAGGGAACGCGGCATCTCGCATCGCGTAGCGCGACGCATACGCGTCCCAGCCCAGCGTCACGCCCGTCATGAGAAAGATGACGGTCAGGGCAATCTGCGTCACGATCACCCCCGTCCACACGCCGCTGAATTTCATGCTCGATCCGCGTGACGCCGCATGCGTGAGCCGCGCCTGCATCTGCGGGCCGGTCGCTTTCATCGCCGGGACGATCCCGACCATGGCGGCGGCGAGGAGTGCGAGCACACCGGCATAGAGGTAGGTGACCGGTGAGAGATTGTCGTTCCACCAGAACGGCGACGCCGCGCCGTCGGCGGCGGCGGCCAGGAACGAGTCTTTTCCCCACGTCGACGCAAACGACGCCGCCCACAGGCCGATCGCCGCGGCCACTGACGAGAGGACGAGCGCTTCGGCAAACAGCTGCGCGACAATGCGGGCGCGGCTCGCGCCGAGCGCGGTCCTGACCGTGATTTCGCCTTCGCGCATCGCCGTCCGCGCGAACACGAGCGTGGCGACGTTGGCGCCGCACACGCCGAGCAGCCCGACAAAGAACACGTTCATCGCGTACAACACGATCACCTGCAGGCGGTCTTCCGACGACGCAAACATCGCTTCGAGATAGCGATCGATCCGCGGCCGCAGATGCCGGGTCGTGTCCGGCGCCGCCGTCGCCAGGCCCACCGCGATCGACTCCAGTTCGGCCTGCGCCGCCGCGAGCGGCACGCCGGGCGCCAGCCGGCCAAAGACCCTGAGTACCGGCCCCTCGGCTCGTCGCGCCCCGGCGCCATTCATCCGGAAGGGCACCCAGAGGCTGTGATTCACCGGGAACCCGAAGCTCGCCGGCATGACCCCGACAATCGTGTGCGTGGTGTTTCCCAGGCGGATCGTTCGGCCGACCACACCGGGATCGCCCTCGAATCGCGCCTGCCACAACGGGTAGCCGAGCACCGCCACCGCCGGCGCCGCCGGCTGCTCGTCTTCCGCGATCAGGGGCCGTCCCAGCAGCGGAGGCGTGGGAAACAGACGGAACGCCGTCGCGCTGATCTCGACGCCGCGGACCGGCTCGGACCGCCCGTTGTCGGTAATGAGGTTGCGCTCGATTGACACCGACGCACCGATCAGCTCGACCGATTTGAGGCCGTGCTTCCATGCCTGAAAATCGTAGAGCGCTCGATTCTCAGGATCGCCGGTGGCGACGTCCAGGTTCTGAATTCTGACGATGCGATCGCCATCCTTGACCGGCAGGGTCGGGCGGACGAAGTCGTTCACGAACTCGAGATAGGCCGCGCCGCCGCCGATCGCCACCGCGAGCGCGCCCACGGCGATCACGGTCAGGCCGGGATACTTGACGAGCATCCGGGCGCCGAGTTTCAGATCCAGCCACGACTCGTCGATCCAGCGAAACGATCGCGCGTCCCGCTGCCGTGCCTTCACCTGTTCCACCTGGCCTCCGAACGCGCGTCTCGCCGCCAGCCAGGCCTCGTCCCGGGTCATGCCGCCGGTGACGAAGTGGTCTTCGAGCAGCTGCAGATGGACGGTGATCTCGCGGGCCAGATCGGCGTCGTCACGGCCCGATCGGAAGACCGACACCAGGCGCCGGCAGAAGCGTCGTAGCGTGCTCATCGGGATCAACGGGGCCTCCTACTCGAGATCCGCGCGCACCATCCCATACTTCCACTTGGATGTCAAGTGAAGCGGCTTGCCTTATTACCGTCACGGAAGTAAGATATTCCCGTCACGGTAATAACGATGAAGAAGCCCGCCGCGCCGCTCACCCCCGCCGTCTTCCACATCCTGCTCGCCCTCGCCGACGGCCCGCTGCACGGCTACGCGATCATGCAGGCGGTCGAAGAGAGCGCCGGCCCGACGCCGCCGATGGGTCCCGGCACCATCTACGGATCGCTGCAGCGGATGGAGGAGGCCGGGCTGGTGAAGGAGCTGCCGGCGCCGGGCGACGATCGCCGCCGCACCTTCGCGCTGCAGCCCGCCGGCCGGCGGGCGCTGGCCGGCGAGGCCGAGCGGCTGGCGCGGCTCACAGCGCTCGTCCGCTCGAAGCGGCTCGTGCCCGACGAGGCCTGACATGGAGCGGGACCGCTGGTCGCTGCGCGTCTACCGCCTGCTGCTCCGCATCTACCCGAGCCGGTTCCGGGACCGCTTTGCCGCGGACCTGGAGGCAGACTTCGCCCAGATGCTCGCGTCGCGCGGGCGCCGCGCCGCGTGGTCGCGCGCCCTTGCCGACTTCTGGCGCGCCATTCCGCTCACCCACACCCACGATCAACGGACGCGCCAGCGCCAGTACGCTGTCACCCTCGGGGCAGAAAGCCACATGGGCTCGCTGCTGTTCGACGTCCGCCACGCGGTGCGCGCACTGGCCAAGTCGCCGGTCTTCACCGCCGTCACCGTGATCACGCTGGCGCTCGGCATCGGCGCCAACAGCGCCATCTTCAGCCTGGTGAACGCGGTGCTGCTGCGGCCGCTCGGTTACCAGGAGCCCGACCGGCTGATGATGATTCACGAGGTCATTCCCGAGTCGAAAATGCCGCGCTTCGGCGTGTCGCCGGCCGATTACCTCGATCTCGATCAGTACCAGGGATCGTTCACGGATCTGGGCGCGTATCGAACGCAGTCCATGGAGCTGTCGGGGAACGGCGACCCGGAAACCGTCGTCGTCGCGCAGACATCCGCCGCCGTGTTCCTGCTGCTGGGCGTCGGCGCCGCGGATGGACGCACATTCCTGCCCGAAGAAGATCAAGCGGATCAGTCGGTGGTCGTGATCAGCGACGGGCTTCGCCGCCGGCGGTTCGCGGCGTCGTCGCCGGTGGGCGGGCGCCTCGTGCTCGATCGACGGCCCTACACCATCGTCGGCGTGATGCCGGCGGGGTTCCAGTTCCCGAAACGCGGACCGCAGTTCAACAGCGAACCGGCCGACGCGTTCATGCCGCTCGTGTTCAACCCGTTCGAGCGGCAGGCCCGGGGCATGTTCTACAACCACAGCGTGATCGGCCGCCTTCGAGACGGCGTCACGCTGGATCAGGCGACCCGCGACACGGCGGCGCTCGCCTCGCGGGTGCAGGAGAATTATCCGCCGCAGCTTCGAAACGCGTTCTCCGTTCAGATCGCGGCGACGCCGTACCTTGACGAGATCTCCGGGCAGGTGCGCCGGCCGCTGATGATCCTGCTCGGCGCCGTCGGCCTGGTGCTGCTGGTGGCCTGCGCGAACGTGGCCAACCTGTTTCTCAGCCGCGCGGTGGCCCGGCAGCGGGAGATCGGGGTCCGCGCGGCGCTGGGCGCGGCGCGCCACCGGCTGTTCCAGATGCTGCTGGTCGAAAGCCTTCTGCTGGCGTTCACGGGCGGCGCGCTCGGCCTGGTAATCGGGCATTGGGCGGTCCGGGCCGTGCCTGCGGTGATCACGACCAGCCTGCCGGGCGTGTCGGACGTGACGCTGGACGTCCGCGTGGTGGCGTTCACGCTGATACTGTCGCTGGCGACCGCGCTGTTTTTCGGCTTGGTGCCGATGGCCCCCGGCATGCGCCGGGAACTGGCCGACGCTTTGCGGGAGGGCGCGCGGACCTCCGGCGGTCGCAGCCAGCATCGCTTGCAGGCCGGGCTCGTGGTGACCAGCGTGGCGTTTGCCTTCGTCCTCCTCGTCGGTGCGGGCCTGCTCATTCGCAGCTTCACCAACCTGATGAACGTCGAGTCCGGCATCAGCGCGATGAACGTGCTGACCATGGACGTGACGCTGCCGCACGCCGGCTACAACCAGGCGGCCCGCGTCCGGTCGTTCTACCAGACGGTCACGGACCGGCTGCTCGACATCCCCGGCGTCAAGGCCGCCGCCGTGACCAGCGACCTGCCACTCCGGGTCGACGGTGAGCGCCGCGCGTTCACGCCGGAAGGATGGGACCCGTCGACCCCGATGCCGCCCACCATCGCCCTGACGTGGGCGCACGGCGACTATTTCACCACCTTCGGCATTCCCGTGATTCGCGGCCGCACCTTCTCGGCGGCAGAACAGATGGAGAACCGCCAGGTCGCGATGGTGAGCCAGAACATCGCCGACACGTACTGGCCGGGCCAGGACCCCATCGGCAAACGCCTGAAATGGGGGCTGCCAAGCTCACCGGCGCCGTGGCAGACCGTGATCGGCGTGGTCGGAGACGTGGTCGATGGCCCGCTCGGGAGCGATCCCGTCATTCACGTATACGTGCCTTATACGGAAGCCGCCGATCAGGTGCTCGCCAGTCCCGTCGCCGGCTTCCTGCGGCGGATGCGCATTGCCGTCAATGCGCGTGTCGATGCGGCCTCGCTGACGCCATCGGTCCGCGGCGCCATTGCCGCGGTTGACCCCGCCCTCGCGGTCGCCAACGTGACGACGATGGAAGAGGTCGTGCGCGACCTGTCGGCGCCGCAGCGATTCAGCGCGACGGTGCTCACGGCGTTTGCGGCCGGTGCGCTCCTGCTCGCCGGCATCGGGTTGTACGGCGTGCTCGCGTTCGGCGTGGCCCAGCGCACGCCCGAAATCGGCGTGCGGCTGGCGCTTGGCGCCGGGCGCGGCGAAGTGCTCGGCCTCGTGGTCCGGCAGGGCATGGTGCTGGCCGGCGTCGGCCTCGCCCTCGGGCTGGCGGGCGCGCTGGCGGCGTCGCGCGTGTTGCGCGCCATGCTGTTCGAAACCAACGTCTACGATCCGTGGACGTTCGCGATCGTACCCGTGATCCTCGCCGCCGTGTCGCTGGCCGCCTGTTACCTGCCGGCCCGCCGCGCGGCGCGCGTCGATCCCATGGTGGCACTTCGGAACGAATAGACCAAGAAACCACGAAGCTCACGAAGAGAACCACGAAGAGCACGAAGACCATTGTCAAAGAGGCCCATTCGTGGCCTTCGTGGTGATCTTCGTGATCTTCGTGGTCTCTTTTCGGGTGGGCGATATAGGCTAGCCGGACGCATGATGCGTTTGCTCGCGCTGGCCGGCTTGGTGTGGGTGTGGGCCTTTGTCGGACTCGCCGGACAAGCCGGGCGCTCGTTGTTTCCCGGGACCATCGATCAGCATCCGGCCATCGACTACGCCGGCGCACCGCCCGCCGATCCCGCATCTCGCGCGGGCGTCGCCGGCCTGGCCTTCGACGGGCCACAGGGCTACCTCCGGGCCCTGCTCGCCCGGCTCGACGTGCCGATCGAATCGCAACTGCTCCTCTTCTCGAAGACCGGCGTGCAGCATCCGTTCACGAATCCGCGCAACCCGCGCGCGCTGTACTTCAACGACCGGGTCGTCGTCGGCTACATTCCCGGCGCGCCGCTGCTGGAGATCGCGTCGCACGATCCGCGACAGGGCGTGATGTTCTACACCCTCACGCAGAAGGAGGGCCCCGCCCCCGATTTCGGCCGGCGGCGGTTGTGCCTGTCGTGTCATCTCTCGGCGAACAGCCTCGACGTCCCGGGGCTGCTCGTGCGCAGCATGTTCACCGGGCCCGAAGGCGTGACGATGCCGCAGCTCGGCAGCTTTCTGACCGATCATCGAAGCCCGCTCGAGCGGCGATGGGGCGGATGGTATGTCACCGGCACGCACGGCGCCGCGCGCCACATGGGCAATGCGATGGTGGCCGATCCATCGCAGCCCGAGGCGTCGGTCCATGAAGGCACGCTGAACCGGACTTCGCTCGATCCGCGCGTCGACGTGTCGCTCTATCCCGCCCCGTCCAGCGACATCGTGGCGCTGATGGTCTTCGATCATCAGGGACGGGCCATCAACCTGCTCACGCGCCTCGGGTGGGAGACGCGGATTGCGAAGGCCGAGTCGCGGCTCGACTTCTCCGCGGGCGACCTGCGCGAGCTCGTGCGCGAGACGGCCGACTACCTGCTCTTTGTGGATGAAGCGCCGCTGGCGGCGCCGCTGGCGGGAACGTCGGCCTACGCGAAGGTCTTCAGCGCCGCGGGCCGCGGCGACGGCACGGGACGATCGTTGCGCGACCTGGACCTGTCGACGCGGCTCCTGCGCTATCGCTGCAGTCACATGGTCTATTCGCCGGCCTTTGACGCGCTTCCGGAAGAGGCGCGCACCGCCGTGATCGCGCGGATGAAAGCGATCCTCGCCACCCGGGATTCCGCGGCGTCCGAGATCCTGGGCGAGACGCTGGCAGGGTGGCGATGACTCGGGTTCAGAGTTCAGGGTTCAGGGTTCAGAGTTCAGAGTGCGGAGTGCAGAGTTTCGGGTAAACTCCACGCGCATGCGGATGCTGCTGATAGCCGTGGTGCTGGCCGGTGTCGCGGCCGCGTCGCCAGGAAACGTCGCGGTCGGGCTGAAGGCCCAGGGCGCTGCCGCCGCCGGCGACTCGTGGCTGCAGTGGGGCGGACCGGGTCGCAACTTCATCGTCCAGGCGACCGGACTGGCGGACACCTGGCCCGACACCGGGCCGCCGGTGTTGTGGAGCCGACCGCTCGGCACCGGCCATTCGGCGATCCTCGTGGACGAGGGGCGGCTCTACACGATGTATCGTGCCGGCAACGGCCGCGCCAGGCAGGGGCCGTGGGACGCGGAAGAAACCGTCGTCTCGATGGACGCGGCGACGGGCAAGACCCTCTGGGAGCACAAGTATCCGTCGCGGCGCGAAGACTTCAGCTTTGGCGCCGGGCCGCACTCGACGCCGCTCGTCGTCGGCGATCGGCTCTTCAGCATCGGCACCAACAAGCAGCTCTTCGCCTTCGACAAGAAGACGGGGGGGATCCTGTGGTCGCACGATCTGATCAAGGAATTCAACTCGCCCGAGCTGTTGATCCGGCCCGTGGTGAAGACCGGCTACGGCTGCAGCCCGATTGCGTTTCGCGACACGATCATCTGCAGCGTCGGCGGCCCCGGCCAGTCGGTGATGGCGTTCCGCCAGAGCGACGGCGGCGTGGTGTGGAAGAGCGGCGACTTCCTGACGTCGGAAGCGCCGCCGATCCTGATCGACATGGCGGGCCGCCAGCAACTTGTCGTATTCGGCGGCGGCACCGTGAACGGCATGGACCCGGCCAACGGGAAGATCCTGTGGTCGACGCCCCACGATCCGGGCAACGACCTCAACTGCAGCACGCCGCTGTGGGGGCCCGACAACATCCTGTTCGTGTCGTCGGCCTACCGCGCCGGCAGCCGCGCCATCCAGTTGAAGCAGGAGGGCAACCTCACCCATGCCGACGAGTTGTGGTTCACCAACCGCGTCCGCTTCATGTTCCTCAACGCGGTGCGGCTCGGGGATTACGTGTATGGCACGACCGGCGATTTCGGTCCGGCGTTCCTGACCGCGCTCGAGATCAAGACCGGCAAGCCCGCCTGGCAGCACCGCGGGTTCGGACGCGCCAGCATCCTGTATGCCGACGGCAAGGCGATCATCATGGATGAAGACGGCGACCTGGCGCTGGCGAAGCTCGCCCCGGAGGGCGTCACCATCCTGTCGGAAGCCAAGAAAGTGTTCGACACCACGTCGTGGACGGTGCCGACCCTGGTCGGCAAGACGCTCTACGCCCGCGATCGGGAGAAGATCGTCGCACTCGATTTGGGAGCACAGTGATGCGATCAGATCGGGCTCCGGGGTCCGGGCTCCGGGCTCCGGCAGTTCTCGCCTTCGCTCTCCTGGGTGGTGCCGCGCCGGTCCTGGCGCAGGCGCCGGATTTTTCCGGCACCTGGACGCTTGACGCCGAGAAGAGCAAGGTGATCGCCACGGCCGGCCTCACCGGGCTGATTTCCGCCGGCGCGCCGAAGACGCTGCACATCACGCAGCCGGCCAACGGCAGCCTCGTGATCGAGAGCCAGATCAACGAAGCGCACGTGCGCATCTACAAGCCCGGCCGCGAAACGTCGACGCCCGCGGGCCAGGGTGGTGCGGTCACGATGACCACGAAGTGGGAGGGACGCGCGCTGGTCAGCGAGGGCGCGATGAAGGCGCCCAACGGCGACACGACGACCGTGAAAGAGGTCGTGACGCTCAGCGGCGACGGCAAGGTGCTGACGATTGCAGTCAACACGGCCGCGGCCGAGAAGGCGGCGAGCACGCTGGTCTATACGAGAATCACGAACGTCGGCCCGTGCGAGAGCTGGCCTACACCGTGTAAGCGAGCTCCGGGCTAATCACCGGGCCGACGTGGCGGAGGCCGACCGGCTTGCCCACGCGCGCCGATTCGTAGAGCGCATTCACCACGCGGACGTCCGAGCACCCTTCTTCGGCCGACGGCTCCGGATCCCTGCCCTGGAGCACGCAATCGGAGAAATAGACGAGCTCGGCCGCGAACTGGTCGCGGCGGCGGCCCTTCTTCGTCTTCGTTTCCTCGCCGACGGTGAGCGTGTAGCCGAGGGCTTCGGCGTACTCGTACGCCGGCTCCGCGTGAATATCGCCCTCGGTGCCGACGATGCGGAAGTCGGAGACGCCGTTGGCGTTGAAGCTGGTGGTGAACGTGGCGAGGCGATCGCCGTCGAAGCGCATGACGCCGGAGGTCATCTCGTCGATCTCGGGCATGTCGGCGCGGGCGCCGTCCACCGAATACGCGAACACCTCCGTGGGTTCGGCCTGGAACATCACACGCGCCGTGTTGATGCAGTAGACGCCGAGGTCGTAGAGGGTGCCGCCGCCCATGTCCTTGCGGGTGCGGATGCCGTTCGGCCTGGCGGACATCGAGAACGACGAGCTGAAGTAGCGCGGCTCGCCGATCCTGCCGCTGCGGACGATCTCGAGAATCTCCAGATACAGCGGCTCGAAGTGCAGGCGATACGCCGTCATCAGCCTGACGTCGGCTTTCTTGCAGGCGGCGACCATGCGATCGCACTCGCGCCCGTCGACCGCGAGCGGCTTCTCGCAGAGGACGTGCACGCCGGCCGCCGCCGCGCGCACGGCGTAGTCGGCGTGCGCGGTGTTGGCCGTGCAGAGGTAGACGGCGTCTACTTCTTTCAGACAACGCTCGTAGTGGTCGTAGCTGGCACGGACCGGAATACGGTACTTGTCGCCGATCTCGTTGAGTTTGGCCTCGCTGCCGCTGACGATCGCGTGGAGGGAAGAGTTGCGCGGGGCGTGGGCGAACGCGGGCAGCACCGCGGCCTGCGCGATGTGCCCGAGTCCGACGACGGCGTAGCGGATCTTCGACTGAGCCATGGCCACCCCCTGGCGACGGCTGCAATCGATGTACCACTCGTGCCGGGCGCAAACGGCCCGGTTCATGTCCGCGGCGCGTCCTTTTGGACGCCGCGCGGGTCGAAGTGACGCGGCGCTTGCCATTAACGCCGAGCTGGGGCAGGCCAGCACGGCTGTTACGGGGCGCGCTTGACAGCCGCCGCGGCTCCTGCTAGTTTAATCGCAGCTATGTTATAAAAATAACATAATGTCCCTCAATCCACGTAACCCGACCCGCAGCCCGGGCAGCCTGACCAAGCGCGAGCGCCAGATCATGGACGTCCTCTACCGGCTCGGCCGCGCCACCGCCGCCGGGATCCGCGAGCGGCTTGGCGGCCGTCCGAGCGACTCGACCGTCCGCACCCAGCTGCGCGTGCTCGAAGACAAGGGCCACGTCCGCCACGAGGAGCAGGGGCTGCGCTACGTCTACATGCCGACCGTGCCGCGGCACGCCGCCCGCAAGTCGGCGCTCAAGCACCTGGTCGACACCTTCTTCGACGGCTCGCACGCGCAGGTGGTAACGACGCTGCTCGGCAGCGACGTGACGCGGTTGTCCGACGACGAGCTGGATCGCATCGCCGGGCTGATCGAGTCGGCGCGGAAAGGACCCCGATGATCGACCTCGCCGACATCGGCCTTCGCGCGTCCGTGGTGGTCCTGGCCGCGCTGGCGGCGTCGGCCGTCCTGCGCCACCGCTCGGCGGCGCTCCGTCATTGGGTGCTTGCGGCCGGAATCTTTTCCTCGGCCGCCGTGGCTCCTCTCGGCATGACGCTTCCTGCCTGGGACCTTCCGGCGCCGCCGGCGCCGTTGGCGGATCCAGGCCCGGCCGGTCCGCGGCCGCTCGAGGTGAACCGCGCGGCCCCATCGGCCCGGCCGACTCCCGCAACGCCCGCAGCCGTCTCGCGCGTTTCGGTTGAGCAGGCGATCACGGTGCTGTGGACCATCGGGTTCGCCGCGAGCGTGTTGATTCTGCTCGTCAGCCTCGGCCGCATCGTCGTTGTGACACGGCGGGCGGAGGCGATCACCGATCCGCGCTGGATCGAGGCCAGCCGCGAGCTCACCGCGCGCCTGAACGTCCGCAGCGAGGTTGCGCTCTTCAAGACCGGCATGCCGGGCCTGGTGGGGACGTGGGGATGGCGGCGCGCCTGCATCCTGCTCCCCGCGCGCTGCGAATCCTGGCCCGACGATCGCATCCGCATCGTCCTTGGCCACGAGCTCGCGCACGTCCGCCGTGCCGACTGGCCCATCCAGGTCGCGGCGGAACTGGTGCGCGCGGCGTTTTGGTACAACCCGCTGTTCTGGATGGCGTGCGCGCGTCTGCGGCGCGAAAGCGAGCAGGCCTGCGACAACGCCGTGCTCGAAGCCGGCGTGCCGGCCGCGGAGTACGCCTCACACCTGTTGGCGATCGCGAGGAGCTGCCGGCCTTCGGCGTGGTCCGCGATCGTTGTGCCCATGGCCCGTCCGTCAACGCTCGAGTGGAGGATTACCGCAATGCTGAACACCACCCTGACCCGCCGGCGACCCACGCGCCGCGCGATGGCGCTGGCCATCGCGGTGCTCATCGCCGTGGCCGTTCCGGCCGCGACCTTCCGCGCCCACGAGCAAACCGGGCCGATGCCGCTGACCGGCGTGCTCTACGACATGACCGGCGCCGTGCTGCCGCAAGTGGCGCTCACGCTCGAGGACGCCGCCGCCGTGCAGAAGACCGCCGCCACCGACAGCGCGGGGCGCTTCGACTTCGGCGCGGTCGCGCCCGGCCGCTACATGCTCACCTCGTCGCTGGCCGGCTTCCTGTCGATCACGCAGGAAGTGCGGCTCGAAGAGGCGCGGCACTGGGAGCGCACCATCACGCTGCAGGTGGGCACGCTCCAGGAAACGATCACGGTAAGAGAGCAGCGGCCGTCGGGCGCTCCGGCGGCCCAGCGCGGACCGGTGCGGATCGGCGGCAACATCCGGCCGCCCCGAAAGCTCTTGGACGTCAGGCCGGTGTATCCACAAGCCATGCGTGACGCCGGCCTCGAAGGTGTGGTGCCGCTCGGCGCCTTGATCGGGGTCGACGGCAGCGTGTCGTCGGTCCGCGTGATCAGCGCGCACGCGCATCCGGAACTGGCGCAGGCGGCGCTCGAGGCCGTCCGCCAGTGGCGCTTCAGCCCGACCCTGCTGAACGGTACGGCGGTGGAGGTGTTCATGACCGTCACGGTCAGCTTCAGCCTGGAGGACTGACCGGCCACCACGGGGCCAGCGGCGAATCAGTCGTAGCCGCCCACGCGCAGCGCCGCCGTCGGGGGCGCCACGATTCTGAGCGTCGCCTGGTTGCGGGTCCACCAGTCGCTCCAGAGGCGTGCCTCCAGCTTGTTGTCGACGAGGCCGGGATTTGCGCCAGGGAACCCTCTGGTGCCATCCGAGCGCGGCTTGGCGGATAATCGGTCGAAGGTCACCGCCACCGGGGATAGGAGGAGCCATGCGACTGGGAACCCTGTTTACACTCGTGGGAGCCGTGCTGTTCTGGTCGGCTCTGTCGACTTCCGTTGGCGGCCAGCGCGGCCCGACGCCGCAATTGCCGGATGCGCCCGGCAGGGAGCTGGTGCAGGCCACGTGCGCGAAGTGTCACGGGCTGAACCTGATCACCGGCTCGTGGGGCTACACGCGCGACGGGTGGCACAACCTGATCGCGTCGATGGTCACGCCGCCGCCGGACCAGGGCGCCGCCATCGAGGGCTATCTCGCCACGCACTTTCCCGTGAAGCCGGCGCCGGCGGCCGTCGTCATCCCAGGCTCGTCGAGCGTGTCGATCAGGGAATGGATGGCGCCCACGCTCGGCTCGCGCCCGCACGATCCGCTCGCGGCCGCGGATGGCTCCATCTGGTGGACGGGGCAGTTTGCCAGCCGCCTCGGACGGGTCGATCCGAAGACCGACGCGATAAAGGAGTACCCGCTGAAGACCGCCGACTCGGGTCCTCACGGCCTCGTCGAAGACACGGCCGCGAACATCTGGTTCACCGGCATTTCCAAGAACTACATCGGCAAGCTCGATCCGAAGACGGGCGAGGTGACCGAATACCCCGTCACCGCGGCCGGCGCCCGTGGTCCACACACGCCGATCTTCGATCAGAAGGGGACGCTCTGGTTCACCCTGCAGTCGGGGATGGTGGGACGGCTTGTGCCGCAGACCGGCGAGATGAAGATCGTCGCGACGCCGAGCAGCAACACCTATCCATACGGGATTCAGGTGAACTCCAAGGGCGTGCCCTGGTATGTCGACTTCCGCGGCAACCGATTGGGCAGCGTCGATCCGGTGACGCTGCAGATTCGGGAGTATGTGCTGCCGGATGCCGCGGCGCGGCCGCGGCGGATTGCGATCAC
>MELE01000226.1:23322-31622 GCA_001768615.1 Acidobacteria bacterium RIFCSPLOWO2_12_FULL_67_14b | reverse complement strand
GTAGGCACACGTGCGGAACGTCTGGCAATACGGGCTCTCCTCGACCAGCAGCCGCGGCTCGCGCCAGAGCGTCGGCCCGAAGCGCTGCGCGTGCGCATCGGCATCGTGACACGTCGGCCGATCGGGCCAGATCCCGCCCGCCGCCAGCAGCGTCTCACTCATCGGCGTGACGACGACGCCTGGCGCGAGGTCACCGAGGCCGCACGACGGACAGGCGCGGTGCGCGTGGGTGGGATACGTCGTGCCACACACGCACGCGGCCTCCGACCAGCTCCGGAAGCCCGAGGGCACGAGCTGCCCCGCCGCCGGGTTCGGGATCCCCTGGACGTAGAACTTATGGGGCCAGCCGTACTTCCAGTCGGCGCCGTGCAGCTCCGCGCCAGGCTCGCCGGCCAGGTGACGATACAAGTCCTCGGGATGGATCGAGCCGCAGTAGGAACACGTGCGGAACGTCTCGCGATACGGGATCCCCTCGCCGCCGAGCGGCCGCGGCTCGCGCCAGAGCGTCGGCCCGAAGCGCTGTGCGTGCGGGTCGACGTCGTGACACGTCGGCCGCTCGGGCCAGGCGATCGCCAGGCCCAGCTCGCCGGGATGGCCATCTCCCTGCGGGCTCGGCGGCGGAAGCGGGACCGCGCCAAGGCCGGTGACTTCGTCGCGCGGCGGATTCATCGGACCCGTCCGTGGCCGTTCACGCGCTTCGGCGCAACCGGGGGAAAGACCAGCGTCGTGCCCGCGCCGTAGCCGCCGGCGCGGCGGTCGCGAGCCAGCCCTGATGCCGGGCGAGATACCGCCGGGCCGCGAGCGCCCAGGTGGCCGCGGCCTGCTGCGGGTCGCCCGGCGCGGTCACCGTGTACGCCGGCGGCGTCGCCCACGCCGTCCGCATCCACGCGGCGATCTGCTCCTGCGTCAGCGGCCGGCGGCCGCGCAGCCAGTCGCTGAACGTGATGCGCTGTCTCGCGGTGCATCCGCCCGGGATCTGCATAGCGGCTCAGCCCTCCCTGAAACCCGCGCCGCACCTCGCGCCGGCAGCGCCAGCGGCGCACCGCCGCCAGGCCGTCGACGATCCAGTCCGCGACGAAGGCGGCGACGATCGACAGCGACACGGAGCCGGCGAGCAGCGCGACCACTGTCTCGACCGGCGTCCACGCGTGCGCGCGAACGAGCGACTGGAACAGCCCGTCGAGGGTGGCGAGGATGTCGGTCACGGCAATGCGCCCCAGATAGCACCTTCGTGGGCGAGGCCGAGGAGGCCCCGCAGGGGTCTGCTCGGCCTCGGAATTTCAAGGCGCGAGGTCATTCCCCGTCCCCGTCCCCGTCCCCGTCCCCGTACCCGTCCCCGTCCCCGTACCCGTCCCCGTACCCGTACCCGTCCCCGTACCCGTCCCCGGACCCGTCCCCGTACCCGTACCCGTACCCGGACCCGTCCCCGTACCCGTCCCCGGACCCGGGCGTGTTGGGTACGCCGGCTGTTACGCGCTCCATACCGGCACCGCCTCGATCGAGGCTCTCGCCTCAGGCGTCACGTCGAGAATCTCGATCGCCTGCAGCAGCTCCACCCGCGCGACGGCCACGGGAAACTTGCACTGCTTCGGCTTGCTCGTCCCGCGGACGGCCAGCTCGGACAAACTCGCCGCCCCAGACCAGTACCAGAGCCGCCGCGCCGCGGTCAGCACGACCTCCTGCCCGGCGCGCGATTCCAGCACGCCGGCAAACACGCCAGCCGAATACGTCCGCACGATCACAAATCTCTCGCTCATCAGATGTGTCCTCTCGTCGTCAGAAACATTTGGTCACGGCAGGACGATCCTCGAGGTCGGCGCGGCCGCCTCGACCAGGTCGTGCACCTCGACGTCGAGCTCGGCTGACGCCTCGCGCCGCCAGCGCTCAAGACAGGAGACATTGGTGCAGACGGTTGCCTCGGCGTCGGCCCAGCCGCAGCGGATGAGGGTCTCGAATTCAGAGAGAATCCCGCAGGCGCGCGCCTCCGAGCAGCCGCAGAACCGGCAGACGCCAGGCCGCGGCGCCGCCGGCTCGGCGCGGAGCTCATCGAGGATGGCGGCCGCATCGGCGTAGCGCCCCTCGGCGATCGCCGCGATGGCCGCGAGCTGCGTCGGCCGCGCCATCGAGATCATGTGGCCTCCAGTTCGAGACGGTAGTGGGTCGAGCCGTCCGGCTGCGGCGCCGACACCACGACGTATCCTGGAATGGCCAGCACAACGACGCGCACGTCAGCCGACACCGAGACCGCAAGATTCCGAGTGGCCGCCAGTTCGATCTCGACGCGTGCAAAGCATCCCTGTTCAGCATCGAGCGTGAACCGCCTCGTAAGTGGCGCCATCTCGCGGCCGTCGACCTTCAGCGAAACCGGCTCGCCACCGAACTCACGGAGGTCTCCAGCCTTGAACTCCACAGTGGCCATCAGCGGTTACCTGGTCCCCTGCTGCTGCGCCGCCGCGCGCGCGGGCGCCGCCTTCACCATCCCCGCCGCGCGCGCCGGCAGCGCCCGGCGCCGGGCGTGCGCGACGGCGCGGAGCACGGCCTCGATCGCCTCGTGCCCCTCGCGCTCGAGCCGCGCGACTTCGTCCGGCGACCACGAGCGATCGGCGGCGCCGTCCGCAAACGCCTCCATCGCCTGCGAGAACTCGCGGAGCGCGTCGGCGGCCAGGCGCGCCTCGTCCGAGGCGCCGGCGTCCACACCGGCCGGGAGCTGCACGAACGCGCCGCCCTGGGCGCGGCAGAGGAACTGCAGCAGCACCGCGCGCCGCGTGACCGTCGTCAGCGCGGCCGCGACCGCCAGCGTGCGGATGCCGCGGTCCGGGCGGTGCGGGTTGGCCAGCTCGTAGAGATAGGCGCGGGAGACGTGGACGTCGTCGTCGTGTGCGTTCACCGCCATCGCGAGCGCGGCGACATCGAGCGCGCTGTGCTCGATCAGGCAGTGGAGCGCCTCGGCAATCGTCGCGGGCTCGCAGGCGCGGCCGCCGAGGCAGTCCTTCCGCGAGCGGATCATCCCGCTCGCCTCTCGGTGACGACGCGCACGGGAGGGCGGAGAGGGATGAAGAAGCCGTCGCTGTCGATGCGCTGCTCACTCTGCGCCTGCACGTCGGCCGGAACGCCGTCACCGCGAAGTCCGAGTGCGATGGCCGCATTACGGGCAGCCTGCGAGGCGATCTCCGCGGCCGTCTCATTCGTCCCGAGCTGGCTGGCGCACCACAGCGTGTCGATCAGCGCACCCTTGCTGAGCTGCGAAAACATCGCCGCAAACGGCACCGAGGCCAGCATCACGGGCTTCTTGACTCTGCGCCCGTGAGCCGTCACTTCGCTGACCCTTCGATGGCGGATTCGCGTTGTACGCGGTGCGCGGCGCCCGTACCGTAGGAAGCATCGGCACCAAATGCGAGGGTGCCGCGCGATAACCCCAAGGCGTCCTCGAGAGCGGCGACCGTTGCAGTTGATGGGTTGCGAATGTCACCGGCCTCAAGGCGATAGACCGTCGCCCGATGAATTGATGCCGCGCGCGCCAGGTGCTCGTGGGTCCATCCGCGTTGACGACGTGCGGCGCGAAGCGTAAGTCGCATGAATGCGACGTATTGTCGCGCTACTGCGACATCAGGTCAAGAGTTTTGTTCGCGTGTATGCGATTTTCTTCGCAAGCCAATGACTTGACGGCGTTTACCTCACAGATACTGGCCGCAATGGTCAGCTCGAAAGAGGTCCGAGCCGCCCTCCGCGAGCTGCGCGGCAAGATATCACCCGATGATTTTGCCGACGAGGCCGGAGTGAATCGGGCCACCGTCTACCGGATCGAAGACTTGAAAAGGAGCTACACGCCGCGAATCGAAACAATTGACGCCCTGGTGCGCTCCCGCGGCCTGACATTGTCAGCGTTCTTCGCCCAGCTCGAAGGGTTGCACGCTCAGCCGGACGATGGTAGAGCATCGTCCGCTCGCCCCCTGACACGTGGCGCGGATCCTTCCGTTTCCCGGCCGCTCGACGACACCGGTGCGCTCGTGGCCGGATTGTCGAGCGCCGTCGTCACGCTCGCGCGCAGCATCGATCGCCTCGGCGAACGCGCCGGAGCGCCTCGGGAACAAACTGCAGGCACTCGCGATCACGCGGCCCGACGTCCTCTGCGAGGTCGAAAGACTGGTTGACGCACGCCTCGACACGACTCTTTAAGTTCCGCGCGCTCCGCGTCGTCGATGCGGCCGTCTGCAAAGAACTGCCGAACGCGCGAGCAGATGTCTACGTGTTCACCGGCCAGTTCGCCTACGGCACGCGGGCCGACTGCGGGCGCGAAGCAATCTCCCGGGGCGCGCGCGTCGAACGGGACATCACGCGGCGCACGACCTTCCTCGTCATCGGCACTTTCGGGAGTCGCGATTGGGCACAGACATCGTTCGGCCGAAAAATCAAACGAGCCGTCGAGCTGCGCGATTCAGGTTTCGCGCTCAGGATCGTCGGCGAGGACCACTGGGCCACGGCGCTGTAAACCCTCTCTTAGGACTCGAACGGACCCGCGCGACAGGGCACGAAAGCGCTTGGCACAGCGCCCCTGCGCGCCGTATCCTGTCCGGCGTCCGGACCCCATCGGGAAACAGTTGACGAAAGGAGCACCCCATGCGTCGTCTCCTCGTAGTCGGCGTGACATTCCTGACCCTCAGTCCACAGAGCTTCGCGCAAGCGCCGGCGCGTATCGACCTCAACGCGCTGGTCTTCGTGGAAGACTCCGATTTCGGGCAGGCGCTCTCGGCGGCAATCCTGAAGAAGAAGGTTCCAGTGCTCGTGACGACGGCGCGCGACAAGGCGCAGTTCTTCCTCGAGGAGACATCGAACGCGTCAAAGGAAGGCGCCGCCGAGCGCGTGACGAAGGTGCTGGCGTTCGGCGTGTTCGCCGGCAGCGGGAAGTCCTACGAGGCCAGCGTCACCATGACGAACGCCGACGGCACCGTGCTCTTCGCGCACAACGCGAAAAAGAAGGACATGCGCGGCGCGGCGGAGGATGTCGCGAACAAACTGAACGACCACATCAAGCGGCAGCCACGGCCGTAGCCGGGGGCGCCGCGCGTCCGACCAGACGAAAGGAGTCAACGCTCATGATGATGCCGCGCCTCGTCCTCGTCGCCATCATTACGCTGACCGCGATGTCCGCCCAGGCCGCCGAGCGCCGGGACATCCTGCCGGGTGAGGCCAACTGGCACCGCTACCGGTTCTACGTCGTCACCAGCCAGATCGCCGTGCGGCAGCACATCACCGTGCTCTGGGACAACGCCGGCGCCGGCCTGCTCATCGGTGTCTACGACATCAACAACGCCGCGGCGCCGAAACTGGTGGCGCTCTCGGCCGGCAACGACCGCCTGGCAGCGCTCGACGTCGGGCTGCTGGCCGGCAGCTATCAGCTCGTGATTGGCGCCGCGAGCGCGGGGACCCACTATCACCTGAACAGCACCTACGGTCTCAACGAGCTGCTCTTCGCGCAGAACGTCCGGCCGGGCATGAGCGCGGCGGACATCTACATGGAGCGGCTCATCGAAGAGGACTTTGCGCCGTACGTCGCCAGAATGGCCGGCGCGATGACGACGCGGTAACGGGGAGTGCAGATGTCTGCACTCACAAACGGGAGGCCGTGGCGGGCCGCCGACCTCGCAGACCCGGGGTGGCCTGCGTCCCAGCGGCCGGCGGCCGCCAGCGGCCAACTTTTTTAGGGGCGGCGCCAGGTCTAGGGGTAGTCCCCCCACCCCCCCCAGGGCGAGGGCCCATGTTAAATCTCCGCCGCACCCCAAAATAGCTCTTGACGCGATACGTGCCTGCACGTATCATCTCTCTACTGGCACTGACGCCGGCACCGCCTGGGAGGGCGGCCCCAATGACGATCACCGCGAAATACGCGAGCACCTGCACCACCTGCCATCAGACCATCACCCCGGGACAGCAGATCGAGTGGGAGCGCGGCAGTACAGCCGTGCGCCACACGTCCTGTGACACCGCCACGACCACAACGGCCCCAGCCGCACCGAGTGCGCCCGCCGTGACCTACGAGACGATCGGCGCCCGCGTCTACGTCCTGGGCCAGACCTTCGCGCTCCGGGATGCGATCAAATCCGCCGGTGGCCATTGGGACGCGGAGCGTAAGGCGTGGTGGATCGGCGCGACGAAGCGCGCGGAACTGGAGGCCGCGATCGCCGCCGCGAAGCCAGCCGACCAGTCCTCGTATCGGCCGAGCAAGTGCAAGCAGTGCGGGCGCGTCCCGGACCGCCGCGGCTGGCCGCGGATCTACCGCTCTGGCATCTGCTCGGACTGCTACCGCGACGAGCGCGAAGAAGCGGAAATGGGGTACTGACATGGCGACCTATACGATCGCGCCGCGCAATCTTGATGGCACCGGCTCCCGTCCGACGCGCGTCTACGCGCTCCCGCCGGTCTACGTCGGACGGGACGGCGTGCGCGCGCCAGCCCCACCGGCCCAACACGCCACGGACGACGACGAGACGTACCTGCGGGCCGGCGAAAACATCCCGGCCTATCGCGCCCGGATGGCCGCACTGACGCCGCCGAGCACGCGCCAGGCCATGCGGCCTACCGTGTATCTCGATTACTGGAGCGCGGTCACGGATGTCCCGTGCCCGGCCGATGCATGCACCGGCACGATCCGGTGGGCCGAGGCGGGCTACGTGCCGGGGTATCGGATCTGCGACGGCTGCGGCCGGCATTATCAGGCGGACGGGACCGCCGCCGCGCCCGTCCTGCTGCGCGTGGGATCGCGGCGCAGTCGCGTCCAGAGGCGGGCGTAAATGGGTGCCACGCTGCGACAGTACGGCGGCCGGATGATCATGATCGACGAGCGGCCGACCGTGCAGCTCATCGACACGAACGACAACGCCCGGCGACGGTTCCAGTACCGCCGCACACTGGACGGGACTGGCATCGAGCGCCGCGTCCTCGCCCACGACGGTCGGCCCTTTCGCGACACCGGCTCGCCGTGGGAGCCGCTCTCGTGGCTGGACATCGCCGCACTCGAGGCTGTGCGGGGCACGTATCACCCGATTCTCGATCCGCTCGGGCTGTAGGTGTAGGATGGCGAGCAAGCACCGCGACGACAAGGTCATTGCGGCCGTCGCGTGTCCGCGCTGTGGGGCACCGGCCGGGGTGCCCTGCCGCAATCCGATCCCCCACCAGGGTGACCGAGGGCCACAGGATCGGCGAGCGCAACCCATCCGACCGCATTCGGAGCGGCGCGTGGCGTGGGTCGACGCGAAGCGAGGGATCGTGTGAGCAGCTACACCCTGCGCGGCCTCGACGCCGACACCATCCAGCGCGCCAAGCAGCGCGCGCGTGACGCGGGCACGTCGCTCGACGCCGTGCTCCGCGCCGTCCTCACCGCGTACGCCGACGGTCACGACACACCAGCGCAACAGCTCGCCGCGCACGGCGGGCGCGCCCGCGCGGACGCGATGACCGCCGGCGAACGGTCGGCGTCCGCTCGACGCGCGGTCACCGCGCGCTGGAACAAGCGCGGCCATCGTCGCCTCAGTCCACGATGAACATCAGCGTACCGGTCTTGCCGACGAGCGCCCGCGCGACGCGGCACGGCTCGCCGGCGGGGTGCAGGACGAGCATCGCCCCCTGCCCGATCGCGAAGTAGCACTCCTGCGACTCCTGATCCGTGCTCCCGACGCCGCCGATCGCGAGCGTGTAGGTGCGCGGCTGCCCTTCGAGGACCGCGCCGAGCACGACGACCAGTAGGAGGGCGCGCATCACTGGCAAGGCGGCGCGAGCGTCGCGCGGTCGATGTAGCCGGTGCCGTTGTAGGGCAGCCACGTAATCGCCCAGCGCGGGCACTGCGTCTCACCGACGCGCTCGTAGATGACGAAATTCCCGTCGGTCTGGACGTACAGGCCGTAAGCCCCGGCGGTCAGATGATCTGTGCCCCCGCCACCGCCGGAGAGGTTCGGCGCGTAGACCGGGAGATGGAACCGGATCCCCTCGTTGTAGCTGACCTCGATCCAGTTGAACATCGCGGCGTCGTCGCCAACGCCGAAGTTCGGGCGTTTGATGCCGCCCCACCAGACGCCACCCGGCCGGCTGCCGTACGTCGTCTGCTTGCCCTGAAACATCACGATCTCGTCGCGCGAGCCGCCGAGGAGCACGTCGAAGGACCACTTCCCGACGCTGTTCTGCGTGGCAGGCGCCCCGGTGCGCACGGCCGCGGGGTCGTCGATCTTGCTCTCAACGAGCAGCTCGTTCCCGGCGACGCGCGTGCGGCCCTCGCTGTTGTCGGCCAGCGTCTGCGCCGCGAGCGGCGC
>MELE01000226.1:0-23311 GCA_001768615.1 Acidobacteria bacterium RIFCSPLOWO2_12_FULL_67_14b | reverse complement strand
CCACAGGGGAAACAGCCGCGGGTCGCGCAAGAGGCCCGAATGGCCGATGCCGCGCACCCGCGCCGTCTCGAGGCCCGGCACGCGGAAATGCCGCCGGAACGAGACGCGAAAATCGAAGAACGCGCCCGCCAGGCCCATCCAGTCCCAGCGCGCGTCGGAGATGTGCAGCACACGGTCGATGTTCCGCACGGCGATCGTGGCGATGACCCGCTCGATGTCCTTCCGCACCGGCGTGCCCACCATGACGAGGCTCCGCAACCGCAGGCCATCCGCCGCCGCGAGCAGCGCCACCTGGCCACCGTGGGAGTGCGCGACCACGTTCCGCGACTCGAACGGCAGGTCCTCGGCGTAGTAGCCGAACGCCTCCGCGCCGGCTTCCCAGTCCTTGCCGCTCAGGAACGGAATGCCGTCGACGTCGCCCGACCAGACGAACGGCTTCTCCGGGCGCGCGTGGACGACGTCGAGCCGTGCGAGGAACTGCGCGAAGGCACTGCGCGGATGCCACCATTCCTGCGACGGGTCGTCCGGCCAGCCGTGCGTGCCGAGCAGTCCAATCCAGCGCGTCGTCATGCCGCCTTCCGCCCGGTCGTGAAGAACACGTGCGCGCCGATCTGCCGCGTGAACGCGAGCGCGTTGACCCAGCTCGGGCGCTTCGGGCTCTTGTAGAGGGCCTCGGTGACGTAGTGGTCGGCCCCGAGCGTCTGGTCGAGCAGGATGCCGCTCGCGATCCCCGCGGCCAGGTAGAGCGTCTCGTCGACGAGCGGGTCCATTGACGGCTGCTGCGTCACCAGCCGGTAGGCGATCGCGAGCAGCCGCGGCCGGTTCGGGTCGCCGGCGTTCCAGCACGAGAACTGCTTCGGCGCGAGGCACACGGCCTTCAGCGAGTCGCCCCAGCGCTTCGGCGTGCGCGTGCGGTTGCGGATGACGCAGGCCACCGCGATCCGCTCCTCGACCGACGAGTGCCCCTGCGCCGCGTCGCCGCGCGCCTCGCCGAGCATCGTGCACGCGAGGGCCATCTCGTTCGTGAGCGCCGCCAGAATGTCGGCATCGGTCATGATCGTGTGACTCCTCCATTGAAGACCCGCCGCCGCACCTCCCGCATGTCCTCCTCGAGCCGCGCCACGCGCGCCAGCACACCAGCCGCCTCGACCTGCAGGCGCCCGAGCGCCGCGGTCGTCTCGTCCGTGGCACGCCGGCGCGCATCGTGCTCGCCCTGGAGCCGTTGCTCGATCGCGGTCACGCGGTCGCAGTCAGCCTTCTCGTCGATCGCGGCCTTCTGCTCGGCCTGCCGCGACGTGACCCCCGCGAACTGCGCCACCGTGACCCGCTCGACCCCCTCGCGCCGCTCGAGCCAGCGGCCGGCGATGAACAGCAGCACAATCGCGGTCTGCGCCAGGTGGACGATGGTGTCTGACGGCATGCGCGGTCACCACGAGAGCAGGCTGAGCACGAGCCAGAGCGCGAGCAGCGCCCACTCCACGCGCGGTCCAATCAGCGTCGACACCAGGCGCGTCATTCGCGAATTTCCGCGATGCGCCGATCGGCCGTGGCGCCATCGGGCCAGACCGACGGGATACCGACTGACTTTAGATACGCCAGGCCGGCCGCTACGTCGGCGCGATCGAGATTGACGCTGTCGGCGAGCGACAGCCGCCGCATCCACGCCTTGACCGCGCGGTTGGTGTCGGCCAGCGCGTCGATCGACGCCTCTTCCGCCAGCGTGAACCGCCGCGCGAAATCCAAGCGGCTGAGCACGCGGACCGGCGCTGGCGGGATCACCTCGAAGGCGATGCCGTTCCACCGCTTTCCGCTGTAGCTCCCGTCTGGCGATGCGCTCACGTCGATGCGCGCCTGGCCGCCCGGCGCCGGCGGGAGAGCCTGATCGGTCCCGCCGCTCCACTCCGAGAGGATGTTCCCCGTGGCGTCATCGATGGTGACGATTCGCTTCATGCGGGCACCTTCTCTCTCACCGTACCCGGCGTCAGCAGATGCAGGTCGATGGGCGCTTCGGCCAGCGCCGCACGCACGGCCGGCGGCACCAGCGGCGCGCCGCGGGCGCACCACGATGTGATCGGGTGTCGCCACGACCACCGCCGGCGCGTCGTCGTCGGCTCGAAGCCCCAGCGCCCCTCGGCCTCGCGCCAAACGAAGCGCCCGAAGACGGAGCCGTAGAACCGCGCCCAGGGCGTGTGCGTGATGTCGATCACGCGCTGGCCTGGCACCGCGTCCCGAATCGGCCGATGGCTCCGCTGATTCGCGACGACTTCAAGTGTGTCCGTGCGAACCTCGATGAACGTGTGCTCCTCAGGCCATTCGATGTCGTGCAGCACCGGGTTATACCGACACCAGACGTAATCGCCAACCGGCCATCCGTAACGGGTCACGTCGACACACACGCCTCGTCCTGGGCCCTCGGCGAGACAGGCGGCCCATGCCTCGAGATCGATCGCGTGATCGAGACAGGAGTGGTCCTCGAGCTGGTCCTGTACCCGCCTTCGCCACTGATTCATCGCCGCCAACCACGCGTCTCCGACGAGATCGGGATCGATCTCGGGGCGAGGCACAAATCCGGCCCACTCCGCGAGCCAATGTCGCCGCCACCAATGAAACCACGCGAAATGGATATAGACGTAGCCCTCAGGCGCGGCGTCGATGACCGCTAGCGGCGTCGCGTATTCGATGTGGCCTTGGACCAGTCGGGGAATCGCCACGACTACACCAGCTCCGACACATCGAAGCCAGTCACAGGGGTCGATCCAGATGTCGCGCCGCGCGCCATGGTCACCGTCGTGCTATTCGTCAATTCCACTCGCGTGAGCCCCTGCTCCATCGACGCCTCCGCGCTGGCCGCCCCTGAGACGGCGGCGGTCGATCCGTCGTCGTGCATCTGGGCCCGCGTGGTCGTGACCGACGAAATAGACGCCGTGGCCGATGTTTGGTCGCTCGAAATCGTGCCGCGCTGCGTGCTGGACGCCCGCACGGTCGACACCGTGACCGCGCCGGTCAACGTGCGCGTCGCGTGCTGCCAGATCTGAATCGCCGAGGCGCCCCTTCGCGGCATAACTACTGCCCGTGCCTCAACACGTAGCCGTCGAACACGACTTCATTCGCAGCGGCCGCACAGAAGACCGTGACTACCAGGCTGTTCGTCAACAGTTTCCCTTCGACCACCGGAAACCACCCCGCGGCAGCCGGTATCGTGACCTTCGTCACTTTCGTCGAGGTCGCTTCGCCCCACTCGATCGTCACCTCTCTCGACGTCGCGCCAGGGATGCACGCATTGAGGTAGATCTCATCAAGGTCGGTGGCATGGGCCGTATGAATGGTCGTGCCAAGCGTGGCCGTCGCGACAATGAGAATATTCATGCCGTCCGTGCTCCCGGACAGCTTGATCTTTGTGAGATCGCCAGCAGCCATCAGCCCATAGCCTCAATGAAGGTCTTCACGAATGCGTTCTTGTTCGGCGACAACTGCGAGGCGCTGGACGCGACGACGATGCGGCCGTTCGCCTGATTCGTCATCGCGAGGCCGCCGGTGCGCAGCTCGTTCAGGTTGCCGAGGACCTGCGTGTTCTGCACGTTCGCGGTGGCGAGCTCGCCGGTCGAGACGAGGACGATGGTGGTCCAGGCCATCAGCCGGCCTCCACGCGGCCGGCCCCGACGCCAGCCACGCCAATGCCGTGCGCAGCGTTCTGCGCGCGCAGGTCGTCCAGGGGTTCACCGGGCAGCCAGGTCCGCGTCACCGCGGTCGGGCGCTGCAGGAGGAGCGCTTCGATCGCCTCCCGATCGGCCGGCAGCGCAAGCCGCCGGTAAATCGCCCCGCACTCGAAGCACCGCGCCTCATCCCACGCCGGCGACGCCATCGGAATCTCGCCGCACGGGCACTCGACGATCCACTTGCCGCCGTAGATGACCGCCGCCATCCCGTCGGGCGCCGGCCACGGCTCGGCGCGGAAGTTGAGGTGCGGGAGCGCCTCGGCCCTGGCGCGCAGCCGTTCGCTGTGCACCGCCGCGTACTGCGCCGGCGTGCCGCACTCGGGCATCCCCTCGCGCGGGGGGGCGATGCGGCCCAGGCGGTCGTAGGGGGGCGGCATCAGAACCCCCACACCGTGGTCTCGCCCCACTCGGCGTTGCCGACCACGCCCCACAGAAACACCGCGTAGGGCGCGCCCGGCGCCAGCCCGAACCGGCCAAGAATGCGCGGACCGCTCGAGCCCAGCGTGATGTCGAGCTCCACGCGCTGAATCACCGCCTTCACCGACGACAGCCCGGTCAGCGTCTCGGTGACCGTGATGAGGTCGCCCGGCTCACGAGCCAGCGCCTGGGTCATCAGGTCGTCGGAGTCGTTGGCGAGAAATTCGATCTCCTCCACCTGCGAGGCCAGGTCGTTGTACTGCTCCTCGAGATAATCGGCCGCGCTCTGCCCGATCTCGGGGTCGTCCTGATACGGCAGGTCGACGTTGACGGGCCGCTCCCCATACGTCTGCGTGGACGCGGCGTCAAAGGTTTGCGGGCCATCGTCGTACACGCCCTTGCCGCGGATGCGCAGATGCGTCGCGCCGGCGCCCGTCACGAGGTACACCGTCGCCGAGTGATTGTTCACGATGACAAACTTGACGGTCGAGGCGAACGCGGTGGCGGTCACCGCCACGCTCGCGGCCACGTTCGACCCCGTCCCGTCGGCGGCGGTGTTCGCGGCATAGTCGGTGCCGTCAGTGGCCAGCACACCGTCCACCACGGCGGTCCCGCCGACGAGGCGCCGGGTGTCGTCGGGGTCCCGATAGTCCCCCCAGATCGTCAGCGTCGCCCCGGCCGCAAGACTGGGCGGTGTGCCGGTGGCCGACCAGAGCACGGTGGTCGCCGCGGCGTCCACGGTCTTCGGGTGCGTCGTCGTCCGGACGTGATTGAACACCTTGTCCAGCGACGACGGGACGACCAACCCGCCACGGCGCATGGTGTTCGTGAAGGTGAACGCGCTGGTGCCCGTCGCCCGAGCGTGCCGGGTGTCATAGACGACGGTGCCGTCGCCCTTGGCGTAGAAGAGCCCGAGGCCGCTCTGCACGACGTCCTTGATCAGCCCGGCCGCCTGCACGCCGGCGCCGACGTTATCGAAGGCGTACGGATAGGTGTCGATGCCGGCGTCCAGATCGCGCGCCGGCGGCTGCGCGGCGCTCGGCAGCGCGTCCAGGATGGCGTCGAGCAGCACGTCCTCGGGCTGATTGATCTCGAGGTCGAGCTCGCGCACCTGGCCTTCCATCAGATCCCGCATCACGTCATACGCGGTGACCTGGACGCGCTGCGTGAGGTACCGGCCGGGCTCCGGAGCGATCACCCGGACCTTACCGCGAAATTTGATGTAGCCCTGAGTCGCCGTGATCGTGCCTGTCGCCGGCGAGGCCGGCGTGCCACTGACGGTGTAACTGAACTCGTCGGCGTCGATGACGGTGACCTGGAACGTGCCGTTGTACTCGGTCTGCGCGGCGCCAGCGATGGTCACCCAGGCGCCCGTGCTGAGGCCGTGGCTGGCGCTCGTTTGCGCGGTGGCGGTCGCGCCGCTGCGCGTCAGGCTCGACACGCTGAAGACCGTGGCGGCCCCGTGCGTCAGGACGACGCGGATGGGGATCCCGAAGGTCCACCCGGTGCGCACGCTCGCGTGGATCGGCGAGTAGGCGCCCTGCGTGGCCACGCTGTTGCCGGCGTCGTTGCGGAGCACAAAGGAGAGCTCGCCCGTGGCCGCGACCACATCGAGCGGCCCGTTCCCCTGGATGCCGTACGAGAGCTTCAGCCCGGGCGAGGCCAGGATGTCGGCCTTCAGGTCGGTCCACGTCCCGCTGACGAGCTGCGCCTCGACCTTGAGCGTGGCGGTGCTCATCGGGCCAGCACCAGCGCGTCCTGGAGGGCGATCCCAATGGCCCGCGGGAGCTCCCGGCGCAGGGCCCGCAGTTCCTGCTCGAGCCCCGCCACGCGCGAGGCCTCCGTGCGCCCCTCAGCCTCGGTGACGACGCGCTCGCGCCCGTGCAACGTGACGGGCGTGCCGGCGCCGAAGTCGAGGAACTGGCCCTGCGTGCCGGCCGCGAAGCCGTATTTCGAGCGCAGGTTCGGGTCGGTGACGTTAGAAAACGCGGTTCTGATGCGGTGCTCGTCGCCCGGGTTGTTCCGCAGAAAGGCGTCGATGTCGCCCTGCGTGGCCCCCCGGAATCCGGGATCGTTGGGGCCGGCGCCGGAGGGGCTCGAGGGGGACGGCAGCCCCGGAAAATTCGAGATGTCCCACGCGACCTTGATGGTCTTCTGGATCGGCGCCGACGCCACGACGTTGAAGGCGGTCGCGTCCCCGATCAATCCGGTGAACACCTGGCTGCCGACGGTGCCCAGGTCCTGCAGCGCCGGCGTGACGCCGCTCTGCATGACGCCCTGAATCTCCCGGATGACCGCCGCGACCGCGCCACCGCCCTGCACCTCGGCCTTCCAGAGCGCGTCCATGATCGCGAGCGCCTCCTGCTCGGTGCGCCCGGCGGCGATATACGCATCGCGGACCACGATCACCGACTGCTTCCAGCGCTCGTTCCCCGCCTCGACGCGCTGCGTCGACGTGAGCATCCCTTCGAGCTCCACACGGAACGAGGCCGCGGCGTCGCGCCCCTGCCGCTCGGCCTGGCTCACGCCGCCGAAGAGCGTCTTGAAGAAGCCGCTCACCTTGCTGATCAGCGGGCCGATCAGCTCGCCGGCCATGCCGCCGAGCAGCGTGCCGATGCCGGGAATCATCGACCCCATCGCGCCGCCGATGGTCTTTCCGAGTGTGCCGGAGAGCGTCTTCGTGATACCGCCCACGAGCGGCCCGCCCGCATCGAACAGCTTGCCGAAAATGGAGCCACCGATCGCCCCGCCCACGTTCCCACCGCCAGTGATCGCCGCCATGATCACGTTCGGGAGGTCGGTGAACGCGCTCGAGAGAGACGCCTTCATCCCCGCGAACACGCCCACGACTTTCCCAGTGGCGGCTTGCGCGGGCGCCACCATCTCGCCCTCGAGCCGGTCCATGTGCATACCGATCTCGGTCACCATGTCGGGCACGTAGGAGTTCCCGACGACCTTGTCGTACATGTTGCCAAAGAAGCCGGTGACCGCATCGATCTTCGCCTTCACGCTGTCGACAATCGCGGCGAACCGGTCAACCAGCCACGTCTTCACGGCCTCATACACGCGCTGCACCACGCCGGCGATCGCGTCCCAGTTCTTCCAGACGAGCAACACCGCCGCGATGCCCGCCACGATGAGCCCTGCGGGCCCCAGGAAGGGCAACACGGCGGCGAACGCCGCAGGGATCGTGGTGCCAAACGCCAGGGCAATCCCGCCGGCGGCGACCCCCAGCGGCGCGAGCGCCGTCACCAGCACCCCCACGCCCACCGCCACGTTCTGCACCGGCGCCGGCAGGTTGGTAAAGAAGTTCATCAACGGGAGCAGGACGTTGACCAGCGTTTCTCCGACGACTTCCTTGAAGTCGCCGATCTGGTTTGACAGGATCGCCATCTTGCCGGTGAACGTCCCGGCCGCGGCTTGTGCCTGCCCACCGAACCGATCGCTAATCGCTTCCAGCACGGCATCCGCGCCACGCGTCTTGAGCGCAGCCTCGTCGATCACGATGCCGTACCGCTTCAGCGTGCCGGTCTCACCGGCGAACGCCTTCCCGACCAATTGCGTCGCGGTCTTGAGATCAATCCCGAGCCCAGACGCCAGGTCGGTGGCCGCCCTGAGCGCCGCGTCCATCTGCCCGGGCATCACATTGCCGACCTGAACGAGGAGCGCCTGCATCTCGAGCACCAGCTCGTCGCCGAAGACAGTCGTCTTCTGGAACGTCGCGGCGAGCGCGTTGTACTGGTCGATCACCGCGGGGGTCGACTGGCCCTGGGCGGTCAACGCCGCAGTCAGCTTTGCCGACGCGTTCTCCTGCTCCGAGAACGCCTGCACCATCTGCTGCCCCCATTGCATCACCTGCTGCGCCGAGAACACGGCCGCCATGACGCCGCCAATCCGCTTGGTCGTGTTCTCGAGCCGATCGAGCGTGCCGATCCCCTGCTCCACGCTGCGCTGGAGATCGGCGGTCTGCGCCGCCAGGTTCACGACCAGGTTCGCGATCGTTGCCGTGTCAGCCCTCCTCGTTCGTCAGGTCCGCGTCCGTGTCCCACACCATCCGGTGCGCCGTCTCGGGATCGACCTTGTGCGTCACCACCAGGTCCTGCTCCTTCGCCTCGAGCGCCGCCAGCGCCATCCACTCGGTCAACTCGTGCGAGCTGATACGCTCCAGCAGCTCGCCGACCGTCAGTCCGCCGAGCTGGCGGGCGAGCCGGAAGGCGAAGAGCCGTCCGGGTCGTCGCCGAAGAGCTGCCCCAATTCGTCGACGTCCTGATCGCTGATCCCCGAGAGCCGCTGCGCGACCGAGAAGATGCGATCGAGGATCTGCGCCGGCATCGCGCTGAGCGCCGGCAGGTCCTCCTCGCGAAACAGCCGCTTGCCGTCCTCCCCGACCACGCTCAGCGCCACGAGCTTGGCCCTGGCGTCGATCAGGTTGAACGTGCGCTTGTTCCCCTTCTGGACCACGCACGACGCCTCGTACTGGTCGCGCTGCTTGCCCGTCAGCCCCTGCACCAGGACCACACCGCCGAGCTCCGGCACGTCCACGCGCTCGCGCGGCAGGTCCGTGCGCGCCGCCAGGAATGCCTCCCGCCCGAGAATGCCGTCCGCCATCACGCCCTCACTTCCTTCTCTGCCACCCGTGCAGACGTCTGCACGGGCGGCGTATCCACACCCGGCGGCACGTAGGCCGGGTCGCGCAGCCGCTCGGCCTCCCGCCACTGCGCCAGAAACCGGTCCACGCTGACCGAGCTGAAATTGCGCGCGCTCGTCAGCCGGAAGTCGCCATACGTCCGCTCGATCTTGCAAAGCGACGAGGCGGCCGGGATGACGATGTCGCAGCCCAGCCCGCGCGCCCGCCCGATCCAGTAGTGCGCGCCGGTGCGCTGCACCCCGCGCTCATGCGAGGCCGCCCAGAAGTCGACGCCCTGCAGCTCAATGCGCGCGACACCCTCGAGGAGCGCGAGCGCGATCATCCAGTCGACCGAGCTCGTGAAAAACTCTTCGGGCTGGCCGCCCCACGCAAACCAGTCCTGCACCGTCTCGGTCGGATAGACCACGCCGCCAGGCACCTCCGCCGCCGCCTCCGGCTCGAGCAGATAGATCGGCCGGCGACCATCCTGCGCCCGGTACCAGGCCCACGCTTCCGGCCGGTGCTTCAGGATGTGCGCCCTGGTGTGCCGGTCGAACCAGCGGTCCCAGGCGTCAAACGCCCAGCCCTCGTCCCGATGGACGGGCAGGTCGTTGATGCCCCAGCGCTCCGCGCCCGCGGCCACCGCGGAAACGGAGCGCGCCTTCCCGAGAATGGCGACCGTGCGCATCAGGCGCCTACGTCGCCGTCGTCAGCTCGGACAGCGGCGTGCCGGTCGGCTCGAACTTCACCGTCGGCTCCTGGAACTGCCCCGCCTGGCCGGCAATCGGCGAGTACTGCAGCACCTTGCCGGTGAACTGAAAATCGGGGTTCGTCGCGCTCCGGATGGTGGCCGCCACGGGCCGGACGACGACGGCGGTCGACACGTTGACGGCCGCGCGAATGAGCGCGTGCGTCTTCGACGCCGCGTAGTCCTGCCGCATCTTCAGCGTGACGCTCGGCGTCGGCAGGCCGCCCGTCATGCTCTTCGCGGTCATGTTGACGGTCGTGTCGTCGTTCTCTTCCCGGCCGTCGTCGACCGTGACTTCCTTCACGTGATCGCTGATGTCGGTGCCGGCCACCAGCACCGACGCGGACGTGAACGTGACTACTGCCATGATGTCTACTCCTCTGCGTTACGGATTCGGGGCAATCCCCACCGCCACGACGATGTCGAAGGTCGGCGTGTCGGTGCCGCCAATCGTCCACTGCGCGCGCCACCAGTCATCGGTGGCGACGGCCCCAGCCAGCGACGTCCACTCGGAACCGGCCGCGGTCTTCTGCGCGAAGGTGATGCGCGTGACGCCGCTCGGAAACCCTTCGGCGTTGTCGCTGGCGATCACGACGTCCAGCGTCGGGCTCGTGCCGCTGGCACTGATGACATGCAGGGCGGCGTACATCGTTTCGCCGGCGTCGAGCGTACCGAGCTGGATGGCCGTGCCGTTAGCCGTCGCCGTCTTCGAACCGAGGCCGAAGAGATACCCGTCGACGGCCGGCGTGCCCTGGCCCTTGGCGTCGTACTCGAAGGGCAGGAGCTTCCCGACCACGCCCGGCGTGCGGTACTGGAGCAGGCGCGCCAGGAACAACGTGGCCCGGGTGTCCACCGTGGCGCCTTCCATCCCGATCGTGACCGGCACGTTCGCGACGTTGACGTTGCCCTTGAGCACCTGGTGCACGCCGCCGCTCGCGAAATCGACGAAGCCGCTCCCCTTCAGCTCGACAAACGGCAGCGTGCCGCGCACGGCCTTCGCGGTGTGGGTGAAGACGGTGCCGTCCTCCGGCTCATGCCCGCTGGCCACTTCACACCGGCTGTGATCGGCCGACAGGTGGTACTGCGCGAACCAGATGCGCGGGTTGATCGTGACGACAGCCATATCAGATCCCCTCGGCGCCGCACGCCTTGCAGCGGGTCATCACGCAGGCCAGCGTGCTGCCCGGCAGCACCTCGCGCTCGGCCTCGGGATGCGGGCACGGCGGCGCCGCGTCCGGCTCGAACCGCTCGAGCGCGGCGGCGATCCGCTCGAGCGCGGCGGCGATCCGCGACAGGTCGGACGAGTAGATTTCCGCCATCACGCCTCGATCACGTGCACGCGGAACGACACCACGCGGTGCACGATCTGGACGCCGTCGACGTCCTCGTCGGCGCCCTCGGTGTCCTGCTCGTACCGGAGCCCGGCGAGGCTGTGCCCCGTCACCGAGAGCGCCTGGTCCTGGAGCAGCTCGACCACCTTGTCGCAGATGGCGTTGACCTGGTAGCCGCTCTCGTAGGCGGCGGTCGACGCGAAGACGTGCACCTGGACGACGCGCTCCTTGCCGGCGGCGCCGAAGGTGTCCCACGGCAGCCCGCTCGGCGTGGAGATGCGCAGATACGGCAGCGCCACGTTCTGCGGGATCACCGTCTCGTAGACGCCGCACCCGAGCGTGGTGGTGATCGCCGCGACGTTCAGGGCGTTGTAGATCGCCGTGAGCACGGGGCCGGTGGCCGTCTTGGTGGTCGTGGCCATCAGAGCCGCCCGGCGCCAACCGTCGCCATGTCGCGCTCGATCCCTTTGCCGGCGCGCACGCAGCGATCGAGGTAGTCCGCGCGGATCGCTTCCGCCGCGGGAATCACGAACGGCTCGGCCGGCATCGTCGAGGGGCCGAACTCGACGAAGTGCGCCCGCCGCGACGGCTGGTCCTTCGTGGCGCCCGCACCCGTCGAGGCGCTGCCACCAGCGCCGGCGCGGATGAGGCCCTTCACGCGCACCTTCTTTCCGCCGACGGTGAACACCGTGGTCGCACGCTTGATGCCGAAGCTGCCGCGGCCCGCCTTCCGGTTCATCGCCCAGCCGACATGGTCGTACAGCGCACGGGTGTCGATCGACGGACTGCGCGACAGGTTCGCCTGCGCCAACCGCGCGCCCTCCCGGACGCTCGTCTCCGTCGCGTCGTTCAGGTGCTCGCGCACGATCTCGGGCAGCTTCTGGAACGCGGCCTTCAGCTCGCGCAGCCCCTGCACGTGGCCCGCAATCGCGGCGGCGTTGTTCGGACGGCCGGCCAATTACGAACACCCCCCAGTCCCTACGGCCACGCACGGTTCGCCCAGCGGCCAGTGATGGGACTCGTCGTAGCTGGCAACCCAACAAACAATCACCACGAACAGCACGCCGAGGAGGAAGAGGCCGACATGACTCGTCATCAGGCGGCCTCCCCGAGGTCGAGCTCGCACCAGTCGCGGCCGAGCGGCCGCACGGCGTGCACCTGCAGCGTCTTGGCCGCCTGGCCGGCGTCCCAGCTCGGCGTCCAGACCACCCGCAGCTTCGGCTGCACGGGCAGGAGGAGCGTCGACGTGATCGTGCCGGTGGCCGGCGTCGCCGGCGTGCCGCTCACCGTGACGGTGAACACCGTGGTCGACGTCACCGTCACCGAGAATTTGCCGTTATAGGCGGTCTGGGTCGCGCCGGCGAGACGCGCGTAGTCGCCCGTCGCCAGCCCATGCGCCGCCGCGGTCGTCACGGTGGCCGTCGTGCCGCTGCGCGTGATGCTCGAGACGGAGACCGCGGCCGCCTCGAGCTGCTGCGCGGCGATGCGGGCGCGCCAGGCCACGAGCGAGGCCACGGCGGCCGCCTGGAACGTCTCGCGGCCGGTCAGCGGCTCGAGCTGCCCCCAGATGGTCGCAAACGTCGCCCAGGTCTTCGTGCGGGCCTGGTCGGCCGTCACCGTCTGTCGCTGGAACGCGAGCCGTTCGGTCAGGTCGCCGATGCGCGGCATCAGTCGTACCTCAGGTCATGGCGCCAGGCGATAAACGGCGCCAGGAGCGACTCCGCGGCGATCGCCGCTCGCGAGCTCGGCCCCTGCAGGTTGCTCCCGCGCTGGCGATACAGGTCCTCGATCAACATCAGCAGTCCGTGCTTGATCCCCACCGGCACCGCGCTGGCGGCGCCGTAGCCGGCGACGTAGGTGAGGACGACGCTGTCGACGATATTGCGCGTGGACGGGTAGCTCTCGCCGTAGGACGGACGAATCGAGGCGTGCAGCGCGTGCTCGCCCGACGGCGACTCGAGCGTGTAGCCGGTGCTGCCGGCGCTCCACGTCTGCGCATCGCCGTTGCTGTCGGTATAGGCGACGCTCGTGACGGACACGAGCGGCGGCCGCGGCAGGAGGACGGGAGCGCCGCACCCGAAGCCGTTCAGACGCAGCACCCAGGTTTGCGTGATGAAGGCGCGGTGCGTCAGGGTTTCCCCGTACCGCCGCGCCGCCGGAATGACGAAGTCCTCGATGTAGTCGTCGTCTGCCGCGTGGTCGACCTTGAGATGGGCTTTCGCCTCGGTGAGCGTCACCGGCTCGGTCGCCGGCGCGGAGGACAGACTCAGAGCCATCGCACGCTCACCGAGGCGTCAGCAGGGCATCCCAGGGGGGCCTACGCCGGCTCTTCCTGCCAGGTGACCGAGCAGGCCCACTTCGAGAGCGTGGCGATGTTGCCGGCCACGAAGAGCGCGGTGTTCGGCGCGACGAGCACGTCGCCGTCGAACCGGCTGGTGTTCTTCCACTGCAGGCCGGTGGCGTCGGCGGCCGTCAGCACGAGCTGGTTGAGGCCGAGGTGCCGGAGGATGACTGGCGCGGTCACGGTGGCGGCCGAGCTCACCCGGCACTTGTTGCCGCTGGCCGCGTTGCCGGTCGCCAGCGCCTCGTAGACCGTCAGGTCGGTGAAGGCGCTGATGTTGCCGCCGGTCGCGAGCGCGGCGCCGGCGTTCTTCACGACCGCCAGGACGTAGCCCCCGGCGGCGCCGGTCGTGTCGACGAAGCTCATCGCCAGCTCGAGGATGTTGGCGATCACGCCGGACCCGGCCGGGTTCCACAGCCCGAAAATCTGGGCGGTGTTCGAGAAGATCGGCAGCACGCCGCCGGCGGCCGCCATCGGCGCCGTGAACACCTTGCGCTGCCGGGCGGCGTGGTACGACACACCACCGACGCCCTGCGTGAGCAGGGCACCTTCGTCGCTCAGCTGCGGGGCGGCATCGCCCCCCTTCGCCCGGTTGAACCACGGAAGCTCGATTCTCATGACACGTCCTTTCAGCCCGCGACGTTTGGGCGGGCTAGAGCTTGCCGGCGATCATCGCCAGCAATTCGTTCGTCTCCCGCTGCGCCTGCAGCAACTCGTCCAGCGTTCGCGCCAGGGCGTCGCTCGTCTCCTCGTAGCGCCACGCCGCGCCGTCGTAGCGCGCGATCCGCCAGGTGTCGGTCTCGAAGAAACTCGAGCCGGCCGGCAGGTCCGCCGCGGTGAGCGCCGGCGCGGTCGCATCGGCGAGATCGCCGCGCTGGCCGGGCAGCGGCTTGACATCGGTCGACAGACCGATGAACCGCCGGATCGCGCCTTCGAGCGTGACGGCCATCGACTACGCCACCACCGGGTCGAGGATGCCGTTCTTGTTCGCGGTCGTCGCGACGTAGTTCTCACAGCCGTAGAGCCCGCCGAGCGCGATCTTGCCGGCGAGCGTCCCACCCGAGACCACGCGGTTGTCGTGCGCGATCCCTTCCGAGGAGGCGTGGCAGGAGATCGGGATGCAGGCGTTGCCGAGCGCATGGATGCGATTACGTGCGAGGACGAGCCCGATGGCCGCGGTGCCGTTCGAGAGGATCTTGCTCGCCGCGTTGCTCGTGAGCTCGATGTCGAAGGTGTTGTCTTCGATGACCGTCCGGGCCCCGATGAACTCGATCCACTGCGCGTTGGCGGCCGCCGGCGTCGCCTGGTGATGCCGGCAGTGGTGCAGGTGGAAGTCGGTCGCCGCGGCCGACGCGGTGAGAAACTGGATCGCTTCCTCCGCGGAGGTGTTCAGCCGGAAGTCGACGCGGTCCATCTCGCCCCAGGCGCCGGTCCAGTTCCACATCGACACGACTTCATCGATCGTGACTTCCGTCAGGAAGTTGCGGAACTGCACGCTCGCCGCGCTGACGGCGATCGTGGCGTCGGTGGCCGTCCAGGTGAGCACCGGCCGCTTGGAGCCCCACCCCAGGCCGATGACGCGCACGCCGGCGATGTCCGCCGTGATGGTGCCGGCCGCCGCGATCGACTCCGTGTGGCCAGGCAGCGCGTAGACGACGTCGCCGGACGCGAGCAGGTCGCTGCTGAAGGCGTAGGCGAGGGAGGAGAACGGCGAGTCCGGGCTCTTGCCGTGCCCGAGCGTGGCGCCGGCGCCAGCGGCGGACGCGTCGACGAAGTAGATCTCGCCGGGGTGCTCCCCGAGGTCGTCGAAGGTGAAGACGCCGCCAGGGGTATTGCGCGAGAACAGTGCAGTTCTGGCCACAGGGTGTGCTCCTGGTTACAGCCAAGGGGCCGCCGCTCGGGGCGGCCCCCAGCTAATCAACGAATAGCCACCCCTACGGGGTGACGTAGACCTTCGAGCCGGTCACCGCGGCGCCGTTCTTCTGGGCGTGCTTGCTGCGCGCGCCGTAGCGGACGAGGAACGCCGTCACGTTGTCGACGCCGGTGTTCCCACTCTCCGCGACGTAGAGCCGCACGTGCGTGAACCCGCCGGCGACGTCCAGGTCGGACGCCTTCGCCTGCAGAATCACGAAGTCGCCGTCGGCATCGACCGGGTTGTCCGTGTCGTAGTTGCCGCCGCTCGCGTCGGTCGTGAGGTCCTTCGCGCCCGTGCCGTCCGCGTCCGTCGCCTGCTCCAGGCGACACTCGTCCAGATCGTCGGTCGCGTTCCACGTCCCGATCTCGACATAGCCGATGACCCGCTCGAACTCGGCCATCGACACCCACCCGGTCGCGGCGTTGGTCCCGCCGATGTCCGTGGTCTCGAGCAGCGTGACCGCCGCGTCGTCACCCAGTTGATAGCCTGCGCCTGCCATATGCGTGCTCTCCTGTCAGTCAGAGGCCCGATTACCGGGCGTCAAGCGTCACGAAGGGCGAGAGCGTCTTGCCGCTGGTGCCCTTGTAGGGCGTCACAGCCGAGCGCCACGCCGGCTGGCCGTTCACGCGGTGCGTCCACCGGAAGGTCCGCTCGTTGAAGATGAAGCGCACGTGGATGGACTCGGCCTGCTGGATGCCATCCTTCGACGCGAGCAGAAACTGCGAGAAGTCGCCGACGATGACATCGCCCTGGTCGCCGATGGCCGAGCACTGCTCGAGCTCGAGCACCGGACGCCCCTTGATGCGCAGCACGCCGTCAGGGCCGTAGCTCACGAAGCGCGGCTCCAGCGCGGCGGTGCCGGCCGGGATCGACAACACGTCGAGCTGTGGCCCCAGCTCATGGTTCACCGCCCACACGGAGTTCTTCTTGTGGCGCGGATGCAGCCGCGCCCACATGTCGGAGATGTTGGCCTGCGTGAAGGTGTCGGCCGCCTGGCCGGTCGTCTTCGCCACCGACACCGTCGGATTGCCGGACAGCGCCGCGGAGGAGATGACGCCCTTGCACTGCCCGACACCGGTGCCGCGCACGATTTCGTCGTCGAGCACGAAGGCATACTCGGACGCAAACGCAGCCATCCCGAGCGCGCCGAGCGACCGGGCATCGCGCAGGGAGCGGTCGGTCGCATACATGAGGCCGTTCAGGTCCTCGAGCCGGATCTCGTGCCGGCCGACCTTCGGTTTGGTCGCGGTCACGCTGTCGGCCTCGGCGGCCCGGTAGACCCGCACGCCGCCCCAGCGCGAGCCATTCGCCCGGGAGGTCTCGTCGATATACGGGAGCTCGACGCCGTCGAACTCATCGCCGACCGGCACGGGCGTGCAGAGCGGCGCCAGGACGGCCTGTTCCGTCGCGCGCGCCAGGAGCATCTCGTTCCAGTCCTGGCGCACCAGGTGCCCGCCGTCGGCCGGCACAGACGTGGACGCACCGGAGATGGCGGCAAAGAGCCGCGGGTCCGGCGTGCGGCCGGGCGTCGCCGCGCCCGCGACGGCCTGCAGGAACTCGCCGAAGCCCTCAACCTGGAGCGCCTCCCTGACCTTCGCCGACGCGGTCGCCGGGATCTCGCGTCCCCACGGCCGCTCGGTCGCATGATCGACGCCCACCTGGATGGGCGACATCGATCCCGATCCGCGCTCCTCCTCGACATACCGCTCGGCGCGCTGCAGCTCCGTAGCAATCGTGGCCGCGGTTGCCGTCAGCTCGGCGTCCTGCGCCACGAGCACGTCGAGCTGCGCGTCGATCGCCGTCAGGCGATCCTTCTGCTCGGGCGTGCGCTTGTCGGCGGCCACCGCGAACAGGCCGCGGGCCTCCGTCTTCAGCTTCGCCTGCGCCGCGGCGCACGCCTTGATCGCCGATTCGTTGTCGGCTCTGTCCTGGCGGATCTGCCTGACATTGGGCAGCGCGGCGGCGGCGGCCAGCGACGCGCCATCGGCTGGCACCGGCGCCACAGCGGCCACGAGCAGCAGCAGCAAGACCGCGGCGGCGGGCATCGCGGCGGGGTGGCGCAACCAGGCCCGCAGCCGCGTGCGCCAGGTCAGGACGCGCGCCCGCATGGACGCCAGCGCCGTGGATCGCCAGGGCTGTTCGTGCTCGATCCCCATGCCCTGACGATGGACGTCGACGACGTGCGTGGGCATGGCCTCCACAGCAATGAACATCGCCAGCAGAAACGGCAGCACGGTGAAGTGGTCCATGGCGAATCTCGTCTCCTGAAAAAGCAGAAGGCCGCTGGCTTGGGACCGGATGCGCATCACACGGGTGTGCGTCAGTCGCGGTCTCGAACCAGCGGCCTTCTACGGAAGCCCGCTCGGTGCGCTAGAGATTCGCAGAGACGTGCGAAGAAGTCGATTTTAGATCTCTAAATTCCCGCCGCATGACCCGCCGGATGAATTCAGGAACCGAAACCCTGGCGTCACGTGCCGCCCGGAACGTGCGGTCGTAGAGCTCCGGTTCGACCTTCAAGCAGATATACGTGGACGGTGCGTCATTCGACAGCGCCGGCCGGCCGCGCTTCGCCATCAGAACCGCTCGAGCCGGCGTCGCATTTCCTCATCATCGGGCGGTCCGCCGGCAGCAAGGCTTTCCGCCACAGCCGCCGTCGCCTCAGCGAGCTCATCGCCAGCCAGCACGCGCCCGTCGGCGGCCGCACTCGACACGCTCTCCACTGCGGCCCGCATGCCGGCGCCCGCGCGCGAACCGCGGCCGACCAGGCGCGCCAGCGTCTCGTCGAACGTCGCGATCCGGTCGATGAGGCCGGCGGCCTGCGCGTCAACCGCCGACAGCGCGCGACCCTCGCCGTAGCCCTTCCGGACGTCGGCCACCGGCACGCCGCGGCCGCGCGCGACGTGCTTGACGAACACCCCATATGCCGCATCGACGCCCGCCTGCAGCTCGGCCTGCTGCTCGTCGCTGAGGGGCGCGAACGGGGTGACCTCGGCCTTGTGCTTGCCGGCCCGGATGAGCGTGATCTTCACGCCTTCCTTCGCGAGATGCTCACTGAGGTCCTCATGCACGGTGAAGACGCCAATCGACCCAATGCACCGGTCGAGCGCGGAGGGAATCGCCACGAGCTCGTGCGCCTGGCTGGCAATCCAGTAGGCGGCACTCGCCATCGTGGCGTTGGCGATCGCCACGACGCGCTTGGCGTCGCGGGCGGCGAAGACCGCATCCGCCGCCTCCGTCAACCCGGCAATCGTGCCGCCAGGCGAGTCCACGTCGATCAGGATCGACCCGACGCTGTCGTCGGCCGCCGCCTGCTGCACCAGCTTCGTGAACCGCTCGGCGCTCATGCCGCCGCTCGATTCCGCCATCGTGCCCATCCGGTGGGCGATAACGCCGCGCAGCGGAATCACCGCGACGGCGCCGCGCTTGGCGGCCGCCGGCGGCGCGCCGCCGTCCTCGCCGAGCCGTGCCCGAATCTCGTCGGCGGTGAACTCGCCGCCGGCCGCCCGGAACGCGAGGACCGACAGCAGCTCCTGCATCTTGTCGGGCAGGATCGCCCAGGGCGTGGACGCCACGTAGCTGAGGATGTGGCCGTACTTGACGACGCTCATGATGGAACTCCTCCCGGTGCGGGCGGGGCATCCGCCATTTGTCCGAGCCTGAGCGAGACCTGCACCGAGCCGGTCTCCCCATCGAAGGCAAACTTCTGCACGACGAACACGCGCCGGCACGCCGGGCACACCGAGGGCACCACGCCGACGAGCAGCACCGGCGTCTTCGCGTCGCACCCGCACGTGATGAGCGCGGTCGGGAAGCCACCGTTCACGGTGAAGGGCCGGCCGACGATCGGGACATCGCCGGCCAGGGGTCTAAAGGGTCGAATCGTCATTACGCGGCCTCCTCATCGAGCGCCAGCCCGGCCAGGCCGGCGGCGTAGTGGTCGGTCTGCCACGTCTCGACCGCGGCCACCCAGTCTCCGCTCACGATCTGGCTGGCCTGCCCAGCGCAGTAGCCCTCAGCGGCCGCGCGCGGCATCTGGAGCGTCTGCACCACCAGGTCCACGTGCGCCGTGTAGAAGTCGGCGACGGCCGACGCGAACGCGTCCGCGTCGGCCGCGTATCGCACCGCCAGCTTCTGCACCGCCGCGATTTCCTTCCGGAGGAGGCGCCCGGCCGCGGCCGTCGCGATTGCCCGGGCCTGATCGAGGCGTGCCTCCGAGTCCCCCGCGCGCCCGGGCCGCTGGTTATCCTGCGGCCCACCCTTCGCGCCCTTCCCCGTGATGTTCTGCGGGTCGAGCGGCGCATCGAGCCCGGGCAGGCTGCGCAGGTTCTCGAGGCGCCGCACTTCGTTCCGCGTCCGGATCCCGGCATTCGTGCTCGACACGTACGCCTCCCACCGCGCCCGCAGCTCGCCGCGCGCCAGCGCGTCCCTGGTGAACTCGGCGAAGTAGGTCTCCGGTCGCAGAATCAACTGGTCGTTGATGGCGAACTCCCAGAGCGAGAGCCAGCCGCCCAGGCTGAACGTGACGAACTCCTGGCCGCGCTGCTCGAGCCCGGTGACGCCGGCCGTCTCGACCTCGCTCAGCATGTGCGCCGGCAGGCCGAGCCAGCGCGCGATGTCGACGACCGTGAACTTCCGGCTGAGAATAAACTGCGCCTTCTCCGGCTCCATCGTGCTCTGATGCCACTTCGCGCCGTTCGGCAGCATCCGCGGCATGTGCCAGTCGCCGATCGCGGTCTTGAACGATTCAGCGGCCGCCTTCATCGCGTCCGCATTGACCGGCCCGGGTGGGCCCTCGATGAGCCCGCCGTTCATCGCCCCGCGCGAGAAGAGCTTCGAGGCGTACTGCTCGAGGACCACGCCGAGGCCCAGGCTGTCGCGCGCGTAGTCGAGGATGCCCTTGCCGTCGGCGCCGCGCAGGTAGAAGATTTCGTCCTGCGTTTTCGTCGTCTTCACGCCGCCGCTCTTCGGGTCGCGGATATGAAACAGCCACCGGCCGCGCGACGGGCCGGAGAGCACCTGCTCCGGGGTCACCAGCGTCGGGTGAATCGGCTGCAACTGGTCCACGAACCCGCGCGGGCCCTCGATCATCTCCGCGTAGTGCCACCCGTAGTCGATGACGTGGAACATCGCCTCACGCCGGTTCTGAAACGCGTCCTGCCAGACGTTCGGCTTCCGGTGCAGGACGTCGTGCAGCGGATGCCGCGGGTCCGCTTCGCGTCCTTCCTCACCAGGCAACCGCCGGTAGACGATGAGCGGCAGCATCGCGAGCGAGGTGGCCAGAATGTCGCGGCCGCGGTACCAGGCGCTGATCTTCCGGGCGCCCGCCGCGTCGATGCGAAGGCCGGCCGCGGTCACCGCGCCCGCCGGCCCGTACCAGAAGTCATCCAGCGGCCCAGGGGTCGAGGCCTGCAGGCGCCCGGTCATCAGTCCTGAAAGGAGGCTCATTCGTCGTTCCTCATCCTGAGAAAGGGCCACGCGGCGACCGCCATCAGCACGCCGCCCACAATCACGCCGGCGAGCGGCCGGGACCACTGCGCGACGCTGAGACACAGCACGGCCAACCCGGCCCCGAACACGACCGTATCCAGATCGCCGCGCAGGATGCGCCCGGCGGCACGGATCGCGCCCCACCAGACGATCGTGGCTTGGAGGAGGCGCCGGAGCCACACCGCGCCGGCGACGATCATCGGTCCAAGCTCCGGAGCGCGGGAGCCAAGTGATCGTCGATGACGCGCTCCAGCCCGACGGCGCGTGATTGATCCAGGGGATCGCCGACCGCCATCCGATCGCGCGTCTCGAACAACGCCTTCACGTCCGCGGCGCCGCGGGCGTTCCAGACTTGACGGAGCTGCTCGGCAATCGCACCCAACGCGGCTGCTTCCTCGTCGCCATCCCACGTCTGTTTGTTGAGGCCGAGCACGAGGTCGCGCGCGATCTGTTCGAAGTCGGGGGTCTCAGGCATCGTCACAAATACTCCTCGAGCGATGGAATCCGGCCGTCCCACGGCGGCGACGCCGGCGCGGGCTCGTAGGCCCGCGACATGACGTTGAAGAGCGCCATCGCAAAGTCAATTTTATTGTGCGAGTCTTTCCCGCCGGCCTTCCGCGGGTAGATTTCGTCCTTGTAGTTCCGCTCGACGACGACGTTCGTGATCATCCAGACGCCGGCCGGGTTCCCGTCGTGGAGCAGCTGTCGCCCGAGCACCAGGCGCTCAGTGGTCTTCATCGCCGGGTCCATCACTTCCACCGACTGCTTGATGACGATGACCGGCGGCTGGTCGCCGAGCTTCCGCTGCAGCGACTGCATGACCGCCGCGGCGAGCGCGCGATCGAAGCACACCTCCTGCACGTCGAAGCGCGCGCAATCCTCCAGGATGTCATCCTCGAGCCGCCCGAAGTCGGCCACGTTCCCGGGCGTCTGGACCAGGTGTTTCGCGTGCACCCAGCCCGCGACCTGCGCGATGGGCGACTGCTCGATCGTCTGCTCCGGCAGATAAAACCGGGAAAACACCACGTAGAGGGTCTCTATGGTCTCCGGCGCCGGCGGCGCGGCGATCGCCAGGAGCCGCGCGAAGAGCGCCTCGTGACGCGCGCGCTCCACGCGGAACCCCAGCACCTTCGCCATGATGTCGCGCGTCTCGGCCAGATCGATGCCGAGCCAGCACGACACGCCGGCGCAGTCCTCGACGCGCAGCTCCGGATGACCGCACGCGCGCCACTCGTCCACCGGCATCCAGGTCGACTCGGCGCGGACCCAGACGTTGCAGTGTTTCGTGAGGAAATTGTTCACGCCCGCCGGCGACCGCTCGGCCTCGCGCACCTTGCGCGCCAGGTCGTCGGGGTCGACGCTGACGCCGTAGTTCGGGTTCGCCTTCCGCAGCACCGCCTGGGCGCGCCAGTCGTCGCCCTCGTCGATGGTGTACTCGATGCCGAAGAACTGCTCGTCCGCGAAGACGCCCTCGAGCACGGCGTGCAGGTACTGCACCTTCTCGTAGCAGATGCCGCCGATGTCGACTCCAGCCGTCGTCGTAATCAGGAGCAGCGGCTGCGGGCGGGCGCCGGTCGCCGTGTCGATGACGTCGTAGACCGCCCGGGTGCGATGCGCGTGGAGCTCGTCGATGAGGGCGCAGGAGATGTTCAGCGCGTCGAGCGTGTGCGCGTCGGCCGAGAGCGGCTCGAACTTGCCGGCCAGGTCCGGCACCGACAGCGTGAGGCTGCTCTTCGCGCCCAGCTTCACGCCGAAGTACTCGCGGAACTGCGGCGAGCGGAAGGCCATCTGCCAGGCGATCTCGGCGATGACCTTCGCCTGCGGCCGTGTCGTCGCGGCGCTGTACACCTCGGCGCCGCTCTCGCCGTCGGCCGTCAGCATGAAGAGCGCGATGATGGCGGCCAGCGTCGACTTGGCGTTTTTCCGAGGCACCAGGTATTTCGCCACGCGGAAGCGCCGCAGGTGGTTGTCGACCCGCTTCCAGCCGAAGAGCGTCGTCAGGAACCAGCACTGGTGCGGCTCGAGCACGATCGGGTTCCACAGCGACCGCCCCTGGTCATCGCGGCCGATAATTTTCGCCTTCGGGCCCTTGATGTGCGGCAGCAGCTCGGCCATCGTGCAGATTTTTACGGCGGCCGCCTCGTCAAAGTAGTACGGGAAGGCGTCCGTCCGCGCCCGTTCCCGATCGCGCCGGTTCCGCGCGCACGCCAGCCGCACCCATTTACAGACGGCAATCGTCCCAGCCAGGACCGCGTCCTCGTACTGCCGCGCCAGCGCGACGTAGTTCCGGGCGGTCACCGCTCGCCCTCGGCCCGTGCAGACGTCTGCACCATTACGGCCCCACCTGCGCAAATGGATTCACCGCCCCGGGCTCCTGGCGCCGACCACCACCACCGTCGGCCGGCTTGCCGAACGCGGTCAACTTAAACCGCCCCAGCGCCGCGTCGAGGCGCTGGGACAGCCGGGTGTACGTCCGCATCCGCTCGGCGCCGGCCTTGCCGTCGATCCCGAACCGCTGCAGGCGCGCCGCGAGCTCGTCCTTGAACGCGGCCACCTCGCACAGCTCGCGGAAGCCGGCGGCCGTCGCCGGCGTCAGCGTCCGCTGCTCGATCGCGTGCGGGGCCCACCGGCGCCAGTAGACCTGCTGCGACGTCAGCACGACACCCGGCAACGCCGGGGACGACGACACGTCGGGGAGGTCGGCCGGCGGCTCGAGCAGCGCGGCCATG
>MELE01000225.1:7306-22986 GCA_001768615.1 Acidobacteria bacterium RIFCSPLOWO2_12_FULL_67_14b | reverse complement strand
AAAGAGGCGTACGCCATGAATGGAGCCGGCGGGCAATCGGTGTGGATCGTGCCCTCCCACGACCTGGTGATCGTGCGTCTCGGGAACTACAAGGGCCAGGCCGGTGTCAGGAAGTCGCTCGGCAAGGCGATGGCGATCCTGATGGCGGCGGTGCCGAAGAAGTAGCCGCCAGCTCGGCGGCGGTAGACACTATTCGCACCGCGGTGTCTGACGTGCAGGCCATCTACCGTTTCGGATCAACGGCGACCGGTGACGATGGTCCTCTCGCTAGAATCGCCACCTCCATCGATCTTCTGCCACTCGCCGACAAGGAGGCACTATGCGATTAGCTCGGCGCACCGCATTCCTGGGACGCTTCGCCCTTGTCAGCGTGATCTCGTCGGCGGTACCGCTGTGGGCCGCACAGGATGCAGCTGTACTAACGCAGCCCGTCCTTTCGGACGCACAGCAGGAGCAGTTTCTGCTCAACGCCAAGATCCTCAAGACCAGAGACATCAACAAAGGCGTCACAGGAGCGAAGCGCGCAACGCTGTCCGATGGCCAGTTGACCCACGATGCGCAGATCCAGACGGTCGATATTTCGAAGTTTGTCTTTACGCCTGACAAAGGACAGACCGAACTGAACTTCAGGGATACCTACCGGTTCAATGTTGCGGCATACCGGCTGGCCCGGCTGTTGGGGCTCGACAACGTTCCGGTATCGGTCGAGCGGCGCGTCGATCGCGGACAGGCATCCATGACATGGTGGGTCGACGACGTGCTGATGGAGGAGAGGGAGCGGCTCAAGCGCATCAAATTGAAGACCGTGCCGGCCGAATGGAACCCTAACAGAACCGCAGGGTACATTCACGTCATGCGGGTGTTCGACGAGCTGATTTCGAACAGCGACAGGAATGTGGGAAACCAGCTGTGGAGCTCGGATGGGAAGCTGTGGATGATCGATCACACACGGACGTTCAGGTTCAATACCACGCTGAAGACACCCCGACTGCTCGAGCGGTGCGACCGCACCCTGCTCGCCGGGATGCGCGGCCTCACTGAAGAAAGCGTCGTCTCCGTCGTTGGCAAGACCCTCACGAAGGACGAAATCAAGACGATGCTCACGCGGCGCGACCTCATCGTCAAACTCTTCGAGGAGAAAATTGCCGCGCGCGGCAGGGATGCCACGGTCCTCTACGATCTGGATCGCTGAGCGGCAGCGCTAGCGTCCGCCGGCATCGAAGAGGAGCGTCCGCGCATCCGAATAGATCGCGGTGAAGCGTCGGTTTCGAATTTCCAATGCCGAGGCGACCCCGCCTGGAAACACCAATCAGCGGGCGGGTCATAGGCATGCTGGATTGTCGCAGCGTTTTCGTGGGTGTGGGACACTCCCGAGGTGCCTCGCCTCCAACCGCTCCTGAAGCGGCTGCTCTTCTCTCTTCTCGTCTTCGTTGTGACCGGAGAAGCCGTGCTGCGCGTCGCGTATCGCGACCAGGGGCGTCGCACGGGATACGGCCCCGGGTTCCATCCATTCGAATACGTCAACAAGGACGCGAACCACCGCGGCAGCTTCGACACCGGTCCCAAGACGCCGGGCGTGCCGCGCATCATGGTGATTGGCGATTCGATCACGTATGGACAGGCGGTGCGCGACTGGCGCGACCTCTGGCCGGAGATCATGGTGAATCGGCTTCGCGCCAACGGCCGACCTCACGAGCTGGCCGTCGTGGCCGAGTCCGGCCACAACCTCAGCGAAGACCTGAGGGACTTCGACCGATGGGTCGGCCAGATCGAGCCCGACATCCTCGTATACCAGTTCTTCGTCAACGACATCGATATCTGGGAGGATCGCGAGCTCAATGTGACGCGATGGTGGCAGCGATCTCCCTGGCATCAGGAACTGCGGGCGTCCTACTTGTATTTCGTGCTGGATTTCGCGCTCTCGAAGCACCTGCCGCCGGTTGAAGGCACCTACACCGACTACCTGCTGACGCGCTTCGCGCCGGGCACGCTCGAAGGCGAGGCCTTCGAGCACCAGTTCCGCACCTTCCGCGCACACGCAGGGGCGCGGGTCCTTGAGCGCTGGATGGTGATGTATCCGCTCCTGCCGTTCACCGGCGATTACCCGCTTCAGCCACTACACGATCGGGTGCGGGCGCTGGCCGAGTCGGATGGGTTCCGCGTGGTCGACCCGACCCGGCGCTTGAACTCGTTCAACACCTACGTTTCCCTGTTCGACGGTCACCCCAACGAGCGCGCCCAACGGGTGGTCGGAGAGGCCATGGCGGAGGCCCTCCTGGCCGCCGGACACCCCTGAGCGACCTGCCCACCATTCACGCGCTGAACCTGGGCGCTTCACTTGGCGGCGCCCGCGGCCGCGCGAATCGCGCGCCCCGGCGCCGCACCGTCCACCACGCGACCCGCGGCGACGACGGGCGTGCCGTTGACAATGACGTGCGCGATGCCCTCGGGAGCGAGGCCGGGCTGCTGATAGGTGGAACGATCGATGACGCGCTGCGCGTCGAAGATCACCAGATCCGCGTCCGCGCCGACACGCACCCGGCCCTTGTTGCGCATGGCCGGGACGCGGGCCTCGAGCCGCCGCGCCGGCATGACCGTCATCTTGCGGAGAGCCTCCATCAGCGACAGCGAGCCCGCCTCCCGGACGTAGCGGCCCAGCACTTGCGAGAACGTGCCGGTGGCCCTCGGGTGGCCCCGGCCGTTTCGTAATTGGCTGCCGTCGCTCGCGATCATCGTGATCGGGCTGTTGATCGCCGTCTGCACGTTCTCCATCCGTCCCGGCCGCTGGATCACCGACCCGCCGGTCTTGCGGTACCGCGCGAAGCTCTCGCGCGTCAGCGGCTCACCCGTGGCCGCCCAGAGCACCTGTCCGATGTCGTCGTCGCTCATCCGCTCCCAGTTGTCGTAGAGCGCCGACTCGATCCGCGTCGACCCGCGGTTGTAGGGATAGGCCTCGGTGGTGACGTCCAGGCCCCGGCGCTGGGCGTCGGTGATGAGCGCGAGCATCCGGCCGACGTCGTTGCCGCCCGTGCTGTTGATGTGGACGATGTGCAGCGGCGTGCCGGTCGCGACGGCGTTGGCCAGGGCCTCCTGCACGCCCTCCACGCCGCGCCGGACATGAATGTGCGCGGACGCGCCATGACGTCCGGCCACGCGGAACATCTCCAGCACTTCCCACGGTGAGGCGGCCGGCGTGTACGCCGTGCCGAACCCGACGGCCACGGCGCCCTGCCGCAGGCCCTCGTCGATGCGCCGCGCCATCTCGGCCACCTGCGCATCCGACGCCACGGCGCTGCCCGCGGGACCGCTCGGCAGGAAGTCCCCGACATCGCCCATCACCGCCATGCGCACGCCGATGTGCCCGATGGCGACGCCGTAATTGATCAGGCGGCCGGGCTCGCGCTCCCGATACCAGCGCTCGACGTCAGGGGTGCCGACTTCGAGCTCGAGCACGGTCGTCACCCCGTCCAGCGCGGCGTGCCGGTAATTCTCGTCGTCCTGCCCGTGACGATGCAGATCGACGAAGCCGGGCGCGACCACCAATCCGCCGGCGTCGATGATGTTCCGGCCTCGCAAGGGCCCGGCCTCGATGGCCGCGATGGTGTTACCGCGCACACCAACGCTGCGCACGGCATCGAGACCCGACTCCGGATCGAGCACGCGGCCGTTGAGGATGACGATGTCGTACTCCTGCATGGCGGCCGGCGCCGCCCAGACGGAGGCGGCGATCAAGGTCAACGCGAGGACATGTCGCATGGTGGCGTAGCTCCAGGAAACTGGTGACGGAACCGGATGATAGCGCGCACGGCCTCAGGATGCTCAACCGCCGAGGGAAATTCCCCACCTGCGCGTGTTTTCGCGGGGTGGGAATCGGTCCACTGCGGCGATCGCCGCGGGCGCCAACACCGGCTCGTCTGGAGCGGCTCTTGCAACTGGTGCCCTGAACGGGAGGCCTCATGAGCTGCACCAAGCGCTTCTTGAACGTCGAGTGGCAACACCATCACTGGCGCCCGCGGGTGGCCACGGCCGAGACCCTGACGGCCCAGGAGCCCGACATGTGGGCCCGGACCGTGTACCGCGATTACGTGCGCTGCGACAAGCTGGAGGTCTGCGAAGAGTGCGGCGCGGTCCGTCGCGAGAAGAGCTGTCTCTGCGAGGTCGCGACCGCGGAGCAGTGCGCGGTTTACCTCGCGTGGCGTGCCGGACACGCGAATCACCCGGTCTCCTAGCAGACCCGCGGCGCAACCTCAGCGCTTCAGGCGCGGGATGAACTTCGTGAGTCCCTGGATGGGTCCGACCTCGCCCGCGTAGACGTTGCCCTGCGCATCCACCGCCACGCCTTCGCCCATCGACCCGTACCCGCCCATGCCCGACGCCTGCTTCGAGACGTGCTCGGGCACGAAGTACCAGACCTCGCCGGTTCGGGCGTTGCCGACCCGGAGTCCCTTGCGCCAGCCCGGGTTGTAGTTGTCGTCGGATTCCGAGTCGATCGCGTAGAGGACGTCGTTGCGATCAATGTACAGCCCGCTGATCCGGCTGAACTGATACCACGTGTCGAGATGCTTGCCTTCCTGATCGAAGATCTGAATCCGCCGGTTGCCGCGGTCCGCCACGAAGAGGCGTCCCTTCGAATCCATCGCGAGCGAGTGCGGCCCGCGGAACTGGCTCGCGCCGTAGCCATACGATCCAAAGGTCTTGATGAACTTGCCGTCAGGCGCGAACTTGGAGATGCGGCCGACCCCGTTCGGCGGATCCTGATCCAGGAACTGGGCCCCGTGCGCTTCAGCGACGAAGATGCCGCCGTCCGGGGCCACGAGCACGTCGTTGGGCTCGGTGAAGTGGGTCGGCGGGTTGCCGGCTTCACCCGGCGTGCCGAGCGTCAACAGCACCTTCCCCTGCGGGCTGAACTTGATGGCGGTGTGGCCCTTGCCTTTCGCGTCGGGATACTGCTTCAGCTCGGCGGGCGTGGCCGACCGCGCATCGACGACCCACACGTTGCCTTGCTTGTCGACGTCCATCCCGTGAGGCCACAGGATCACCCCCGCGCCGAAGCTCTGGACCACCTGGCCGCTCGGGTCCAGCTTGACGATCGGGTTCACGGTCGAGCCGGCACATGAGTTGGTGCCGCATCGATCGCCCGCCCAGATGTGCTTGCCGTCGGCATCGACGTTGATGGCGCTCACCGATCCCCATCGCCGTCCATCGGGCAGCGTGCCCCAGTTCCGCACGGTTTCGTACGGGTTGGGCAGGTTGTTGATCGGTGTCACTTTGGCATGCTCGGGCGGACCCGAGGCGCCACGCGGCGGTTGTGCGGGCACCGGCGCTTGCGCGACGAGGAGGCCCGAGACGACGGCGACGACAGCCGTGCACGTCAAGACGGTGAGTGACTTTTTCATGAGAGACCTCTACTCCCGATCCTCGGCACGGCGCCCGAGACGGTGTCCGGACGAGGACGAAACCTGGCGGCGATCCCAGTTCCGATCCGCCCACCCGCGCCAGCCGCAGGCACGGCACCGGAACGGCCACTTCTGCGTGAACCGATGGCGTAACCGGTCCCATGTCCCGTGCAAGCGAGACGGGCGCAGGGGAAACCGGCCGCAGCGAGGACAACCTTGTAAGACCCGGTAAGCCACGTGCTCCTAAGAAGAATCGGCATCTTATCGTCCCACGAAGAGCAGCTGCAAGACTGAGGATTCATCCCCAGCCGCGCGAAAAAGCCCGGGCCCAGCCCCGCGTTGACGCCCGGAGCATCGGTAACCCTCACCAAAACCGCACCCGGCGCGTGGTATCGCAGTTGCACCACCTCTCGGTTGGCAGAGGTCTCTCATGAAAACCCGCACAGCCGTTCTCTGGATCGTCGCGCTCTGCCTCCCGGCCACATGGGTGGCCGCGCAGGGCGCGGAGCCGATCCAGGTCATCACGCCGGCCGTCGCCGGCAACCCGGGCGAGATGGCGTTCACCCACGAACTGGCCGTCGGCGTGATCGAATCGATCCCGCAGGCCGAACATGAGGTCCGAGCCTTCACTTCGCCTCGTCTACCATCAGGCGCGTCTTCTCCTCGACTTCGTTGGCCACCGGGATCAACGCCGGATCCTTGGACAGGGCCGACAGCATCGCCACCGGTTTGATCAGGCCGATGCGCGTCTGGCCGTGGTCGGTGAACACCGAGATGCGGCACGGCAGTGCCATGTTCAGGCGCATGTCGGCGGCCAGCACTTTCGCGGCCTGCCCGGGGTTGCACACCTCGAAGATCCGGCACTGTTCGTCGAACGCCAGGCCCTTGCTGCGCAGCGTGGCGCCCAGGTCGTGCACGTGCAGCACGCCGAAGCCGTGGCGCTTGACGGCGGCTTCAAGGTCTGCCGACGCCTGATCGAATGCTTTCGCCGTCTCCACGATGTAATACATGATCGCCAAAGTACTGCACGCACTTCGGCCCTCCTGTACAAAAGAGAACAGTCGTCGAATTGCCCCAAACGGTAGAGTTCGAGCGTTCGTCGCACTTCTTTGCGCTCCCTCCACCACCTGGGCCCAGACAGTGGGCGCGGCGGCCAGCTACGGCATCGTCGGTGGCGCGGGCGTGCACGCCAACGGAGCGGGCTCCGCCGTCGCCGGCGATGTGGGTATTGATCCGGCGGCAGCCACTTTTATCACCGGGTTTCCTGCCAACGCGGTGATTGACCCGCCATTCAGCAACCACGGCAATGACGCGTTCGCGATTGCGGCGGCGGCGGCCGTACAAATCCTGTACGATTCCGCGCAGATGGCCCCTGCCGGTGGCACACCGACCGTGGCCAATCTCTCCATCGGCGGGCCCACGAATAACGGTATCTACACGCCCGGAAAATACTTTGTGAACGTGGGCACCGCGTTGATACCGACGGCCATCACTCTTAGCACGCCAGGCCAATACGTTTTCTCGGAGGGTGAGCGGAATCAGGCGAGACCCCCGACGAACATCGACGCGCCGGCGAGGCTTCTGGAAGCGCTGCCCCGGTGACTGCACGCGCCAACGGCGCCGCTTACGGCCCCTCGTGCGTATCGACGTCGCGGATGATGCCTTCGATCAGGCGTCGAAGCGTGGGCTTGTGGCCGGCGATCAGGAGCCACGGAAAGACGAAGCCCCAGAACCCGGCCATGCCCCATGCCAGGCCCACCGACGTCCGGGTCGACAGCCCGGGAATCATGGCGCCGGGATTCTGTTCGACATACGTGGGCAGGTCCAGCCACCAGAACGTCGCCAGCAGCGTGATCCCGATGATGCCGCTCAGTACGAGCACGAAGGCGGCCCACCGCCGGTAGCGGACGGTGTAGGCGGCGCGGCCGTTGCCGGGTGCGTGGATCTCGACCTCGTTGAGCCCCACGGCGACCGCCGTGCTCCAGTCGGCGGCCGCGACCTCGATTCGGGCGTCAGACACCTTGGTCACGAGGTAGCGTGACCGCGGCTGCGGCTGCCCCGAGACGAGCCCGGCTTCGACCCGCCGGCGGAAGCCCTCCAGGAACCGCGCCGGCCCGGTCCGAATCGGCACGCTGCCATCGATACGCGGCGAGAACATCAGGGGACCCGCGGCGCATTATGACGCACAACGGCCTCGCGCCAACCCCGGGTACAATCTCCCGTTGCATGCCGCCGCTGACGCCCGGACCGGTGCTGGGCTATCTCGCCGGGATGAGGCGCGAGCCGCATCCCCGCCTTCGCACCATCGCCGCCGAGGGCGAGGCCGAGGGGTTGCCGCTCGTGTATCCGGATACGGGCGCGCTGCTGCACACGCTCGCGCTCTCGTGCGGCGCGCGCCGGATTCTCGAGATCGGCACCTGCATCGGCTACTCCACGTTGTGGCTGGCCACCGCGCTCCCCGCAGACGGCATGCTGATCACGATGGAATACGACGCCGACAGAGCCGGCCGGGCCCGCGATCACTTCGCCGCGGCGGGCCTCGGCGATCGCGTCAGCGTGATGGTGGGCGATGCCACGCGGTTTCTCCACAAGATCGCCGGCCCGTTCGACCTGATCTTCCAGGACAGCGACAAGCAGCTCTACGAGCCGATGCGCGATCGGCTGATCGAGTTGCTGCGCCCGGGTGGGCTGCTCGTGGCCGACAACATCCTCTGGAACGGCGAAGTGATTCCCGGCTACGTCCACCACCTCAAGTACACGGCTGAAGACACTGCCGCCATCGTCTCATTCAGCCGCGCCCTCGCGGCGGACCCCCGGCTCTACACGTCGTTCCTGCAGGTTGGCGACGGCGTCTCGGTTTCGGTCAAAATAGGTGGCTGAAGGCTGAAGGCTGAAGGCTGCTTATGATGATTGCCGACTGGCTCGAGATGGCGAAGGCCGACGCCGAAGGGCGGGGGCTTCCCGAACTGATTCCGATGCTGGACAGCTTGGCGCAGGCCACCGAGCGCTTGCGTGCGGCCGATTGGAACGACGATGCCAGCAAGGAGACCCCCTTCGACTCCGCCGGCGAAAGCGCCGGCGTCGCTCAGGGCAGGCCCCGCCAATGACCATCGCCGAGGCCGCGCCGCGACTGTCCAGGGGTGCGCTCAAGTCCGAGAAGCTCACCGAAGAGTGCCTGTCGAGGATCGAGGAGCTCAACCCGAAGCTGAACGCCTTCATCACCGTGACGGCGGACCTGGCGCTGGCCGCCGCGCGCAAGGCCGACCAAGACATCGCCGGCGGCCGCTACCTGGGACCGCTCCACGGCATTCCGGTGTCGCTCAAGGACCTGCTCGATCAGAAGGGCCTGCCGACGACGGCGGCGTCGCTCGTGCGGAAGGATCACATCGCGAGTGCGGATGCGGACGTGACCGCCAGCCTCCGGGCCGCGGGCGCCGTCTTCGTCGGCAAGACCAACCTGCACGAGTTCGCGTTCGGCACCACCACCGAAGACTCTGCCTTCGGCCTGGCGCGCAATCCCGTCGACGCCACGCGGTCGCCCGGCGGATCGAGCGGCGGCTCGGCCATCGCCATCGCCACCGGCATGTCGCTCGGCACGGTCGGCACCGACACCGGCGGATCGATCCGCATTCCCGCCGCCGCGTGCGGCATCGTCGGCCTCAAGCCGGAGTGGGGGCAGGTGTCGGTGGCGGGCGTCGTGCCGCTCAGCCGCCAGCTGGATCACGTGGGCCCGCTGGCCGCCTCGGTCACGGATGCGTGGATCCAGTACAACTCGATGCTGCCGCGCGACCGGCACGCGGCCGCGTCCCTGGAGGCCGCGCCGCTCCAGGGCCTGCGCCTCGGCATGCTCACCGGCTACCTGTTCGATCGGCTCGACGCCGACGTGGAGCGGGTCACGCTCGCTACCATCGAGTCGCTGCGGAAGATGGGCGTGACGGTGTCCGAGGTCGCGATCCCGCACGCCACGGACATGCCGGCGATCTACCTGCACCTCGTCTTCGGTGACGCGGCCGAATATCACGCGCGCACGCTGGTGTCGCGGCCCGGGGACTACACGGCCAACGTCCGGCTTCGCCTGGAAATGGCGCGCTACGTCCTGGCCGAAGACTACGTCCGCGCGCTCCGCGGCAAGGCGATCATCGCGGCCGAGGTCGATCGCGCCCTCGACGGCGTCGACGCGCTCGTGCTGCCGTCGCTGTCGATTCCCGCGCCGCCGATCGGCGCCTCGACGATGCCGGTCAAGGGCGGGCCCGAGGCGGTGCGCACCCTCATGCTGCGATGCACGCAGCCCTTCAACCTGTCCGGGCACCCGGCGATTTCCCTGCCGAGCGGCACGACGCCCGCGGGCCTGCCCATCGGGCTGCAGCTGGTCGGCCACAAGGGCAGGACGCCGGCGCTCGTGCAGGCCGCGCTCGCCGTCGAACGCGCGATCGCCAACGCCGGATGATTCGCGATTACTTCCACCGCTGGGAACAGCGACTCGCCGAGGTCAGCCGGCACGAGCGTCTCGTCCGCCCCTTCGAATGGGGCGAGGAGTGGATTGATCAGCCTTCAGCCATCGGCCATCAGCCTTCAGATGCGCGCGCGCGAATCGCGGAATGGGTTGGGCGAGTCATGCAAGACACCGACGCGTTCTACACACCTGAGCCGACGACCTACACGTTCGCCCCGTCGACGCCGGACGTCCGCGCGAAGGGTGAGGCCGGGCTGCTGACGTTCCCCAGCGGCTTCACCACGCCGCATCCGGAGAACAACGTCGTTCGCGCGCGCTACTTCCCCGCCGATCCGATCCGGAAGCCGAAGCGCGGGGTCACGCCGCCGCGGAAGGCGGTCGTGGTGATGGCGCAGTGGAATTCCGACCGGGAAGGCCACGTCGGTCTCTGCAAGCTGCTGTCGAAGCTGGGCATCGCCTCGCTCCGAATCAGCCTCCCGTATCACGACCAGCGCATGCCGCCCGAGCTCACGCGCGCCGACTACATCGTCAGCGCCAACATCGTCCGCACGCTGCAGGTCTGCCGGCAGGCCGTGCGCGACGTGCGCCTGGCGCTGTGGTGGTTGCGCGACCAGGGCTACGACCGCCTCGGGCTGCTCGGCACCAGCCTGGGGTCGTGCCTCTCGTTGCTCACGGCGTGCCACGAGCCGCTGGTCAAGGCGATGGCGCTCAATCACGTGTCGCCTTTTTTCGGGGACGTGGTGTGGCGGGGCCTGTCGACGGAACACGTGCGGGAGGGCCTCGAAGGACACGTCACGCGCGAGGATCTGCGGACGCTGTGGGCGCCGATCAGCCCGTGGTCGTTCCTCGATCGGATGCAGGACAAGCAGACGCTGATGGTCTACGCCACCTACGACCTGACGTTTCCGGTGGACCTGTCGACGCAACTCATCGCCGAGATGCGGCGGCGCGGCCTGCCCCTCGAGGTGAGCGTGCTGCCGTGCGGGCACTACTCAACCGGCGCGGCGCCCTTCAAGTACCTCGATGGCTGGTACTTGGGAAGGTTTTTGGCGACGCGGTTGTGACGGGACACTGACAGGACACATTGTCAATTGAGCAATCGCCATTCATCAATCGTCAATGCGAGCCGCCCCTGAAAGCTACAAGTATTTCAGCAGCCTGACGATGGCATCGTATATAGAACCGGCGAGCGACTGGACGAGCGGCGTCACCTCGCCCGAATCCATCGACTCGGCAACGGTGACCGGATCGGTCAGCAGCAGCCACACCGTGGCGCCGGCAATCACGGCAGCCAGCAGCCCGATGATGCCGACGACGCTGAAGAGATTGCCGCCGAAGGACGACTTCCGCTGGATCCTGACGTCCATAGGTTGCGACGCAGGGATCATACACCCCTGCATCTAGAGCTTTGACGACAGCCGCACGGCGGTTGTTTCAGACGACGAGCACGATCTTGCCGAACTGCGCGCGCGCCTCGAGGCGGCGGTGGGCCTCGGCCGCCTCGGCCAGGGGGTAGGTCCGATCGACCACGGATCGCAGCTCGCCCGCGAAGAAGAACGGCGCCGCGCGCAGCAGCTCGCCCTTCCGGCCCATGTAGGACCCCAGCAGCGAGAGCTGGCGCCCGAACAGGAAGCGCAGGTCGATCCGCGCGTCGTGCCCGGTCGTCGCGCCGCAGGTCACCAGCCGCCCCCCGCGCACGAGGCTCTTGAGGCTGTGGTCCCACGTGGCGGTGCCGGTGTGCTCGACCACCACGTCCACGCCTCGGCCGCCGGTGAAGTCCTTGATCCGCTTCGGCCAGTCTTCCATCGTGTGGTTGACAACCTCGTAGGCGCCGAGCTGGCGTGCCCGCGCCAGCTTCTCGTCGGTGCCCGCGGTGGCGAAGACCCGCGCACCGTGACGCCACGCAATCTGGATGGCCGCCTGCCCCACGCCGCTGCCGGCGCCGAGGACGAGCACGTCTTCGCCGGCGCGCAGGTGCGCCCGCGTGATCAGCATGTGCCACGCCGTGAGGAATGCGAGCGGAAACGCGGCGGCCTCGACAAAGCCAATCGCGTCGGGAATGGCGATCAGGTTCTGCACCGGGACCTTCACGTATTCCGCATAGCCGCCATCGGAACGGTAGCCCAGCACGTCGTAGGTCGGGCATTCGTTGTCGCGCCCGTCGAGGCAATGAGCGCACCGGCCGCACGAGATGCCGGGCTGCAGCATCACGCGGCGGCCGGCGGCAAACTCGCCTTCCGGCGAGCTCACGACCTCGCCGGCGACGTCGGCCCCTGAAATATGCGGGAACGGGATCTGCACGCGCTCCATGCCGCGGCGCTGCCACAGATCGAGGTGGTTGAGCGCGCAGGCACGCACGCGGACCAGGGCTTCGCCTGGACCGGGAATCGGCTCGGAAACCTCTTCGTGCCGGAGGACATCGGGCCCCCCGTGCGCGTGAAAGCGAACGGCCTTCATCAACTACCAGAACAGGGAAGACTTCAGAATTCAGTATTCAAGGCCTGGTGAGGTCCGAGCCCCAGTTCAGGCAGCGATTGGGCAATCTTATCCACGTCTCCCACGATTATGGCGGTCAATCGGTCGAGCGACAAATATTGCTGCGCAACCCGGCTTACCTCGTCTTCGGTGACCTGGGACAGGCGGGGAATGAAGTCCTCGAAGTAGGAATCTGGCAGGCCGTGCAGGGCCAGTTGCGCGACGGACCTGGCCACTTGCACGGCCGTTTCGAACCCGCGCGGGTAGCCCTTGCTCACCGTTGCACGCGCGAGCGCCAGCTCGTCTGGGGTCGTGGGCCGGGTGGCGGCAATGTCGCGCAGCTCCTTCAGCACCTCGATGATCGCCGGAACGGTGACGTCGGTGCCGACGCTGGTTTGCACGACAAATGGCCCCATCCCCTTGCGCAGGTCGAAGCCGGTTCTCACACCGTAGGTGTAGCCCTTGTCTTCGCGCAGGTTCATGTTGAGGCGGCTCACGAACTGGCCGCCGAGCATCGTGTTGAGCGTCAGCAGCGCGTGATAGTCGGGCGTCGAGCGCGGCGCGCACACGTGGCCGATGCGCAGCTCCGACTGCGGGGCCCCAGGTCGCGGCACCACGCCCAGCCGCACCAGGGGTGCCGGCGGAGGCGGGGCCAGCGCCGCCCCGCGATCCACGGCCATCGCCGATGCGGCCGGCCGCCAGTTGGCGAAGGTCCCCGATGCGGCGTCGAGCAGTGCCTCTTCCGATCGATCGCCGGCAATCACGAGTGTGGATCCCGCTGGCACAAACAGGGCGGCGTGAAGCGCGCGCGTGTCGTCGACCGTCATCGCCGTCATCGCCGCCTCGGTCCCCATGGCAAGGTGGCCGTACGCATGCGATCCGTACAGCACGCGCGCAAACGCACGCTCCGCCATGGCCGCGGCATGGTCCTTCATCTGCCGCAACCGCTCGATCCGCAGGTTGCGGATCCGGTTGAAGTCGTCGTCGGCCAGGTTCGGCTCGGTCACGATTTCGTGGACGAGCGCGAGGCCCGTCTCCAGGAACCGATCGAGCGTGGTCAGCGCGACGACCACGGCGTCGGCGCCGACATCCAGATCGAGATCGCCGCCGATGCGGGCCACGCGGTCGGCCACCTCGAGCGCCGACTGCCCGCGGCTCCCTTCGTCGAGCAGGCCCGCGGTGATCGACGCCAACCCGTGCCGATCCGCCGGGTCCACCGACGATCCGCCAGGCACGAGGAGCACCATCGACACGAGGGGAACCGCCCGATGCGTGACCGCGCGCACTTCGAGCCCGTTCGGCAGCGTGCGCGTGACGATGCGGGGAAAGTGGAACGGGCGGTCGGCACCGGGCTGGGGCAGGCGGCTGCGATCGACCGGGCTCACGAGACGCGGACCTCATCGGCGCCCGGCATCGCCAGCTCGCGGCGTCCGCAGGGCACGACGCTCAGCGTCACCGCGGGCGCCTCCTGGAGATAGCGCCGCGCCGCCGCGGCGACGCCGCCGGCCGTGACGGCGCGATAACGCTCGCGGTCCGCCTCGAAGTACCCCGGGTCGCCGCGAAACACGTTGTAGGCGTTCAGTTGATCGCCCTTGCCGCCGAAGCCGCCGATGGTTTGCAGCCGGTAGATGAACTGCGCTTCCGTTTGCGCCAGCGCGCGCTCCAGTTCGGCGGCCGTCGGACCCTGCCGGATGATCTCCGCAATCGTATCGCGGATCGCCGTGTGCAGCTCGGGCAGGGCCACGCCGGCCGCCGCCGTGCACGCGACCTGGAACACGCCGGCGATCTCCCGCGAGCTCTGATGCGCGGAGACGTCCGCGGCCACACGACGCTCGTAGACCAAGGATCGATATAACCGCGACGTCTTGCCGTGCGCGACCACATCCGCCATCACGTCGAGCTCGGCATCGCCGGCCGCGAACATCGCCGGCGAGTGCCAGCTCAGATACACGCGCGGCAGCTCGACGCGATCCTCGAGCACGAGGTTGCCGCCCGGCTGCGGCGTGACCTCCGCGCGCACGGGGGCGGGCACCGGGCCCGGAGGCAGGTCGCCGAAGAACCGCTCGGCCAATTCGAAGGCCGGCCCGGTTTCGATGTCGCCGGCCAGCGCGAGCGACGCGTTCGACGGGTGATAGTAGGTCTGGAAGAAGGCGTGCACTTCGTCGAGCGACGTCGCCCGCAAGTCGTCCGCCGAGCCGATCGTCAGCCAGTGATACGGATGCTCCGGCGGAAACATCGCGGCCGACAGCGCCATGCCCGCCAGCCCGTAGGGCCGGTTCTCGTAGTTCTGGCGGCGCTCGTTGATCACGACGTCGCGCTGGTTGTTGAACTTCTCTTCGGTCAGCGCCGGCAGCAGGAACCCCATGCGATCCGATTCCATCCAGAGCGCGAGCTCGAGCGCCCCGGTCGGCACGACTTCCCAGTAGTTGGTGCGATCCGCGCTGGTCGATCCGTTCAGCAGGCCGCCGGCGCGTTGCAAGGGCGGGAAGAACCCGTGATCGTGGTGCGCCGACCCTTCGAACATCAGGTGCTCGAACAGGTGCGCAAAGCCGGTGCGCCCCAGCCGCTCGTTCTTCGAGCCCACGTGGTACCAGACGTTCACCGCCACCATGGGCAGCTGGTGGTCTTCGTGGACGATGACGTCAAGCCCGTTGCCGAGCGTCCTCTTGGTGTACGGTAACTGCATCTTGTGACTGGCTCAATTCTATCCGTGTCGGGCTCCGGGATCCGGGCTCCGGGATCCGAATCACCGGCGTGGAGGATGCTGGCGGTCGTTTCGCTGGCGCAGTTCCTCGGCATGACGCTGTGGTTTTCCGCCACCGCCGTCACGCCGCTGCTGGTTGCGCAATTCGACATCGCGCCAAACCACGCGGCGTGGCTGACCATGGCCGTGCAGGCGGGGTTTGTCGCGGGCACGCTGGTGAGCGCGCTGGCCAACCTCGCCGACATCCTGCACGCGCGCACGTTGATGTTCGTCGGCTCGCTGGTCGGGGCCATCGCCAACGCGGCCGTGATCGTCGCGCCGGGGACGGCCACGGTGATCGCGCTGCGGTTCCTGACCGGCGCGGCCCTGGCCCTGGTGTATCCGCCGGGCATGAAGATCGCCGCGGGCTGGTTCAAGGAGCGCCGCGGCTTCGCGCTGGGGCTGCTGATCGGCGCGCTCACGCTCGGCAAGGCGTTCCCGCACTTGCTGACCGCGATGTTCGGCGGCAAGTGGCGGGAGCCGATGCTGCTGGTGTCGGGCCTCGCCGCGATCGGCGGGACGCTCGTGCTCGTGATCGTCCGCGATGGTCCGTACGTGGCGGCCACGGCGCCGTTCGATCCCCATGCGATCCGGAAGATCCTCGCCAGCCGCG